>NZ_JBIALS010000042.1:0-65592 GCF_042873655.1 Streptomyces sp. NPDC004609 | reverse complement strand
GGAACGACTGCCACCAGCGGTCCACATCGGCCGGCGTGGCGGTGGTGGCCGAGGACCACAGCCAGACCGGCTTCGGGATGCGGTCGCCCGGCAGGTGCTCGACCTGGAGTCGTACCAACGTGCCGTGCAGGACGGGTAGTTCCTCCTCCGCGTACTCCAGCCAGGGGCCGCGGTGGGTGAGCCTGGGGTGCATCCGGTCCCAGGCCATCGTCTCGGCCCTGCCGTAGCGGGCGGTGTCCGTGGCCGTGCTGACGTGGGGGTCGTGCCGGGTGTCGGGCTTGGCGAAGGTGAGAACGCCGCCGTGCCGACGGGGCCGCCCGCCCTTCGGCCCGGAACGGGCGGGGCCCGGGTCGCGGAGCATCACGCGATCCGAACGCAGTCGTCCGAGCAGCACGACGGGCACGTCCTCCAGGGCCTGGGAGAGGTAGGCGACGTCGTAGCCGGAGTCCATGACAATCCAGATCTCCGGATCACCCGCCTGCCACTGCCGGGCCTGGATCAACTGGACGACGACGTCCCGTAGCTGGGCAGCGGTGACAGCGGTCGCATCGTGCGCCGGCCCGAGGCGCACGGCGTCCAGCAGCTGGCACCACGAGGTGCGGCCGGGCTCCAGTGCGGCGACGAAGGAGTACTGCCAGCCCGGGCACCGTCTGGTCGCTGTTGCGGTCGCCACGTCCGCAGACATGGCAGAACAGCCGGTCGTCGCTGGTCGGGGCATCGGGACGGAGCCAGTTGCTCACGTCCACGGCCAGCACGATCCGCCCGTCGGCCGCCTTCGGCACCGGTAGGTCTGCCAGGGCACGACGCAGACGCGTCGGTTCGATCCATCCTCGGTCCAGCGCCGAGTACAAGGCGCCGTGCCCGCGCCGGTGCTCGGCCGTCAGCGACAGCTCGACCAGGGTGTTCACCGGCCCGTCCGCACACAGTACGGAGTCGGTGAGCTCGAAGAGCACGTCGGCGCGAGCGTAGAGGCTCTCGTAGAAATCGACCCGAAAGCGGGACAGCAAATCCAATGGCTCGCCTGCGGGCACGTTGACGGGGAGACTCATAGGCAGCGGCCGTTCTCTCGCACTTCGTTACTCGACATCTCGAAGCGTGAAGAACGGCCGCGTCACCTACGCCCGGATCCCAGGGATCTCAGCAGGTCGAGTGACCAGCGACGTTAAACGTCAAGCTGAGACATTCTCGATAGAGATGAGGTACCCCAGCTCACAGGCTTGCTATCGAGAGCCCCCAGGAGCCCATACATCTCATCAGAGCAGGTCAGCCAGGTGGACGGCTCAACCTCAGTTTCTGTGAATGCAGTTGAGATGTTGCAGGTCACAGCGATGGGCGTGTCTCAACTACACGAATAACCGACATCCCCGGCGATGCTGCCCGTCATCCGCCCGATGTACGAGTAGACGCCCGCGCCGGTCATGCCGCCGTCGACGGCGAGGTCGGCCGCGTTGACGAACGACGCCTCCGGACCGAGCAGAAAGACGGCCGCTGAGGCGATCTCGTGCGGCGAAGCTCCCCTTCCGAGGGGCGACATCGCGCGGTTGCCCTCGTACAGGGCCTGAGCCTGGTCGGCGTTGTACGCGCTGTCGGGCTTGAGGGCCATCGGGGTGTCGACCAGGCCCGGACAGATGGTGTTCACCCGGATGTGCCGCGGGGCCAGTTCGATGGCGGCGGCCTTCGTCAGTCCGCGCAGCGCCCACTTGCTCGCCGTGTAGGCGGCGGAGAAGTAGCCGGTGAGACCCGCCACGGACGATACGTTCACGATCGCGGAGCCGTCGTCCATCGCGGGCGCGAGCGTGCGCAAGCCCAGGAAGGCGCCGGTCAGATTGACGCTGATCAGGTTCTCCCACTCCTCCAGCGTCGTCTGGGTGACCGTTTTGCGGAGGGTGATTCCGGCATTGTTGATGAGTCCTGCCAGGGGGCGGCCGACGTCCCGTACGGATGACAGCACCCGGTCCCAGGTCCGCGGATCGGCGACGTCGCCGTCCAGCGTGACGAGCCGCCCGGCCGTGCCGGCCGATTCGCGCAGTTCGGCCCACTCCCGCGCGTCTTGCGGCAGCCGGTCGACCGCGATGACCGCGGCGTCCATCGACATCAGGTGGCGCACCTCGGCGGCCCCCTGTCCACGAGCGCCCCCGGTCACCACACAGGTACGGCTCTTCCAGTACTGCGCGGTCGCGCTCATGACTTGGTGGTTCCTCCGTCGACCTGCATGACCTGCCCCGTCACATACGACGCCTCTTCCGACGCCAGATAGACGATGGCCTTGGCCACCTCGCTGGGCTTCCCCCTTCGGGCGAGGGGTATCCGGGCCATGATGACGGCGAGCTGGTCGGGGTCGTCGTGAATCCAACTGCTCATCGGGGTGTCGATGTAGCCGGGCGCGACGGCGTTGACGCGGATGCCCAGAGGGCCCCATTCAAGAGCCAGGCATGCGGTGAGGTGCGCGACACCGGCCTTGGCGGAGGCGTAGTCCGCACAGTTCGGCCTGGCTCTCAGCGCCGCGTAGCTCGACACGTTGACGATGTTCCCGGAGCCCTGCTTCGCCATCTGCCGGGCGGCGGCCTGGGCGCCGAAGAAGGTCGCCGTCAGATTGACGTCGAGCGTCTCGCGCCAGGCTTTCTCGTCCAGGTCCAGCGACGGAACACGGTTCAGCATGCCGGCGTTGTTCACCCATACGTCGAGGCGGCCGTGGGTCTGGACGATCGAATCGACGGCCGGTCCGAGTCCGGTGATGTCCGTCACGTCCGTCTCGCGGTAGTCGACCCCCGCGATCATGGCAGCCTCAGGAAGGGCCCGGTCCAGACCGACGACCGTGTCGCCCCTTTCCAGGAATTCACGGCAGATGGCGGATCCGATCCCACCGCATGCCCCGGTCACGACGACGACGTTCTTCGTTTTCACTGCTTCTCTTCTTTCTGATTCGTTACGACAGGTGATCGCTGCCGTGGGTTTCCCGCGTTCGCTACTCGTCATCTGGTGCGTCTGCCCGTCGGACTTCCGGACCTCCTGCGGGGAGCGGTGCTGTTCCAGGACCTGCGCATGCTGGCCGTACCGGACGAACACCGGCTCGCGACCGCCGGGCTCGTCGACCCCGAGGACCTTCGCCATGAACGCATGCTCCGCCTGCCGCCCGGCGCGGCCTCGCCGGCGTGGTGCGCCTACCACCTCCCCAGGGCGACCCCGTCCGGAGTCCCCATCCCGGACGGCCCCGTCATTCACACCATCCGCGAGGGACTGGCCGCCGTCGAGGCCGGCCGCGGCGTCATGACACTCACCTGGCGGTCCCAGAACTACTACCGGCAGCCCGGCGTCACCTTCGTGGAACTCGATCTGCCGCCCATTCAGAGCGCACTCGTCGTACGGGAGGCCGACAAGCGGACGGTGCTCCGCGAATTCGAGAGGGCCGCGCGAAGGGCCGCCGCCCGCAGGGGGTCGCTCCAGCCGCAGGGCGAGGACTTCGTTCCCGCCTGACCGTGTTCCCGCCTGACCGTCCGGGCACACAGGGGGTGATCTGGTCCAATCCGTCGTGCCTGAGCGGGACTTCGCGACCTGCCGCCGCCCGCAGGTTCCGTCGGACGTACGGCTGGCTGGTCCAGGTCGGGCCGCCCCGGGGGCGACGCGTCTGCGGGTGCGGCGGGTGGCCCAGGGGCGCAGCGCGCCGAAGGGAGCCGCGGCCGCGAGGTCGCCTACGCGCCCGCGTGGATGTGCGCCGCCCACAGCGTCGGAATCCGCGGATAGCGATCGCAGAACACACGCATCGCCCGGTGCGCACACGCCCCGATCAGGTCGGCGTCCGCCCCGTGTGTCGCGCCAGGTAAGAGCAGGGAGCGGAGCTGGTACTCGCCGAGATTCTCGTCGATGCCGTAGATGGTGCCCCTCTCGTTGTCGACCTCCTTCTCCACAAGGGCGAGGGGGCGGTGGTGATCTGGGCCTGGGACGTGCGGGCGTGACGGGGATGCCGAGGTAGCGGGCGAATTCGGCGGCGAGGGTCTTGGCGGTGCCACCGGGCGGCACCAGCCGGTACGCGAACATGCGGGGCCGGGGTGTTTTCGCGTGTGGGCGAGGTGGCAGGTGCACCCGACTTCGAGGGGGCGGTGGGTTTCCCGGCCGCGGCGGGGCCGGTGACGATCAGCGAGGACGGGCGGTGGTCCGCTGGTGGCGGCCGAGCAGCATCAGGGTGCGGCCCTGGGTGTCGATGGCGAGGGTGCGGACGGTGACGAACGCGGGGTGGCACGCGAGGCGTTCTTCCCGGCCTTCCACGCGCACATCGTCGAGACCGGCACCGGCTCCTACCGCTTCGCCCGGAGCCAGAAGAAGCATCGACGCTGCTGACAGGGCGTTCCTTCCTCACCCGAGGCGACTTTTCCCGCCCGCCGATGAGTTTTATGGCGGTGGAGAGTCTGCCAAAGCAGGCGGGTTGACGCGCCCGCCCGTGCGCCGCGAAGCGGCGCCGACCGGAAAGGACAGTGAGCTTGGCCATGCCCGACAATGAAGAGCAGATCCGGGCCTTGATCGAGCAGTGGGCTGTGGCGGTGCACCAGGGCGATTTGAGTGGTGTCCTGGCGGACCACTCCGATGACATCGTCATGTTCGATGTCCCGCCACCTTACGAGGGCGTCCGTGGCATTGACGCCTACAGCGGGACATGGCCGCCCTTCTTCGAGTGGCAGGCGCAAGGAGCCGCGTTCGCGATCGAGTCGTTGGACATCACCGCAGGAGACAATGTGGCCTTCGCCCATGCTCTGCTGCTTTGTGGAACCCCGGAGGAACTTGCCGAACGGCCGGAGAACCGTCTGCGACTCACTCTCGGGCTGCGCAAAGAACACGGCCGGTGGGTCGTGGCACACGAGCACCACTCCTTCCCGGACACCTCCGGCGGGCAGGCTGCGCCCGTCGCCGCTGGAGAGCAGGAGGTGCATGCGGTCCACCAGCAGTGGTTCGACCGCACCGCTGCGAAGGACCTGGACGGGCTGATGTCCCATATCGCCGAGGACGTCGTCTCCTACGAGCACGGTGAGCCGCTTCAGCACCTCGGCCTGGAGAGCATCCGGGAAGAGTGCAGGCGCGGGCTTGAAGCAGCTTCCGGGGCCATCGACTGGAATGTCCCGGACCTGGAGATCCTGGTCCGGGAGGACATCGCCGTCGCCTGGGGCCTCAACCGCATGCGGACTCAGCAGCCTGACGGCGAGACCGCCGAAAGCTGGTCACGGGGCACTCGGGTGTTCCAAAGGAGAGACGGCGAATGGAAGATGATCCACCAGCACGTCTCCTTCCCCTACGACCCGGAGACCGGCCGGGCGAAGACCGGACTCCGTCCGTAAGTGCCTGTTTCTCGTCCCATGGTTCGTAACGGGCTTGGTAGAGGGATCGTCGGTCCCGTACGGGTGGGGAGATCGGGCGAGCGCGGGCGGAGCCGAGGCGAGCGTGCGGACAGTGCGGTCACGGAATCGGAAACCATTTCCGTTGCCCGGAGCGGCTGCGCGAGTATGCCGGAATGACCTTGCCGCGGCGCTTGGGAGGTGCCTGATGGATGCGAGTCCCGGCCCCAGGCTGATCTTGTTGTGCGGGCTTCCCGGCTCCGGGAAGACGACGTTGGCCAAGCGCCTGGCGAGAGAGATTCCAGCGGTGCGTCTGTGTCCGGACGAATGGCTGGTGGATCTCGGTGTCGACCTGTTCGATGAGCACCTGCGTGACCGGCTTGAGAGGCGGTTTTGGGCTCATGCGCAGGATCTGCTGAGGCTCGGACAGAGTGTGATCCTGGAGTTCGGCTTCTGGGGGCGTTCTGAGCGGGATGAGAAGCGCTTGGCGGCGAAGGCACTCGGGGTTCGCGTGGAACTGCACTGCCTTGCTGCGTCGATCGATGAGTTGTGCCGCCGCCTCGACGCGCGCAGCCGGGAGGGCGGGCCGGGGACAGTCCCTATCAGCCGCGAGTTGCTTGAGGGGTACGTGAAACTCTTCCAAGCACCCGACGATGACGAGCTGGGTCTTTTCGACACGCCGCCTCCGGGACGACGCGGCTGACCGGACCCTCGCGATGCAGGCCCGGTCAGCCGTCCGCCGTCAGTCGGCGCTGGTCTCCTCGGCCAGCCGGGCGTCCCTCCGGACCTCGGGGGCGGCGTCCGCCCACGGACCCGCTGGCCGGCGGAATCCTCATGCGCGCCCGGAAGTTCGCGGACCTCGCGCAGCCCGCGCCCGCTCGCTGACCACGACGTCCTCCGGAGCCCGGCCGAGCCGTACCGCCTGACGGAAACCGGCCGGGGTGGGGCCGGGCAACGCGGCGGGAGATCTCGTGCGACGCCCGCCCGTCGCGGGGGCGGCGGTCCTGGCGGAAGCCGTTGATCCCTGCCCCTGGCATTGTCCCCGTCCGGTGCATGCCCCGCGCGCCCGCGCTCCATCTGTGCCGGTCCGCGCCTGTGGCGGTGCTCGCCGGACACCGCATGGTTCCCGGGTTTCCCGCCAGGGGTCCGTCAGCGGGCGACGCCGACGGGATCGTATCCCCGTGCGGCCCGATCTGAGCCCGCTCGGGAGTGTCGGCCGATCTTGGTACTGGTTGGTCCCGGGGCCGCGCCGCTACCACTCGCTCTCCAAAAACTTTTGACTCTCTGTGGACGAAGTATGGACCGCGTAAAGAAAAGTCCTTAGTGTCTGTCGCACGCACCACAACTGACGCACCGTCGCCGACGCACCACCACCGTTGAGAAGCGTCACCGTTCCACCGCCCCCTCGTTCTCGTGCCAGCGCTCAAGGCGTCACTGCGTGAGCACCACTGCTCACGCCCGCACCGGCAGCCCCCACCGTGGGCTCAGTCACCCGCAGACACGCGTAGAGCACACCCGCACCGCCCTCCCCCACGGGGGCCGACTGCACGCACTTTCGAACGGGCAGCCGCCCGTCCGCTCCAACCCAGTGCCAGGAGGAAGTGTGAGATCACGGCCGTACCGCCGATTTTCCCGACACATGGCGGCACTTGTGCTCGCCGGGCTGGTCGCCGGCAGTTGGTCGCCCGCCGTCGCCGTCGCGCCGGACCGGGCCGCCGCCGACATCCCGCCGCAGGAGCCCGGCGTCACCCTGCGGGTCTTCGATCTGCAGGCGCCGCTGAAGAAGCTCTGTGAGCTGAAAGAGGGCCAGACCCCCAACATCGACAAGCTGATGCCGGTCGTGGACTGGTCGAGCGAAGCCGACTTCGGCATGGGCAGCAACTTCATGACCCAGGCCATCGGCTATCTGAACGTCCCCCGGGACGGGTCGTACGACTTCCGACTGATCAGCGACGACGGCTCACGGCTGCTCCTGGACAAGCGGATGGTCATCGACCACGACGGGCTGCACGCCGCCGAACCCAAGGACGGCACCGCCCAGCTGACGGCCGGTCCACATCCGCTGCTCATCGAGCACTTCGAGGCGGGCGGCGGCGAGCAGCTCACCCTCCAGTGGAAGCCTCCGGGCGCGAGCGACTTCACCCTCGTGCCCAACTCGGTGCTCAGCACCGACGCCGGCGTGGTCCGGGTCACCGCCCCCGGCCGCAAGGAGTGCGTCAGCGGCCAGGACAACCCCGGTGACGGACTCCCGCTGGCCGGGGTCCATCCCAACTACTCCCTGACCGATCTGCGCCCGGCCGGCTTCGAGCCCAAGGTCTCCGCCATGGACTGGCTGCCCGACGGCCGACTCGCGGTGTCCACCTGGGGCGAGAGCCAGACCAGCAACGGCGAGGTCTACCTCCTCGACAACGTCACCGGCGCCACCGGCCCCGACAAGGTGACCGCCAAGAAGGTCGCCTCCGGGCTCCGCGAGCCCATGGGCATCAAGTACGTCGACGGCAAGCTGTACGTGTCCGAGAAGCACCAGCTCACCGAGCTGAACGACACCAACCGCGACGAGGTCACCGACACCTACCGCAAGATCGCGTCCTGGCCCTACGGCGGCAACTTCCACGAGTTCGCCTTCGGCCTGCTCTACGACAAGGGCAGCTTCTACCTCAACCTCTCCGTGGCCATCAACTACGGCGGCGCCACCACCAACCCGCAGCCCGCCAAGGACCGCGGCACCACCATCAAGGTCGACAAGAAGACCGGCAAGGTCTCCTACATCGCCGGCGGACTGCGCACCCCCAACGGCATCGGCTGGGGCCCCGACAAGGAACTCTTCGTCACCGACAACCAGGGCGGCTGGCTCCCCGCCTCCAAGCTGGTCCAGGTCAAGAAGGACCGCTTCTTCAACCACTACACCCGCGCCCAGGACGGCGCCGACACCGTCTCCGGCCGCTTCGACGACCGCCCGGTGACCAAGCCGGTGCTGTGGCTGCCGCAGAACGAGATCGCCAACTCACCCAGCACCCCGCTGACCCTGAAGAAGGGCCCCTTCGCCGGGCAGATCCTCTTCGGTGACGTCACCTACGGCGGACTCCAGCGCGCCAGCCTGGAGAAGGTCAACGGCGAGTACCAGGGCGCGGTCTTCCGCCACACCCAGGGCCTGGAGGCCGGAGTCAACCGGATCAGCGTCGGCCCCGACGGCGCGATCTACGCCGGCGGCCTGGGCGCCGGGGGCAACTGGGGCCAGGAGGGCAAGCTCAACTTCGGCCTGCAGAAGCTCACCCCGAACGGCACCAACGCCTTCGACATCCACTCCATGCGCGCCACCGACGACGGTTTCGTCCTGAAGTACACCCAGCCCCTGTCCCCGGCGACCGTCAACCGGATCGCCCAGAACCTCGCCCAGAGCTACGAGGTACGGCAGTGGCGCTACTCGCCCACCCCCGAGTACGGCGGCCCCAAGATCGACGAGGAGCCGCTGAGGGTCTCCGGGGCCGTCGTCTCCAAGGACCGCACCCAGGTCCGTCTGGACATCCCCGGCCTGCGCGCCGACCGTGTCGTGCACGTCCGCTCCCCGCGCCCCTTCACCGCCGCGAGCGGTGACGCGCTGTGGAGCACCGAGGCCTGGTACACCCTGAACGCCATCCCCGGAGACAAGTCGCGGCCGACCGCCTACGAGGCGGAGGAGGCCAAGCTGTCCGGCGGCGCCGACATCGACAAGGAGCACAAGGGCCACTCCGGCGGCGGCTTCGTGGACGGCTACGGCACCCCCGGCGCCACCACCACCTTCCACGTCGAGACCGCCAAGAAGGGCACGTACGACGTCGGCCTGCGCTACGCCAACGGCCCCCACCCCTTCAACGGCACCAAGAAGATCAGCGTCTACGTGAACGGGAAGAAGGTCCGCCAGACGGCGCTGCCGCCGACCGGCTCCTGGACGACCTGGGCCACCCACACCGAGCGGCTGAACCTGCGCAAGGGCACCAACACCATCTCGTACCGCTACGACGACGGTGACGACGGCCACGTCAACCTCGACATGCTCCACCTCAACCGGCCGGGCGCCCGTATCAACCTGCTCGACGGCGGCAGCCTCTCCCAGTGGCAGCACACCGACGGCCGCGCGGTCGCCTGGCCGCGCACCGCCGACGACGCCATCGAGGTCTGCTGCGGCGACATCCGCACCAAGCAGTCCTTCGGCGACTACAAGCTGCACGTCGAGTTCCGCGTCCCGAAACTCCCGGACGACGTGACCGGCCAGGACCGCGGCAACAGCGGCGTCTACCTCCAGGAACGCTACGAGATCCAGGTCCTCGACTCCTTCGGCGTACCGAAGCTCGCCGCCAACGAGGCCGCCGCCATCTACAACCAGAAGGCGGCCGACCGCAACGCCTCGAAGGCACCGGAGACCTGGCAGTCCTACGACATCACCTTCCGCGCCGCCCGCTACGACAGTGCGGGGAAGAAAACCGAGGACGCCCGGGTGACCGTGGTCTGGAACGGCGTCAAGGTCCACGACAATGTGGCCATCACCGGCCCCACCGGCGGCAGCATCCCGGAGGGCGCCTTCACCGGCTCGATCCGCCTCCAGGACCACGGCAACAAGGTCCGCTACCGCAACATCTCGATCCAGCCCATGAACTGACGGATCGACGAGGGAAGGACCGGCGGCCCCCGGCACCAGCTGTGCCGGGGGCCGCCGTGTGCGGTGGCCGGTGCGGTGGTGCGCGCACCACCGCACCGACGGTCCGCAGCACCGCACCCAAGGCGTCTCACGTCCATCATCCTGACCCCGTACCGGGTGCCCGGGTTGCCGGCCGTCGTCGCGCGGGAGCCGGGGCTCGACACGCACATCGGGCTGGACCCGGAGGAGGCCGGGCCCGACCGGGCGGCTCTCCGCAGGCCCTGCACCACCTCGGCACGCTGGTGTCGTTCTGGCCAGGGGTGTTCCGGTGGTTGGTGGTGCGGCGGCGGACCTGGGCGAAGCTCACTTCGCATCTGACCGCCGAGACCTACGGCAAGAGTCCTGCCGTGGTGGACCGCCGGATGCTGGAGCGGGCCTGTGCACGGTTCATGGGGCCGCGGTGACCGGCGCCTTGGGGCCGTGCCGGATCCGGCACGGCCGGACCTCATCCCGCCCGCCGCGCCCCCGGCAGGGTGGCACACCTGGCCGCGCTGACCACACCGGGCCGGCCCGCCCCGGTCCCCTCCGGCCATGACGGCGCTTCCGCCCCGGACGCCCCCGACGGGCGGGCAGGACGGATACCGAGTGGACCCCGGCAGCCGAGTTGGACAACACGTCCGGGACCTCCTGCCGCTGGGACTCCAAACGAGGGCACTACAACACCGGGAACGCCCAGCGCCGGTACACCGACTGGCAGGCAGTCATGCTGAACCGATCTCCAGAACCCGTGGCCCATAGAGCCTGGCGTGAGTGGACTTGGCGAATTCCATCATCTGCTGTTGCAGGACGGTGGCTGCAGCCGCATAGCGCTCCGTGTCACCGGCCGAGCGGGAACCATCTGAGGAAGTCAGGGAGAGCCACTCTTCGACATCGTCTATCAGGGCCTGGTGGCTGGCGTACACGGCGTTCATCAGGTCTGTGACCCCTTGCTGTTCCTCGCGGGACAGCATCAGCCTGAGCACCCACTCTGCAGCCTGCGACTCACGTATCCGGTCATGCACAGCGGCGCGCTTGGCTTCCAGTTGCCCGTTCTCAGTGTGCGGATGCTGAACATGCCGGCGCACCATCCTCATCTCGCGTCTGCAGGCATCCACACCCAGAATCAGCTCAGCATGGGCTGCCCTCATTTGGCTGACTGTCTCCGCATCGTGCTGGGCAATCTGCTGAGCATGCACCAGGCGCAGCTGCGTGTGGGCCTGGAGCCGCGCGCCCGCCCACGACAGGAGAGAACCAGCAAGGGCGCCACTCGCACCAAGGGCCGCACCGACGATCACTGCCAGTTGTGAGTTCATGTCATTACCGTATGAACATGCACGGCGGTCCAAACCCATTGCTGCGACCCGGCAGGCATCCGGGCCAGGCCGGTGAAGGCGTCGGCGGCCTGTCACGTCCGCCCGCTCACTTCGGGAGTCTGACGGATGGGGACAGGCCCCGGCTTCGGAGAGGATGCCGCCCCCGCCGACGTCCGCTTCCGCCCCGGATACCGCTGGCCCTGCCGCCCCCCGCCCGGCCCAGGTGCGGGGGCCGTCCCGGCCGAGGACCGCAGTGCGCGAGGGGCTGCCCGGTGGGGACGGGCAGGTGGCGTACACCGTGCCGGCCACCAGCCGCTCGTACGGGATGACCGACCGCCGCATCGACAACGCCACGTCCCGGCCCGGCCGTATCGCCGCGTCCACCGACGTCGTGCCCACCGGCCGCGCGACCCTCGCCGAAGAGGAACTGGACGAACTGCCCGACGGCAGCCACGAAATCGGCGTCATCGAATGGGTTGACTACCGCAAGACCGCCGAGCTGCCGATCTTCCCGCCCATGGGACCCGCCCCGGCAGCCCTGCCCCACCCCCGCGCCGCCGTTGCCGACGCCGCCCTCGACGCTGTCACCGACGAGAACTACACCTGGGTGTGACCGGCCCGGCCCCATCAGCGGGCGGCAGAACGGCAGCCTGCGGCTCCTCGACGGTCGGCACCGATGCGCCTCCAGCAGCAGCTGTGGCTGCGGGGCCACCTGGCCCGGGGGTGAGGACCCGGCGCCGGGCGGCGTGTACGGTCCGCAGCACACCCGGCACTCGGCCGTGGAGAGCGCGGCGTCCGGGCCCATCTCCCGGTCGTCAAGGAGATCCGTGTGCCACCCGTCGATCGCCTTGGCCTCAAACTGGCGCATCACCGCGGTGAGCATAGCCGTGTGCTTCGGCTCCGTGGCCCGCTCCAGGCTCGCGGCCTGGGACCCCTGCCCGTACCGGGCCAGCGCCGCGAGCCGGTTCGGCGGGATCTGCGACAGCTTCAACCGGCCCAGCTGGAACGCGCTGATCTCAGGGACCCGCTCCAGCGACCGCCCGAAGGCGGTAGCCGTCGTCCGCGTCGACGGCCGGCACAGCCGCTCCAGCCGCTTCCCCACCCAGATGTTCGCACCCGATGCCCTCGCAGCGCGTCGGGCTCCGTGCGAGTGGGGGTCAGTCCCACCAGCCGTCGCCGGCGTGCCAGCGTTGCACCCACTCCAGGAAGCCGACCGCTTCCGGCAGGGGATACGGGGAGGCGCCGACGTCGCTGACGAGCCAGACCTTGCCGCGTTGCGGGCCGGTCACCACAAGGACCCAGTAGAAGGGTCCGTCTTCGGCGCCGAGCACGATGGAGCCGTGACCGTGGACGGCGGCGACGCGCTCGTGGTGGTCATCGGCGAGGGGCTCGCCCCCCCAGGCCCAGGCCTCCCGGAGCGGGAACGGAGCGGCAGGCTTCCGGTCTTCCCGTTCGGGCCAGTCCGGCGGGAGCCAGCCGAGGGGCAGGAGGCCGCCGTCTTCCGGTGGCCCGAGGGATGACCCGTTCGTGATCTCGGCGATCAGGCTCCGGTACGGCTCCGGCAGAACGACCCCGTGCTCGGATTCCCACGCCGAGACCCCATCGTGTCCCAGCGCCGGCTCCCGCCACCCCGGTGCGAATGCGGAGCGCAGGAACTCCAGGGCGGGCTCATCAGGGCGTTGATCGGGTGATGACGTGGTTGTCATGGCAGCATGCTGGCAGAAGGGACTGACAGAGCCGCTGCGAGGGCACCCAGGCTCGAACATCTGGGAAGGGAAGCTGACGCCGCTGCCGGGGAAGACGTGATCGTCGACACGCAGGGCGTCGGAAGCCGTCCACGGGTGATGCTGATGCCCGCTGGGAGAGGGCGCTGCAGACAAGTGGTCGGCGCGGGACGTCGCCGGGAGACGGACCTACGGCACAGGTCGCAGGGCCGCGCGGTCCTGCGGTGGCAGAGCTCCGCTGCGATCAGAGGCGCGACCAGAACGGCGAGCAGAAGCGTCACCAGAGCTGCGACCAGAGGCGTGGCCTGGACTCTCCTTCATGCTCCGGCACCTGGACTGGTTCGGCTGTGGGTGTACAGCGGCGGCCTGCTGGTGCTGCGCCGCCTGCTGGCGGGCCCGGCGTCCTGCCACCTCCCGGCCGTACCGCTCCGGGAACTTCTCGGCGATCGTGGCACGCAGGGCTTTCTCGGTACGGGCGTCGGCGGCCCGGGCGCGGTGGCTGACGGCGCAACGGAACAGCGGACAGCGCTGAGAAGGATCAAGGAACGCGGCTGACTGGCTGTTGTCACCGGGCGCGAGCAGGCCGGTGATCTCGGCGATCGCCTCCGGCGACGGCTTGAAGCAGCGGCGGACGTTCTCCGGCTACTCGTGCCTCGACTTGTCCATCAGTATCAGCGAACTGGCCCCCGCCTCGCCGAGGTGCGTCAGGGAGGAGCGGCGGTGTTCGTGCAGGTCCCAGCCGGTGCCGGACCCGCGTACGGCGGTGTGCTCGTCCCATGGGGCACGTGCCTGCCTGTATGAGAGCCCGGCGAGGCCGGTGTCCGGGCACGCGTCCCGGGGATTGACGACCTTGCCGGGGCCAAGCCGCCGGTGAGTGGCGAACACCGGCCCCCGCGTACGGCCCTTTGAGGAGGCAGGGCGGAAGTCGGACGGTGCCGGCGTCCCAGTAGACCGTTTCCGGTACGAAGCCTTCGCGGGCTTGGTCCCGGCGACTGGTCCTGGTCCGGGCACCTTTGGCCTTGACCTGCCAGTGCCGCCCGGCGAAGTCCAGGTCCTCGATGCCGACGCCCGGGATCTCGTCGGACCGCCCGGCGGACTCATACGGCATCCGCCACCGCGTCTTTTCCCGGAGCTGGATGTCGCGGCGGGCGATCAGCCGGTCATCGCCGTCTTCGAGCGGGCCGGGATCAGCGGCCGGTCGTGCCGTCGATGAGTTCGCGGAGGACGTCCGCGTGGCCCGCGTGCCGGCCGGTCTCCTCGATCATGTGGGTGAGTGCCCAGCGAATGCTGGGAGCGGGGCGGTCCGGCTGCGGTCGGGGGACCGGTGCGCCGAGGTCGGTGCACCCGTCGAGAACGTCGTTCGCGCGCTGGACCGCGTCGTGGTGGCGGCCGACGACGTCGGTCACGCTGTCCGCCGGTGCGGCGTGGAACGTCGCCTGCCAGTCGGTGACGTCGTCCCCGAGAAACGTCGAGCGCTCGACGGACGTCAGGTGGTGCAGCAGGCCGAGCAGGTTCGTGCCCGACGGCACTGCGGCTGTTCGCACCTGCGGCTCGGGTGCGTCGGCGACCTTCGCGGCGATCGAGGTTCGGAGGTAGTCGAGGAATCCGCGCAGGACCTCGGTCTCGTTGCTTCCGGTCCGGGGCGGCGGGGTGTCGCGGCGGCGGTTGCGGCGCGTGGTGCCGGGCATCGTGGTCTCCCTGTCTGTCGTCGGGGGCGGGCGCCGACCACCGTCTCAGGCGGTGCGGCGGATGAGGAGGACGTGGTCGGTGACCTCGGCGGTGCTCCCGTCTGGTCCGGTTGCGATTCGGCGGGGTGCGTCGGCCCGCTCGACCGTCCATGTCTCCGGGGCCAGGCCGATACCCGCGGCGACTTCCCGCGGGCTCGGGTAGCGGATGCCGGGATCCTGGTTCCACGTCCACGGCGCGGTCGAGCCGTGGTCGACGACCAGCAGCCGTCCGCCCGGGCGCAGTGTGTGCGCGGCCGAGCGCAGTACGGCTTCCCGGTCCAGGTCGAAGGGGGTGTGCAGGTAGTGCGCGCAGACCAGGTCGAATCCGCCGGACGGGAGAGACTTGTGCAAGTCGGCCCGTACGGTGGTGACGCGATCGCCCAGGCCGTGTGAGCGGGCGAGGACCGCGAGCCGTTCGACCGCCACGGCCGAGATGTCGGTGGCGGTGACCTGCCACCCCTGGCGGGCGAGCCACAGAGCGTCGCCGCCGTCGCCGCATCCGAGATCCAACGCGTCACCGGGCGGCAGGCCCGTGATCGTCTCGGTGAGGCGGCCATTCGGCTGCGGGTTGCCGGCCGCCGGTCGGGCCGCGTAGACACGGTCCCAGAACGTGACCGCTTCGGTGGTGCTCATCAGGACTCCCTGTGTCGGTATGCGCTCAGTCTTGCCAGGCACCCCGGGATCTGGCACAGAATCTTGCGGTAATGGCAAGATGGCCGCGTGGATCGCAAGACGGACGACGACGTGCTCGACGCGGTGGGGCCGCGGCTTCGTGCGCTGCGTCGTGACCGCGGCCTCACCCTCGCCGACCTCGCGTCCACGACCGGCGTGTCGGAGAGCACCCTGTCCCGGCTGGAGAGCGGGCAGCGCCGACCGAGCCTGGAACTGCTGCTGCCGCTGGCCCGTATCTACGACGTTCCGCTGGACGACCTCGTCGGCGCCCCGCGCACCGGAGACCCTCGGATCCACCTCAAGCCGATCAGCCGGTTCGGACTGACCTTCGTGCCCCTGTCCCGGCGACCGGGCGGTGTCCACGCGTTCAAGATGATCATCCCCGCCCGGCCGGAACCACCCGAACCGACCCCGCAGGCCCACGAAGGCTTCGAGTGGCTCTACGTGCTCAACGGACGCCTACGACTGGTGATCGGCGAGCGCGACCTGACGCTGCCGCCCGGTGAGGCAGCCGAGTTCGACACGTCCCTGCCCCACTGGCTGGGCAGCGCCGACGGCGGCGCGGTCGAACTCCTCATCCTGTTCGGCCCGCAAGGGATGCGTGAGCACGTACGCACCGACCCTCATCGGTCGTCTCAGGCCGGGAGCCGACGGCGAACCGCTTCTTGATCTCCGTGATCCGTGCCTTCAGCTCGGTGTCCAGGTCCATGGCTCATGCACAACCTTCCGGGACAGAACAGTGCTGACGGGTGGCGGGGTTGGCTATGGTTGCCGCGGGTCCGTGGGAGCGGTCGGTCGCGTGGGAGCCGGCGCGCACAGGCCGTGGCAGAGGTGGTTCGGATGAAGCTGGCTACGGCCTTCAACGACGCGTGGCACCAGCAGCCGGATCCGGCGGAGCGGCCCGTCGGCCGTCGGCCGTCGAACCCGCAGTGGGTGCTCGTCTCGGCCCTGTGGTTGCTCGCCGCCTGGACACGGGAATCCACCCCCGGGTGGGCGTCGACGCTCGTGCTCAACACGACCGGTGACCACCGTGACGAGCCATGGCCGGCTTCGCCCGAGCAGCTTGCCGCGATCGCGGACCTGCCGGAAGTCACGGGCGCTGTCCCGTACGCCGGCATGTTGTCGAAGGACGACCACTTCACGCCGCCCGAAGAACTGGTCTCGCTCATCGCCGGGGCGGCCCACGTTCACGACGCGCGTCGGACGTCGTTGGTGCGGTACCTCGCGGTCGGCCGGAAGGGCGACCTGCTCCGCCTCACCACGACCGACGATGACCCAGCCCTGCACCTGTTGCACCGGGACTACCACGGCACGGCGCGGATCACCCTCGCGCCGGCGCCGACGGTGCAGCAGCCGCCGGTCATCGCGGACGACGGTGCCGACGGCGCCATCCGAACCCGGATCTCCTGCCTCGCCACGCTTCTGAGCGACCTCCTTATGGTGAACAACAACAACCCCGTCGACTTCCGGTTCCGGATTGGCACGCTCCCCGAAGACGCCACACAGGACGACGACCGCCTCGCCGCCGCAACCCGCTGGTGGTCGGCCACCCGCGAGGACGCCGAGGAGTACGCCGACGGCGAACCGACCTTTCGCCCGATCACGTTCACCGAACTGCGGACGTCGCTCCACAACGACGCCCGGCTCTTCCTCGTCGACATCTCGGACGGCTCGTGGAGCGGCATCGAAGAGATGCCCGAGATTCCGGTCGGCCACGTCGTGACTCATCTCGTCGACGACCTGGTCGACGTCATCGAGGGTCGGCTGGGCGGCGCGCTCGTCGCCGTGAACGGGTACCTGCCCACCGGGTGGCCGCCGGCGGACCCAACCGACGAGGACGACGACTGCGAGTACACGTACGTGCTGTTCGTCCGGGGCAACGAGGTAGGCGTCCTCGACATCGACCGGTCCTGCTGAACACGTAACCAAGCGCAAGGTGTTCCGCGATCGCGCTCAATGCCGCGGTCGACAAGCCGTGTTGGTGCGTCAGCGGTTGCGTAGCTCTCTCGTGGCGGGCCCCGGTTGTCCTCGAACCCGAAGGGCCCGGGCCGGTGGTCGAGGCCGCTGCTGAGATCAGGGCGTGCTGCGACGAAATCGTCCTGCCGACGACCGATGAGGGGTACGCGGCCACGGTGTGGCGGGTCAACGGGGGTGGACAGACCCCGCCGACGGCGCTGTGGGTGGTGGTGCCCTTGGGCGGTGTGGTCGGGAGGCCTGGAGGGGCTGCCGGGCATCACGGCCCGGTCCGGGGGCGGGGGCTGCTCAGTGCCGTAGGGCCCGCTTCTGGAGTGCTTCCAGCGGGCCTGCCCGGAAGTGCCGCAGCCAGAGTGCCGAACCGGCCATCAGTACAGCGCACACTGCCGCCCACATGCCGATCACCCACCACGGCTGCCATGCGTCGCCGAGCCGGTGGGCAAGGCCGAGACCGAGGCCGTACGAGAGGAACATGCACAGCACATTCTGCAGGACGTAGCCCGAAAGGGCGGTCCTGCCGACACAGGTGAGGCTGTTCAGCACCGGGCCCGGACGTCGCATCCGGTCCACCAGTGTGCCGATCAGCCCGATGTAGCCGAGCGCCATCAGCGGGCCGGCGGCGTACCGGTCCAGGAGGAACAGGTCCGCACCCACCAGTGACGCGACCAGGCTGAGCGGGAGTCCGAGGCCCAGGCCCCACACGAGCAGGCGGGCGCGGATACGGCGGCCGGCAGCGTCGGAGCCGAACGCGCCCGCGCGAAAAAGCCGCACGCCCAGCAGGAACAGGAAAACGAGAAGACAGAATGTCAGCAGCGGCTCAGCCCGGAAGGCCGGCGCGTGTTCCAGCCGGAACGCGACCTGCTCGGTGTAGCTGCCGTGCGCGTACAGATCGGCTGCCCGACGCGAGACCGGATCGCCGTCCTTCCGTCCGTATCCCGCCAGGGCGGCCGACAGCAGGCAGATCAGCGTCAGATGCAGCCCTGCCGCCCACCACATCACCCGGCGCTGCGCTGTCGGCGAGCGGGTCAGCAGCCATGCCACGAACAGCGCGGTCACCGCGTACCCCATCAAGACGTCCCAGGCGAAGACGAGGAGGAAGTGCACGGTCCCTTCCGCGAACAGGAACAGGGCCCGCCACCGGTACCGTCCCGGCCACGGTTCCCCGCGCCGGGCGGCCGAGCCGAACTGGATGGCCAGTCCCACGCCGAACAGGATCGTCAGCAACGACAGGAACTTGCCGTTCGCCAGCAGCCGCATGATGCTCCCGGCCGCATCCGGGAGCGAGGCGAAGGACGTCTCGGCCATGCCCCCCGTCAGGATCCCCCACTCCGACCCCGGACTGGCGAAGACCCAGACGTTCGTCATCAGGGTCCCGAGGATCGCCGCCCCGCGCAGCACGTCGAGCAGCGGGAGACGCGTGGACTGGCCAGTCGTCTCGACTGGCATGGACGTGGTCCCGGTCATACCTTCATCGTCCCGGCGCATCCGGCCGCTCACGTCATGACCGCAGACGAACAGCCGCTACACCGAACGATGTACCTAGCCGGTGAGCAGGGCTCCCACCTCTGCACGACCGGCCCGTCACCAGGCGTGACACCCGAGCACCAGACACCACCCCCGGCATCTGATCAGGGCCCGGCCCAGTCGTACGACCGGGCCGAGGGCTCCCCCCCCAAGGCCGTCTGCACAGGGTGTCACGGCCCTCGCCCGGCAGGCCCGAGCCCTGGCGGTCGGGGCCGGGCAGCCGGTGAGCGAGAGCGTGCTGCACGAGGGGGAGCAGATCCTCCGCTCCGTCCTCGCCGACCCGGAAGCGGCAGAGCAGTGGGCGGCGGGCCGGCTCGTGAAGGCCCGCCGCCGTCCGTCGGATTCACCCGCGCCCGGCAACAGCACGGCGGACAGGGACACCACGGCGACCGGTCGCCCGGCCGCCGGGCCGGCCCCGGCGATGCTGATCGGGATGCAGCGCAGCGCACCGGTCTCCATCCAGGAAGCGACCAGGCCGCGTTTCACCCTCCCGGACATCGAGCGGGAGCTGCCCCGGACTACACGAGGGCTTCCCGGCCGGAGTTCCCCGGCATCCTGGCGCCGGAACCGGCGTCCCCAGCCCCGCTCTTCCTCCCCACTTGGCTGTGGGCTCGACCAGGGGGCGGGTCCGTCTGATAGCCGTCAGATTCGAGGCGCGTCGCGGACTGTCAAGGGTGGCCATAGGCCATCGCGGGCGACGCTCGAACAGCGCCTTGACCGGCCGTGGCGCTCCCGCACCCTCCGGAAGCCGGGCGGACCCGCTTCTGTGACTGAGCGCTCTGGTTGGCCCGGCTGGTCCACCAGAGCGCCCCAATGACGTGCTGGCCTGCGCGGTCGCCGGAGGCGGGGCACCACCCCGGCGTCCGGTCAGCGGGTGGCGAGGAACTCAAGCGTGTCGATCACGCGGTTCGAGAAGCCCCACTCGTTGTCGTACCACGCGACCACCTTGACGTGGCGGCCGTCGACGCGGGTGAGGGCCGAGTCGAAGATCGACGAGGCGGGGTTGCCCACGATGTCGGAGGAGACGAGCGGGTCGTCCGAGTACTCGAGGATGCCGGCGAGCGGCCCCTCCGCTGCGGCGCGGTACGCCGCCAGCACGTCGTCGCGCGTCACGTCACGGGCGACGGTCGTGTTGAGTTCGACGATCGAGCCCACCGGCACCGGTACGCGGATCGAGTCGCCCGACAGCTTGCCGTCGAGGTTCGGCAGCACCAGGCCGATCGCCTTGGCGGCGCCGGTCGTGGTCGGCACGATGTTGATGCCGGCGGCTCGGGCGCGACGGGCGTCGCGGTGCGGACCGTCCTGCAGGTTCTGCTCCTGCGTGTAGGCGTGCACCGTCGTCATGAACGCGTGCTCGATACCGGCGAGTTCATCGAGGACCGCGGCCAGCGGCGCGAGCGCGTTGGTGGTGCAGGAGGCGTTCGAGACGATCGTGTGCACGGCCGGGTCGTAGGCGTCGGTGTTGACCCCGAACGCGAGCGTGACGTCGGCGCCGTCCGACGGCGCGCCGACGAGAACCTTCTTCGCGCCCGCGTCGAGGTGGGCCCGGGCGGCCTTGGCCGAGGTGAAGCGGCCGGTGGCTTCCAGGACGATGTCGACGCCGAGTGCGGCCCACGGCAGCTGCGCCGGTTCGCGCTCGGCCAGCACCGTGATCCGACGACCGTCGACGACGAGGGCGTCCCCGTCGACGGCCACCGGGCGCCCGAGCCGGCCGGCCGTGCTGTCGTAGGCGAGCAGCCGGGCGAGAGCGGCGGGCTCCGTCAGGTCGTTGACGGCGACGATCTCGAGGGCGCTGTCGCGCTCCAGCAGTGCGCGCAGCACATTGCGTCCGATGCGGCCGAATCCGTTGATGGCGATGCGAGTCATGAGTGATGTCCCTTCCCTTTCACACCAGGCTCGCCCGCGACACACGCCGCTGACAGTGGCGGGATCGCCACGGTTCGAAAGGATCCCGCCACGCGGTGCCGGGCGGGTTACTCGCCCCGGGTGAAGGTGCGCCGGTACTCGCTCGGTGTGGTGCCGAGGATGCGCTGGAAGTGCAGGCGCAGGTTCGCGCCGGTGCCGAGCCCGATGTCGGCGGCGATCTGTTCGACGCTGCGCTGCGAGCGTTCGAGCAGTTCTCGGGCCAGGTCGATGCGGGCGCGCATCACCCACTGCATCGGCGTGTAGCCGGTCTCCTCGACGAAGCGCCGGGAGAACGTGCGCGGCGAGACCCTCGCCTGCCGCGCCAGTATGTCGAGGGTGAGGGGCTCGCCGAGCCGGTGCAGCGCCCACTCGCGGGTGGCGGCGAACCGCTCGCCGAGCGGCTCGGGGACGCTGCGCGGCACGTACTGGGCCTGGCCGCCGCTGCGGTAGGGGGCCGCGACCAGACGCCGGGCCGCGTGGTTGGACGCGGCCACTCCGAGGTCGCCGCGCAGGATGTGCAGGCACAGGTCGATGCCGGAGGCGGCGCCGGCCGAGGTGAGTACGCTGCCCTCGTCGACGAACAGCACGTTCTCGTCGACCTGGACGAGCGGATGCCTGGCCACGAGTGCCCGCGTGTAGTGCCAGTGCGTCGTGGCGCGCCTGCCGTCGAGCAGGCCCGTGGCGGCGAGCGCGAAGGCGCCCGTCGAGATGGCGGCGAGCCGCGCGCCCCGGTCGTGGGCGGCGATCAGTGCCTCGACGACGGCCTGCGGCGGGTCGTCGCGGTCCGGGAACCGGTAGCCGGGGACGAAGACGATGTCGGCCCACTCAAGCGCGTCGAGGCCGTGGGTGACGTAGTACGCGAGGCCGTCGCCGCCGGTCACGAGACCGGGTGTCGCCCCGCACACCCGCACCTCGTACGGCATGCTCGCGCGGGTCGTGAAAACCTGCGCAGGAATTCCGACATCGAGCGGCTTCGCACCCTCGAGCACAAGGACGGCGACGCGATGCAGGCGGGGTGCAGGCACAGCAACAGGTTACGTGGGGTGACTTCGATACGCCCACTGCGCGGGACCGGGCAGACGACACACCGGCCGGGCCGTCCTCCACGTAGCGGTCCACCGCCCGTCCCACCTGTCGCCAGCCTCCAGCCGATCTGACACCGAACACGCGCTCAAGAGGAACCTCCACCCCTTCACGCTCTCCAGGACCCCATCAGCCCCGTCGGGCCAAGCCGACCGCTCACGGACCTCCTGAAGCGTCCAGTTGCAGCTTCACAACCATCGGCCACCTCGCTGGGTGGGGAACAAGAGCAGGTCTGGGGAACGAGGTGCCCAACGGGAATCCGTCAGGACGGAACCCTGCCGCTTCGGCGTTGCCGACACAGGCGGCGAGGGCGATCTGCATCCGTGTGCCGGGAGCCGGAACGGTGCGCCGAAGCGCTCGGAGGCGCGGGGCGGAAGGCTGCCCTCCGTTCATCGGCATGCTCCGGCCGGGCGATCTGGCCTTCTTCGAACCCGACGCACGGACCGGCGACCGCATCGACCGCATGGGCCTCTACCTCGATTGGGGCACCGACGGAAACATGATCTTCCTGTCGAGCCGGGAAGAGGCCAACGGGCTCACCATCGGCGACGACGGAGGCACCCCTCGGCTGAACGGCGACGGCGGCTACCACACGAGCGCGCTGCGCGGCGCCAAACGGCTGTGAAAGCAACGGAATGAGGCGTACGGGAAGCAGCCGTACTCGTCCGGCTGCCGAACCCTGCCGCGGCGCACGGCAGGGTCTGGGGCCCTGCGGGTGGCGCTGACTCGGCCGCGTTCTGGCCTCGGCCCCGCGTGCGGGGAACCGTCCGCCGTCCGCCGTTCGTCGTAGGGGCACAGAGCAGGCCGGGCGGCAATCAGGGCACCGCGCCGCCGGAGCGGAATCATCGAGGGGGACACCGGGTGGCTACGGGCACGGTACGGATCGACGGGAACAGCCTGCTGCTGGGCGACGGGGGGCGCGTCCGCTTCATCCGCACTCTGAGGCTGCCCGAAACGGGTACTCATCCGCTGCCCCCGGGGCTGGGCGAGTTCCCCCTGCGGCGTGTGGAGGACTACGCGGCCTCGGTGCCGCCCGCCATGAGGAAACGGGGCGGCGTGATGCTCCCCATGTATCTGCGCGAGGCGATGTGGCTGAGCTTCGCCGGCAGCCGCGAGCCGACCGCGCTCCAGGTCGGTGTCGGCAAGGTGTGCGCCGTGTCCGGCGAGCCCTGGGGCGACGGACTGTCGAGCCGTCCGCAGAACTATGTCGTCCTGCCCCGGCAGCCCTGGCTCGACGGCATCAACTCCGGTACGGGGACCGTCCGCCAGTTCGTCGCCGTCCCGCTGGGGCTCGGGGCGACCGTGGAGGGCCAGGTGACCGGCGAGGAGACCTGGGGCGGGGTCCAGCTGCGGTCCTTCCCGCTGGAGGCCGGGGCACTCGCCGCCTGGCGCGAGGAGGAACGCCGTAAGGCCGAGCGGATGCGGCAGCGGGTTGGTTCGCTGGACCTTGAGGAACTCGACGTGCCGGACTTTCTCAAGGGGCCGGGTGCCGCGCCCGCGGGCGCACCGGTCCCGGCGGCGATGGGGCTCGGCGCGGGCGGCACCATGCGCCAAGAGGTCTACCGTGACACCCGGGCGCCCGCCGAATGGGCGGACGAGCCCTCCGCGCGGGTGTTCGTGCACCTGGTCACTCCGCCGCAGTGGCGTGCGATCACCGGAGAGGAACCGCCCCCGTCACCCGTTGACCGGGCCGCCTACACACAGGCGGGTCTGCCCTGGTACGAGTACGGCGACGACACCGCCACGGACCTCTCGCCCGCCCCGGCGCTGACCGACGTCAAGCCGGTGGGGCAGTGGATCGGCGACGACCACGCCCCCTGGGCGGAGCCCGGCCCGCATCAGATCCAGCCACTGGGTGACGCCCCCGCGCCCGGGAGTCCGGTGGCCGACGGCGACTGGTGAGTCCGGCTCCGGCGGCGGTGCCGAGTCGGGCTCCGCCGACCGGCCCGGCGTGTTCGTCACGCGGGCCGGCCCCGGACGGCGTCGGCCCGGACGGTGAAGGTGCTTCCTTCAGGAGGGCGCCGAACACGATCGGGCGGGCCGGCGGCTCATCCGGCAGCCCCAGCGCCTGGAAGAGACCCCGCCGGATGTCGCGCGGGGTCGGTCCGGCCCGCAGCTCCAGGCGGTGGGCGATGTCCGCGGGGCGAAACTGACCGACATCGTCCTGCCCGATCCGGCCGGTCCGCAGACGCACATCATGGCCTTCGCCTCCACGACGGCCCCGATGTTGTCCCGCGTGGTCAGCAGCGTGCCGGTGCCCAGCAGCTGTGCCTGCTCCAGGCCCAGGAAGTGGTCTTCACTCTCGTCGGGCTCGTCGGGCAGCAGCCCGGTCCAGATCAGCGATCACCGCTCCTGTCCTCATCCGGCGTAGGGGTGCGCGGGGGTCTGGGGCGGGCCCAGGGACCGTGCGCAGCGAGATCGGGACGGGCCGGCGCACGGCGGTCCGTCTGCGGCGCCGCACAGCGTGGTGGACCTGGACTCCGGCCGAGCGGTGATCCGCGCAGCCACCCGCGGGTAGTTCCACAGTGATGCGGATTCCGCCGGCGGGACGTGGGGTGAGGGTGAGTGTTCCGCCGTGCGCCTGGGCGATGGTCTTGACGATGGCCAGGCCGAGGCCGACGCCTGCCTGGTCGGTGTGGATGCGCTCGGTGCCGCGCTGGAATGGTTCGGTGAGGGTCGAGACCAGCTGTGGGGTGAGCTGCTCGCCGGTGTTCTCGACAGTGAGCACCACGGTCTTGGAGTGGACGCTGGTGTGAACCCGAACAGTGCCGTGTTCAGGCAGGTTGTGGACGATCGCGTTCTGCACGAGGTTCGTGGTCAGCTGCAGCAGGAGCGCCGGCGATCCGATCGTGAGGGCGATGTCGCCGATGGTCTCGATGGTGACGCCATGCTTTTCGGCGAGGGGGAGGAGTGTTTCGGTGGCCTCTTCCGCCAGGAGGGACAAGTCGACGTGCTCTCGGGTGAAGGACCGTCGCTCGGCGCGGCTGAGCAGGAGCAGTGCCTCGGTGAGGTCGATGGCGCGGGTGTTGACGGCGTGGAGGCGGTCGACGAGTTCGCCGGGGTCGTGGTCCGGATCGCTGCGGGCCACGTCGAGCAGTGCCTTCGAGATCGCCAGCGGGGTGCGCAACTCGTGAGAGGCGTTGGCTGCGAATCTCTGCTGTTGGGCGACGTGTGCTTCGAGCTGCGTGAGCATCATGTCGAAGGCGTCGGCGAGTTCGCGGAACTCATCCCTGCGGCCCGGCAGCCGGATCCGGTGGGAGAGCGATCCGTTCGCGGCCATGCGGGTGGCGTTCGTGATGCGGGTCAGGGGGGCGAGCATGCGGCCGGCGAGGATCCAACCTCCCAGGAGACCGAAGACCAGCAGGAACGCCAGTGCCGCGCCCGCGGCCGACGCGAAGTCGCGCAGGAGGAAGGAGCGGACCAGCACCCCCCCGGGGACCCTCGTATAGGCGGGCAAGTGGCGCAGGACGAACACCCACACCACCGCGAGCAGCAGGATGCCGGCAAGCATGAGGAATCCGGTGTAGCTGAGGGTGAGTTTGAGGCGAACGCTCAACCCGGGCTGTCTATCCACGGTCCCCACCTTCACGTCCGGTGCCGGGTGCTGTGTCGATGCGGTAGCCGACGCCTGGCACGGTGGCGATGAGCCAGGGTTCACCGAGCCGCTTGCGCAGGGCCGAGACCGTGATGCGCACGGCATTGGTGAACGGGTCGGCGTTCTCGTCCCACGCCCGTTCCAGGAGTTCTTCGGCGCTGACGACACCGCCTTCGGCCGCGACGAGGACTTCGAGCACGGCGAACTGTTTGCGGGTGAGCGCAACGTAGCGGCCGTCGCGGTGGACCTCGCGGCGGAACGGATCCAGACGCAGTCCTGCGATCTCCCGTACGGGAGGTCTGGTGTGCGCACGCCTGCGGTCGAGTGCTCTGAGTCTGAGCACGAGCTCCTGCAGCTCGAAGGGCTTCGTGAGGTAGTCGTCGGCGCCGAGTCCGAACCCGGAGGCCTTGTCGTCGAGACGGTCGGCGGCAGTGAGCATGAGGATCGGTATGCCGCTGCCGGAGGCGACGATGCGTTGGGCGATCTCGTCGCCGGAGGGGCCGGGGATGTCGCGGTCGAGGACGGCGCTGTCGTAGGTGTTGACGCTCAGCAGTTCCAACGCGGTGTCGCCGTCACCGGCGATGTCAGCCGCGATCGCTTCCAGGCGTAGGCCATCGCGAATGGCTTCTGCCATATAGGGCTCGTCCTCGACAATCAACACACGCATGTTCTTGAGTTTATGAGTCGGCGCGTATCGTCGGCGTATCGAAAATCGCATACGTGCGGGCAACACCGCGTTGCTTTCACTGGCGGTATGATTCGAACCCCACCCTCAGCACGAACAACGACCCGCCGGGTTCGCCGGCTTCTTGTCGTCGGCCTGATAGGCGTCTTAGCAGTGATCGCCGCAGTCCTCGCCCACCAGGCGTCGCAGTCCTCGCCTCCGTCGTCCTCCTCGCCCTCTTTGTCTCCCTCGAACCCCTCGGCCGCAGCGCCCTCGCATACGCCCAGGAGCGAGCACCGCGGTGCCCCAGGCGAGGCCGGCGGTGTCGTCCCCGACGGTGTGACGGTCTTCGATGACGCGTTTCCGGCCGTGGCCAACCTCGATCCGGACCTGTCCAAGGCCCTCCGCCAGGCTGCGGCGGATGCCGCGGACGATGGGGTCACGTTCCACGTCAACAGCGGGTGGCGTTCCCCGGAGTACCAGAATGAGCTTCTTCGCGAGGCGGTCGCCACGTACGGGTCCGAAGAGGAAGCTGCCCGGTGGGTTGCCACCGCGACGACGTCTCCTCACGTGTCGGGGGAGGCGGTCGACATCGGGCGCTCCGTCGCGACGGCGTGGCTGTCCAAGCACGGTGCCGAGTACGGGCTGTGCCAGATCTACCGGAACGAACCCTGGCACTACGAACTGCGCACCGATGCGATCGACCGTGGCTGCCCGCGGATGTATGCCGACCCTACCCAGGACCCGAGGACGCAGCAGTGAACAGCAGTGAGCGAGGACAGACGATGACGCAGGCGGACACGGCGGAGACCGGGCAGGGCAGCCCGGCGGATACCGGTGCGCCACGTCCCGCCGGTGCCGGTGCCCCGGCGGTCGGCACCGGCGGGACGTGGCGCGCGGGCGCACGCCGGGCGATACATGACGGCTTCCGGCCGGGGCCCTGGAAGCGCGGCCCGGTGCTCGCGGCGCTGGGGCTGCTCCTTGGCCTGTTCATGCTGCTGCACGCGCAGATCACGGACCGCGGGGGCCTCGGCAGCCTGGTGGAGACCTTCCTGCCGTGGTTCGGCCTGTTCATCCCGGTGCTGCTGGCCGGGGCGCTGTGGCGCCGCTCCGCCTCCGCGGTGGTCGCGCTGCTGCTGCCGGTCACGGCGTGGCTGAACCTCTTCGGCGGGCTGCTCGGCGACAAGTCCCACCCGGGCGGCGACCTCACCGTGGTGAGCCACAACGTCGGCGCCGACAACCACGACCCGGCCGGCACCGCCCGCGACCTGGCCGCCTCCGGTGCGGACATGCTGGCACTGGAGGAGATCACCCCGCAGGCCCAGGGCACGTACGAGAAGGAGCTTGCGAAGGCGTACCCCTACCACACGGTGCAGGGCACGGTCGGACTGTGGAGCAGGCTGCCGCTGTCCCACACCCAGCCGGTCGACATCAAGATGGACTACGGGCCGCTGGGGGACACCAAGCCGGTCGACACCAAGATGGCCTACACCCGGGCGCTGCGCACCACGGTGACCACCGGCCACGGGCCGCTGGCGGTGTATGTGGCCCACCTGGGGTCGGTACGGGTGAATCCCAGGGCGGGTTTTTGGACGGACTCGCGGGACAGAGGCGTGCAGGCGCTCGGCAAGGCCATCGCCGCCGAGCGGAACGAGCGGGTGGTGCTGCTCGGTGACCTGAACGGCACCATGGACGACCGCGTGTTCGCCGGCATCACCTCGCAGCTGCGCTCGGTCCAGGAAGCGGCCGGGGACGGCTTCGGCTTCAGCTGGCCGGCGACGTTCCCCGTGGCGCGGATCGACCAGATCCTGGTCCGCGGCGTGGAGCCGGAGAGCTCATGGGTGCTGCCGGCCACCGGCAGCGATCACCTGCCGGTGGCGGCCCGAATCAGCTGGTGAACACCGCGTAAAGCCTCCGGTATCGACGAACCGGGGATTCCCCGAGCTACGCATCGAACTCCCGCCTCATCAGGCACCGGCCCGGACACGCGGCACTGGAGCCTGTGTGATGTTGGCTCCGCGCGCTCGGGGCACGCGCAACGTAGCGTCGGGTCAAACAGGCTGGAAAGGGGCCGATCGGTCCGGCCACGGACCCGCAACACGCCCGCAACAGGTGAGCCCCCGGCCGGCCGTACAGTCCGGCCGGGGGCTCACTCGGTCAGCGGAAGTCCGTGATCCGGAACGTCGACAGCATGTCGTGGTAGCGCGGGTCACCCGCCGAAGACGGGTAGAACGACGCCTCCGCGCCCACCCAGCCGTGGAAGTTCCCGTTGTCGTCGATGATCTGCAGCATCGGCTTCACGTGTGAGTTGCCCGTGTAGCAGAACTCGTTCCGCTCCATGGCCAGGCACGTGCACCAGTGCCACAGCGAGTCGCGCCGGTCGTAGCTGGAGATCTTCTGCAGGTGGTACTGGATGGAGGTGACGTTCGCCGCCGTCCCGCCCCCGTAGTTCGGGCACCCGCCGGTCTTCTGGCACGCCGCCGTGGACGACGGCTGGACATACGTCAGACAGTGGGTCTCGGTCGTACATGTCCGGAACTGCCTGTGCTGGAACGTCTGCCCGTTGCTGGTGCCGACCTTGTCCTTCGCCCACGAGACGAGGTCCTGCTTCAGCGTGCCGGGGAACGCCTGCACCGTACCCATGGGCCTGCGCGTGGTGAACTCCGCGTTGCTGCCGTACCCGTAGCCGTGGGTGGCGAGGCTGTTGTACTTGTAGTCGAGCCGGACGAGGGTGCCGTCCGCCGAGGGCCGTACGGTCCACTCCTCCGTCCAGGTCTGGGCGATCTGCCACGTGATGTGCACGATCTGCGCCCCGGCGGCGTCGGTGCGCGTGGTGTACGTGCCGGTGCGTGTCTCTGCGGGGGCGGCCATGAAGCCGCCGGCCGTCAGGGTCTCGCACCGGCGGACGTGGGTCGTCGAGGTCCCCGACCCGGTGGCGCAGGACAGGTCGGGGGTGGTGCCCGTGACGTCCCGGGCGACGGGCGTCTTCTGGTTCCACAGATACATGCGGGCGGTGACCGTGCCGGTCGTGTCGAAGGTGTACGTGCCCAGCCGGGTCCAGTTCTCCCGGGAGTTGTCGCGGAGCGAGCCGAGGCTCACGACGAAGTTCGCCTTGTCGCCGGGCCGTTCGACGGCGGCCGTGGCGGGTGGCGCGATACCGATCAGGGCGAGTAGGAGACCGAGGGACAACACGAGGGACCAACGTCTCATAGGGCGCTCCTGCACCTGGTTGAGGTTTCGGTCAATGCCGTAAGTAGAGCGAGTTTGACGCTCGACGTCAATGGTTGCGGTCGAGTCGCGGACGTGACCAGAGTCTTGACGGCCCCTAAGGGCACGGCGTATCACTTTCGGCTAGTGCCGTAACTCAGGCCCGGAACCGGAGGTGTCCCACACCATGCCGACGCGCCGCGCGTTTCTGGTGAGCACGACCACAGCCCTGTCCGCCATCGCCCTGCCCACGGTCCCCGCACGCGCCGCGACCCCCGCCGGTGCCGGAGCGGCAGGACCCGACTCCCTCGGCATCCCCCTCAAGGACGTGCTCCTCATCGGCGGCATCGTCGCCCCGGGTCCGGACGGCCGCCCGGCCTGCTGGAACGTGTCCACCGGCGGGCCCGCCCACCTCAACGCCATCGACCCCGCCACCGGCGACGTCTCCGTCTCCGCCCCGCTGCCCGGCGCCCAGGGCGCCTGGACGGCGGTCGCCGCCCCCGACGGAGCCGTGTACGTCGGCTCGTACGGCAGCGGCGGCCGGCTCTACCGCTGGCGCGGCGGCAACACCGCCGAGGACCTCGGCGTGCCCGTCCCCGGCGAGAACTTCATCTGGCGGCTCGCCGTCGACGCCGACGGCAAGGTCTGGGGCGGCGGTTCGCCGAAGGGCCACCTCTTCCGCTACGACCCGGACACCGGCGCCGTCGAGGACTTCGGCCGCCCGATCGCCGACCAGACATACATCAAGAGCCTCGCCTGCGCCGGCGACAAGGTCTACAGCGGCGCGTACTCCCAGGCCCGTATCGCCGAGTTCGACCCCGTCACCCGCACCTTCACCGAGCTGCCCAAGCCGCCGGGACTGCCGTCCGTCGACGGCCGGACGGCGTACGACATCGACATCCACGACGGCCGCCTCTATGCCCGGATCGGCAGCGCCTTCCCCAGCCCCATGTTCGTCTACGACCTCGCCGCCCGCGCCTGGACCGACGAGATCCCCGACGCGCACGGCCTCAACGTCTCCCCGCCGGGCCCGGACGGCGGCGTCTACCTCATCCAGCGGAGCGAGCTGCGCCGCTACGACCCCGCCACCCGGCAACTCACCGGCACAGGACTCACCTTCACCGGCCGGGTGCAGAACGCCCGCTCCATCGGCTGGGCCGACCTGGACCTGCCCGACTACCCGGGGACCAGCCTCGTCGGCACCCTGTGGCGCGGCGCGATGTTCCGCTACAACCCGCAGACCGGCGCGTACGCCACCCTGGAGTCGAAGGTCCGGCGTGACGAGCCGATCGAGATCCTCGCCCTCGGCGCCGGCGGACGCGGCACGGTCTACGCGGGCGGGTTCCTCAACGGCGGCCTCGCCGCGGTCGACACCCGCACCGGCAAGCCGGACTTCCACCGCTTCTCGCAGATCGAGTCCCTGCTGCGGAGCAGGGACGGCTCCCTGTGGGTCGGCACGTACCCGGAGGCCCGCCTCTACCGGTACGAGCCGGGCAAGACCTGGAGCTCCCCGGAGTACTCCCCGGGTCCGGACGGCACCCCGGACAACCCCGCGCGGGCCTACACGCTCAAGGAACATGTCCAGATGCGGGCCAAGGCCCTGGTGGAGGTGGGCGGGAAGATCGTCATGGGCACCGTCCCGGACGGCGACCGGCTCGGCGGGGCGATCGCCGTGTACGACCCGGACAGCGGCGAGGTGGAGGTCACCCGGCACGTCGTCGAGGACGAGTCGGTCTTCTCGCTGGCCACCGCGGGCGGCGTCGTCTACGGCGGCTGTTCCGTCACCGGCGGCCTCAGCACCACGCCGCCGACGCGCGAGTCGGGCGCCGTGTTCGCCTGGCACGTACGCAGAAGTCGCAAGCTCTGGGAGCTGGTTCCGGTGCCGGGGGCGGCCACCGTGACCGCCGTGGCCATCGGCCCTGACCGCAAGCTCTGGGGCATTGCCGGAAACACGGTTTTCACCATCAGCCCGTACGCCAGGAAGGTCGTCCGGCGCGTCACGGTCGGCGCGGGCCGGGGCGGCGGCGACCTCGCCGTGCTGGGCCGGTACGTCTACGCGAGCATCGACGGCAACCGCATCTACCGCTTCGACCCCTGGTCGTGGAAGGCTCCGCTGCTGGTCGTCGAGCATGCGCACCGGCGGCTCATCGCCCACTCCGACGGCCGGCTCTACTTCAGCAGCGGCGCCGAGCTGTACCGCATCGACCCGCGGGACCGCGTCCCCGACGATGACGACGACTGATCCCGGCCGATCCCCGTCCCCCGCACCGCAAAGCCATTGACAGTCCCAAAAGCAGATGGATAGTTTCGGTCAAGGCCGAAACTAGACGGGCTCCCTAGCACCCTGAGGCCCCCGGAGGCCCCCTATGAACTCAATGCCCAAGCGCGTCCGCATCCCCCTCGCCCTGCTCAGCCTCACCGCCCTCACCGCCGCCTGCGGCGGCTCCGACGGCGGGTCGGGCTCGGCCACGGAGGAGGTGACCGTCTGGATGTACCCGGTGATCGGCGATCCCAAGGCCAACGCCGACTATTGGGAGAGCCTGGAGAAGGCCTACGAGAAGAAGTACCCGGACGCGAAGCTCACCATCGAGCAGCAGCCGTGGGACAACCGCGACGAGAAGCTCGCCACCGCGTTCAGCGGCGGCAAGGGCCCCGACGTCGTGGTCCTCCAGCCGGACCAGATTCCCCAGTACCTCGCGAACGACGCCCTGGCCCCGGTGGACGGCGCGATCAAGGCGGACAAGGACAAGTTCCTGCCGACCGCCCTCGATTCCCTCACCCACGACGGCAAGGCGTACGCGGCCCCGATCTACCACACCATCACGACGACGCTCTACAACAAGAAGCTCCTCGACCAGGCCGGTATCAAGAAACCCCCGGCCACCTGGGACGACATCAAGGCCGCCGCGCCGAAGCTGAAGGCCGAGGGCCTGGCCACGCTGGACTACTCCGCCAGCAACGAGGCCACCCTCAACCTCAACTTCTACCCGCTGCTCTGGCAGGCCGGCGGCAAGATCTTCAGCGAGGACGGCAAGAGCGCCGCGTTCAACGACGACAAGGGCGTCGCGGCCCTCACCTTCCTCACCGACCTCTACGAGCAGGGCGCCATCCCCAAGTCCACGTTGACGAACGTCAACGTCGTGGCCGACCAGGCGCTCGGCAAGCAGCAGGTCGCGATGGGCTTCACCAACTCCGCCCTCGACTTCGGCGTCGCCGAGAAGGCGTGGGGCAAGGAGAACGTCATCGTCGGCGCCCCGCTCACCGGCGAGAAGCAGGCCGCCTTCGGCGTCCCCGGCGCCCTCGGTATCAACGCCGATGGCAACAAGGAGGGCGCGGAGCAGTTCATCAACTTCATGACCCAGCCGGACCAGATCGAAAGCCTCGGCCAGGCCACCGGCTTCCTCTCACCGCGTACGGACGTCACCGTGCCCACCGACAGCCCGTACGCCAAGCAGCTCCAGGACGCCCTGTCCGTCGTCGTCCCCGGCGAGTCCAGCCCCGTCGCCCGCCAGCTCATGGGCATCCTCGCCCCGGAGATCCAGGCGGCGATGACCGGCAAGAAGTCTCCGCAGGAGGCCCTCGACGCGGCGGCCGGGCAGGCCGACGACCTGCTGGCCAGGCAGCGGTAGCCGCCGGATGCGGAAGATTGCGCCGCTGCGCCGGCACGACGCACGCGCGGGGCTGCTGTTCGTGGCCCCGATGCTCCTCCTGTTCACGGTGTTCCGCTTCGGCCCGGTGGTCGGCGCGGGGTTCCTCTCGCTGACCGACTACCGGCTCAGCGGCGAGTGGGAGTTCATCGGGGCCGAGAACTACTCCCGGCTGGTCGACGACGGTCTGTTCTGGGAGAGCCTCGGCGTCACCGCCATGTACACCGCCGTCTACGTCCCGCTGACGGTCGGCGTCGCCCTCGGCACCGCGATGCTGCTGCACCGCACGGTGTGGATGCGCGGCTTCTTCCGCGGGGTGTTCTTCCTGCCGTACGTCACCAGCATCGTGCTGGCCGCCGTCGTCTGGAAGTGGATCTACGAGATCGAGGACGGCCTGCTCAACTCCGCCCTCGGCGCACTGTCCTTCGGCACCGTCGACTTCCTCGGCAGCGACTCGCTCGTGCTGCCGTCGATCGCGGCGACCTCGGCCTGGAAGGGCTTCGGCTACTCGATGCTCATCCTGCTGGCCGGCCTCCAGTCGATACCGAAGTCCGTCACGGAGGCCGCGACCATCGACGGCGCCGGCGGCTGGCAGCGCTTCCGGCACATCACGCTGCCGATGCTGCGGCCGGTGCTGTTCTTCGTGCTGGTCATCGAGGCCATCCAGGCGTTCCAGGTCTTCGACCAGATGTACGTCATGACGGCAGGCGGCCCGGTCCGCTCCAGCTACAGCCTCGTCTACCTCCTGTACGACACCGGCTTCAAGTACTTCGACTTCGGCTACGCCAGCGCGCTGGGACTCGTGCTCTTCGTGGTCGTACTGGTCTTCTCGCTGATCCAGCGGTGGTTGATCGGGAGGGACGACTGATGGCTCTGCTCACCCGTGACAACGCGCCCCCGGACACCGGCGGCGGCAAGGGCAGGGGCGGGGGCCGTACGCCGAAGGCGCCGCGGCCCGGCCGCGGGCCGGCGCGGCTCACGCTGCCGACGCTGCTGGTGCTGGTCGCGTTCGTGACCATCGCTCCGTTCGCGGTGATGGTGCTGGTCGCCTTCGCGCCGCACAGCGGCAAGACCCTGCCGGGCGCGTTCGACATCACCCGGGCCACGCTGGCGAACTTCGACGAGGTCCTGAGCAGTTCGGACATCCTGCGCTGGGCGCTGAACTCGACGATCTACTCCGTCGTCTCCGTGGTGCTGATCCTGCTCTTCGCCTCCATGGCCGGCTACGCCTTCGCCAAGAAGCGCTTCCCCGGCCGGGAGGTGATGTTCTGGTCGTTCCTGGCGACCCTGATGGTGCCGTTCCAGGCCACGCTCATCCCGTACTACATCCTCATCTCCGAGATGAACGGCGTGGACACGTACTGGGGCGTGATCGTCCCGACCCTCGCCAACTCCCAGGCCGTCTTCCTGATGCGGCAGTTCATCATGCAGCTGCCGGACGAGCTGTTCGAGGCCGCGAAGATCGACGGCGCCTCGGAGTGGCGGATCTACACCACGATCGTCATCCCGCTGATCCGGCCGATCATGGCGACGCTCGGCGTGTTCGTCTTCCTGTGGCACTGGAACGACTTCCTGTGGCCCCTGGTCATCGCCCAGTCCGGGGACATGCACACGCTGACCGTGGGACTGGCCACGCTCGACGGCCAGAACGTGACGATCAACCAGGTGATGGCGGGGGCGACCATCACCGTCGTGCCCTGCCTGCTCGTCTTCGGGCTGCTCCAGCGGTATCTGACGGACAGCATCGCGACGACGGGGCTGAAGTCGTGAGGGTCGTCGACGTCAACCGGATCCTGGGGCCCGTACCGCACGACGACGTGCCGGGCCGTGACGCCGGCGGGCTGCGCGCCGAGCTGGACCGGCTGCGCATCGACGAGGCGTGGGTGGTGCACTCGCACGCGGTCTACGGCGACCCGCTGACCGTGCCGCCGGTCGAGGAGGACCGGTTGCTGGCGGTGCCGGTGGTGATCCCCGGCCCGCTGGGCACGGGGGAGTTGCCGCCGGCGCCGGTGGTACGGCTCTACCCGGCCGCGCACCGCTTCTCCCTCGGCGACGACGGCAGCGACCACTACGACGACGGCGCCCGGCTGCTCCGGCAGCTCGGCGAGCGGCGCACCGTGACCCTGATCGACTGGGAGCAGCTCGACGCCGCGGACCGGCGCCACCTCTCCCGCCGTACGGGCATGCCGCCGCTCGTCCTGACCGGCACCGGCTACCGCACTTTGCGGGAGCTGGCCGACCTCATGGCCCGCTGCGAGCACCTGCACGTCGACACCTCCACGCTCTGCGGCCACCGGCAGGTCGAGTGGGTCGCCGAGCGCTTCGGGGCGCACCGCGTGCTGTTCGGCACCGGCTCGCCCGTGACGGACGACGCCGGTCCGCGCTTCCAGCTCGACCACCTCGACCTGCCGGCGGCCGACGTGGCGCGGATCGCCGCGGGCAACGCCGACCTGCTGCTGCGGGAGGCGGGCGGATCGCACGCGTCCGGGCCGCGGGCGGCCGGACGGCGGGAGGCGGCCGGATGACCGTCATCGACGCGCACGCGCACGTGGGCCGCTGGTTCAACTTCGCGATCCCCGACGGCTCCGCCGAGAGCCTGGTCGCCGTGATGGACCGCTGCGGCGTCGCCCAGGCGTGCGTCTCCCACCTGCTGGCCGTCGGCCCCGACGCCCGCGCTGGCAACGCGCTGCTCCTCGACGACCTCGCGCGGCACTCCGGCCGCCTCCTCGGCTACGCCGTCTACCAGCCGCACGACCCCGAAGCCGGCGCCCGGCTGCGCGACCTGCTGGACGCACCCGGCATGGCCGGCGTCAAGCTGCACCCCGACGTGCACGAGGTCGAGCTGGACGCGCCCGCGTACGCCGAAGCCTTCGAGATCGCGGCGGAGCGCGGCGTGCCCGTGCTCTCCCACGGCCAGTACGGCTCGCCGTGGTCCGACCCCGCGCGCTTCGCGGCGGTCGGCCCGCGCTACCCGGCGCTGCCGGTCCTGATGGGGCACGCCGGGCTGTGGCCCGAGGGGTTCGCCGCGGCGGCGCGCGCGGCCGCGGCGGCCCCGAACCTCGTGCTGGAGACGTGCGGCTCGCGGATGACCGCGCGGCACCTCGTCCGGCTGGTACGGGAGGTGGGCGCCGAGCGCATCGCGTTCGGCTCGGACGCCGTCTTCCTCGACCTGCGGGTCGGGCTCGGCCGCGTACAGCTGGCGGAGCTCACCGAGGCGGAGCGCGCGCAGATTCTCCACGGAACCATGAAAGGACTGTTGTGACGTCGTCGCCTGTACGCACCGCACCCTGGCCCGCGTGGCCGCCGCCCGCCACCGACGAGCAGCGCAAGGCGCTGCTGGCCGTGCTCGACAGCGGCCGGTGGGGCGCGACCGACGGGCCGGAGGTGGAGGAGTTCGCCGCCGCGTTCGCGAAGACGACGGGCGCGCCGTACGGCGTGTGCACCGTCAACGCCACCGTGGGGCTCTTCCTCGCCCTGCGCGCGGTCGGCGTCCAGCCCGGCGACGAGGTGATCGTCCCGGCGTACACGTTCGTCGCCAGCGCCACCGCGGTGGTACTGGCGGGCGCCCAGCCGGTGTTCGCGGACGTCCATCCCGACACGCTGCTCGTCGACCGGGAGGCGGCCGCCGCCCTCGTCGGGCCGCGGACCAGGGCCGTCATGACGGTCCACCTCTCGGGCGCGGTGGCCGACGCCGGCGCGCCCGGGGTGCCCGTGGTCGAGGACGCCGCGCAGGCGCACGGCGCGGTGCGCGGCGGGCGGGCGGCGGGGACGTGGGGGGACGTGGCCTGCTTCAGCTTCCAGGCGAGCAAGGCCATGACGGCGGGCGAGGGCGGTGTCGTCGTCACCGGCGACCGCGCGACGTACGAGCGGCTGTGGTCGCTGCACAATGTCGGGCGGCGGCTGGACGGCGGCTGGTACGAGCACCACTCGCTGGGCTGGAACCTTCGCATGACCGGCTTCCAGGCGGCCGTACTGCGGCCGCAGCTCGCGTACCTGCCCGCCCAGATCGACCGCCGTACGCGCTCCGCCGCGGTGCTCGCGGAGGCGTTGGCGGACGTCGAGGGCCTGTCGGTACGCCCGGCGCCCCCGGACACCGAGCGGCACACCTGGCATCTGGCGCTGCTGCGGTACGACAAGGGGGCGTTCGGGGGGCGGACGAAGGACGAGTTCATCGCCGCGATGGCGGCGGAGGGCATCCCGCTGGACGCCGGCTACCGCCCGCTGTCGGTGGAGCCGTCGCTCGCCGGCTACGCCCGGCCGTGCCCGGTGGCGGAGGCCGAGGCGGAGCGGACGGTGTGGGTGCGGCAGCACCTGCTGATGGCCGACGACGACGCGATGGCGGACATCGCGCGGGCGGCGCGGAAGGTACGGGACGCGTTCACGCGCGCGGTGTGACCAGCGGTGTGAACAGAAGTCGGTGGTGGGGACCGGTCCTCCGGGCCGGTCCCCACCGCTTTTGCCGTGCCCCGGGTCAGCAGACCCGGTAGGTGTAGAACCTCTCGTTGCGCGACATGTACATGTTGCCGTCGGCGCCCTTCTGCAGGTTCGAGACCGGCCGGGCGATCAGCGTCATCCGCATCGTCGCCGGGTCGATCTTGAACGACTTGCCCTGGGTCTTGCCCCACAGATAACCGGCGTGGAACACGAGGTTGGTGTCGTGCCAGACCTGCGTGGCGGTCTCCCAGGGGTACGTCTGGTGCCTGGCCGTACGCAGGGTCTCGCCGGTGGCCGGGTCCATCTCGTACAGGGCGTCCGGCGTCAGCCCCCAGAGCCTGCCCTTGTCGTCGAAGGCGATCTCCCCGAGCGCCAGGTCGCCGGGCACGGGGGCGCTCTGCCAGAGCAGCTTGTCGGCGGCGATGTCGTACGCGAAGACCTTCGCGACCGTGTCCAGCGGCTTGCCGACACCGCCGAAGACGGAGGTGGCGCCGTAGACGACACCGTCGCGGTAGGTCACGCCCACGACCGAGTGCCCGGGGATGATGTTCCGCTTGATCCGGGACTCGCCGGTCGCGGGGTTGATCAGGCCCAGCGCGCCGCCCACGGTGCCCGACTTGGGCACGGTGCCGAAGGCGAGCCAGTCGCCGGCCGAGACCAGACTGAACGGCCGGTCCTGCTCCTGCTCGGTGAGGTTGAGCAGCAGCTTGGGCTCGGTGCCGTCGAACTCGTAGATGCGGCCGCCCGGGTAGACGCCGAGGTACAGCTTCCCCTTGTGGGTGGCCATGCCCTCGCTCTGGCCGACGCGGGGCCAGAACTGCGTGGCGCCGGTGGCCGGTTCGTACGCGGCGAGGCCCCCGGTGAAGAACCCGCCCGCGTACAGGCGTCCGTCGGGGCCCTCGGCCATGGACCGGATGGTCACGGGCCGGCCGGTGAGGGAGCCGTCGAGGAGCTTGCCTCTGCCGGTCCTGCGGTTGTAGTGCCAGATGCCGCCGGTGGACGAGGTGCCGACGAGGGTGGTGCCGTGCCAGCCGAGGGTGCGGATGCCGCCTTCGCCGAACTCGGACATGCCGAGTTTCCTGGTCCGGCCGGACCGCAGGTCGAGCCGGATCAGCTCCCCCTTCTGGACGAGGTGGACGGACTGGCCGCGGGCGGCGCCGCCGACGGTGAGGCTGTCGATGTCCTCGGTGATGTGCAGCCACGTGCGGCGCTTGAGGTCGTACACGGCCAGCGGCTTCTTGGCGGCGGAGGTCTCGTAGCGGACGAGGAGGTAGCGGCCGACGACGTCCACGTCGTACGCCCAGCCGGTGGCGTCGATCGGCGGCTCCAGGATGCGGCGGACGTGGCCGCCGGGGGAGAGCACGGCGACCTGCATGCTCGACGAGCCCATGCCGGCGTAGACGGTCCCGTCGTGGCCGACGGCGAGGTCGCGGATGAAGCCCTGGCCCGGCACCGGCGAGCCGAGGTCCTTCGTCTCGCCGGTGTCGGTGTCATAGCGGAAGAGGCGGCCGTTGCTGGAGGTGCCGCCGTAGACGTAGTCCTCGGTGGCGGCGACGGTCCAGACGAACGTCTCGGTGGCGACGGGAACGCCGAGTTCGGTGACCTCGTCGTCGTCGGGGTCGTAGCGGAAGAGCCGGCCCTTGTGCTCGTCGCCGCCGTAGCTGCCGACGTAGACGGTGTGGTCGGGGGCGACGGAGACGGCCCACGAGCCGAGGGCGCGGGGGAGGGGGTGTTCGGCGATCAGTTTGCCGTCGTCGGCGTCGCGGATGCCGAGGAGGGCGGGACCGGAGGCGGAAGAGGTGACGGAGTAGACGCGGTCCCGGTCCAGCGCGGTGCCGGCGGTGGTGGCGCCCGTGAGGGGGAGGCTGCCGAGGTCGGCGAAGCCGCACTGGGCGGGGGCTGGTGGTGTGGACGCGGGTGCGTCAGCGGCGGTTTCGGCGTGGGCCGGTACGGCAAGGGACACGACGAGCAGACACGCGGCCGTGAGGGCACGACGCATGGGACCTCCAACGGGAGTTATTTACGGCCCTGACCGTAAATCGATTGGGAGGCGACGGCAATACGTCGTGCAGCACGGACTTCGCGGACCCTGGACTTCGCGGCCTCGGGCTCAGTCCCCCGGCCCGCTCCGGCCGGCCCAGCCGCCCCAGCACCTCGCCGAAGCCCTCGATGGCCCGGAGGGCGTTCGCCTGGGGCATCCCCGGCGGCTGGACGCGCAGGACGACGCCGTCCGCGTCCATCGCGGCGTAGCGGCCGAGGCTGTCCAGGCACTGCTCCGGGGAGCCGACGACGCTGCGCGCGGCGATGTCGTCCCGCTCCTGCGCGTACCGGGCCGCGTCATCGACGTGCGCTTCCAGGGCCCGTACGCGTCGTACGGCCCGCGCAGCGGGTCCTCCAGCGCCTTGCGGGGCCTGCAGCGAGGTGGGGGCGCGGTACCCCTCGCGGCAGACGATCACGCCGGCGCCGAGGGTGCCGGGGCCGCGCTTGGAGGACAGGTACTCGTCGATCTTCGCGGGGAGTTCGGCGTCGGCCCCGTGGAAGGAGGCCGTCCAGCCGTCGCACCTCCGCGCCGTACGCTCCAGCGCGGCCGGCACCCGGCCGCCGTTCCCCAGGCGCGGGCGGGGCCGCTGTGCGGGGCGGGGGAGAGGAAGACGACGTGGGCCCGCCCGTACGAGCACCGCGACGCGCTCCTCTTCGACGATCGTGCGGCCGTGCAGTTCGAACACGGTGGGCAGCGGTCTGTCCCGTACGGACATGACGGCGTGATCCTCTCAACCCAACGCGCTTATGGCCTGGACCGAAAGGTAAATCGCCTTTTGCGGCACGTCAACCCCGGTGGCCGGGGAGCCGCTGCGGTCCGTAATGCCTAGACTTACCCACGATGTTGGGGACCCGGCCAGAACAGGCCGTACGGATGAAGGAGACGGGGCGCATGGCGTTCACCATCGGAGTGATCGGCCCCGAGGACTTGGTGCAGAAGGTGCACGCGGTCGGCGCCCCCGGCACCACACGGCTGCTCGACCTGCGCTACCGGCACGAGGACGAGACCCTCGACGCCGTCCGCGAGGCGGCGGCGTCCGGCGCCGACGCCCTGCTGTTCACCGGTGTCGTGCCGCACGCCCTCGCGGCGGAGGCCGGGCTGCTGGACCGGCCGGCGATGTACGTGCCGTACAACGGGGCGACGCTGCTGCGGGCGCTCGTCGAGCTGCTGCGCCTCGGCCACGACGTGTCGCGGATCTCCATCGACACGCTCCGGCGCGCCGAGGTCGTCGAGACCATGACCGAGGCCAAGCTGCCGACCGAGCATGTGCACGTGCTGCCGTACCGCCCCGGGCTGACCGGCGACGACCTCGTCTCCTTCCATCTCGGCGCCCGCGACAAGAAGCGCACCCGGGTGGCACTCACCTGCCTCGGCTCCACCTTCCACACGCTCGACAACGAGATGCACGCCGTACGCCTCGCGCCCTCCCGGCACTCCATCCGCGCCACCGTGCAGTCGCTGGTGCTCGCCGCCTCCGCCGCGCAGAGCGGCGACACGCAGGTGGCGATGGGCATCGTCGACATCCCGCCCGGCTCCGACGACTCCGAACTGGCCGCCGACCTCGCCGCGCTCGGCGGCAGCCTGGCCTATCTGGCGGACGGGCGGCGGCTGGTGGTGACCACGCGCGGCGCGCTGGAGAAGGCCAGCGAACACTTCACCCGGCTCCCGCTGCTCGACGCACTCGCTTCACGGCACACCTCGGTGCACGTGGGTTTCGGTCTGGGCCGTACGGCGGCGGAGGCCGAGTCGCTGGCGCGGCGGGCGGTCAACCGGGCCGACGCGGTGGGGTCCGTGGCCGGGGTCGTGTCCATGCGGGACGACGTGGACACGGTGATCGACGCCGACTCCGGCCGGGCGTCCGTGCCGGCCGGGCCGGAGAACAGCGCGCTGCTCGCGCGGCGCGTGGGGCTCAACCCGCAGACGCTCGACAAGCTGCGCGAGCTGGTCGCCGCGGGCGCCGGCGAGGGCCTGACCGCGCACGCGGTGGCGGAGCATCTCGCCGTCCAACAGCGCACCGCGAGGCGCGTGTTGAAGCGGCTGGAGCGGGCGGGGGTGGCGGTGCCGATCGGTAGCCAGCAGCACGGGCAGACGGGCCGGCCGCCGATCGTGTACCGGGTACGGCTCTGAGCAGGGGGCGGCCCCGGCCGCGTATCGCCGTACGACCTGACGACGACGCTCCTCCCGGCGCGCCGGGAGGCCGGTGCCGGAGCCTGGCGGTCTGCACTTCTTGCCACAAGCGCTTCTGCGAATTCCGGTCTCGGCCGGAACCTGGATGAGGAGCCGCGCTTGAGAATCGCCTCGGTCCGCACCCGTGTGGTCAGCTCACCGTATGTGCGCCCCTTCGTCATCAGCGGCGGCACCAGCTCCCACCTGGGGATACCGGCGTACCCGCTCCGGATGATCAGCCACACTCCCGTACACGTGCGCGAGACAATCGCATGGCACGACGGATGAGTTGAACCGGGCAGGCGCGGGCGCGTACAACAAGGACAACAGGGCCTCCCGGTGCTGCTCGGCTGGATTCGCATCTCCGAGCCACCGAGAGGCCCTGCTTTCATGCCCGCACCGCCGAAACACCACCCGACTATGAACCCTGTTCGGCCTACGCGTTCCAAGATCGGTTGAGACACGGCTTCTGATGCCCGGGCGGCATACGGCGGCGGGAACGGGTCTTGGCCGTAGGTCATTGCTCAGCCGCAGGGGGGAAGCGCCCGGGCAGGGAGGGGGGTTGATCGATCTCAGGCGCGGGGGCCGCCGCAGTGCTGACTTCGAACCAGGTGGTCTTGCCGCGTCCCGCGGGCGAACTCCCCCATGCGAGAGCGAGCGCCTCGACGATCAGAAGACCGCGCCCGGACTCGGCCTCCTGATTGCTGCTCTCGTCGTTGAGGAGAACGGTTGGCACCGGGGGGTACGGATCGCTGTCACGCGCCTCAACCCGGATCCGGTCCGGATACTCCCTCAACCGCAGGTCCACTTCACTATGGGCGTGGATCAGTCCGTTCGTGACGACCTCGGAGACCAGCAGCTCAAGGTCGTCCAGCAGCGGCAGCCTATTCCACTCGCGAAGCACATCGCGCAGAAAGCGTCGTACCCCGGCAACGCCTCGCAGATCGTGGCGCTGTATCGAGGTTCGCGCCACACGCGGGCGATCACGCGGCTGGACACCTTCATAACGCACCAGGAGCAGGGCGGCATCATCATCACGGCATACCGCTGGTGGACAGCGGTGAGAAGCCAGGCTGTCGGCCAGCACCTCCAGGTTCTGGGAGCACCTGTCGGCCAACCGGCGAGCCAGTTGGCGAACCGCGGCGTCGGTCCCCAGCCGTCGTGAATCCAGCAGCCCATTGGTGAACAGCGCTACCACCGAGCCTGTCTGCATCTGGAACTCGGTCTGCTGGTAAGCGGTCTGCCGTCCCACCCCCAGCGGCGGCCCGATGGACAGCCGGGGCTCGACAATCTGCCCTTGAGAGTCGCTGATGACCGGCCCGGGATGACCCGCGGTCGAGGCGAGGGCGAGCCCGGTCGCCGAGTCCAGCCACACACAGCAGCATGTGGCGTACAGATCGGTGTCCAGGTCGGCAAGCAAACGGTTGCTCCGCTCCAGGACGCGGGCGGGGTCATGTCCTTCGGCTGTATAGGCTCGCACTCCGCTGCGCAGCTGACCCATCACCGACACAGCCTCCAGGCTGTGTCCTTCCACGTCACCGATGACGAGGCCGACCCCACCGTTGGGCAGCGTGAGGACGTCGTACCAGTCACCTCCCACGGCGGCTCCCTCGGTCGCCGTGAAGTAGCGGCCAGTGGCGACCACCTCGGGCAGGTGCGGAAAACTCCTTGGCAGAAGGCTGCGCTGGATGGTTTGCGTGAGCGCGTGCTCGCGCTCATAGGCCCGGGCCCGTTCCAGGGACTGACCCACCTGCTCCAGCATGATCATCAATACGGCGATCTCCTCGGCGGACAGGGGACGGCCGAGCTCGGTGAACTCCAAAAGGCAGCAGCCCACCGCGCGGCCGTTCGAGATCAGCGGGAGATAGGCTCGTGCCTGGCGCTCAAGATCGATACCGAGGCCGGGATATTCCTGCCAGATCTCACTGACCGATGTGAAGATCTTGACGCCGACACCTGTGATCGTGTCGGTTTCGGGGCTGTGGTGGGACAGCGGCGTCCCTTCGATGCGGTGGAGTACCTCGCGGGAGAGGCCCGCGGTCCCGGCCACGTGGAGGCGTTCTCCCTCGGCGAGACACAAGGCCACGGCCTTGGCCCCAAAGGGCCGGAGGATCTGGGTCCGTACCACGGCGAGAATGCCTTTGGTGTCGACCGCGGCGGTGAGTTCGGTGGCGAGCCGTTGCAGCTGGTAGAGGAAAGGGCTGCCTGGCGTGGACGCTGAGGATGTCGCCTGTCGGTGTTGCTGAACGGCTCCAGAGGCGGCGCCGACGGCCTGGGGTTCCGGCTGGCTGGAGATGAACAAGGGGATCGACGGCCCTTCCAGCGGCAGGCCTTGTTCCACCAGGCTCTGGAGGTCGGCTGCCAGTTCATCCGCGGTGGTCTGCACATAGTCCAGCTCGCCCTCACTGATCTCCCGTGGGGGCACGCAACGCAGGGTGATGACGCCCAGGCGGTTCTGCGGCGTGGTCCGTATCGGCGCAACCACGATCACCATGGGGAAAGGGGTGGTGACGAGAAGAGCCGGCGTCCGGCGGCACAAGCTCTGCAGGTCTTCTGCCTCCACCCTCACCGCTTTGCCGGTCTGAAATGCCCGGACCGCGGGCCAGGCGAGGTTGTCCACCCTGAACTGGGGCGTAATGGCGAAGCTCAAGGGTGTGTGCACGGTCATGGCGGCGACCAGCAACTCGGCGTCTGCTGCAAGCAGGTAGGCAGTGCAGGAACTGGGCTGCAATCGGCCATACACTTTGCGTAGTGCTGAGGCTATGGCCTCGTCGCGGCGCGCCTCCAGCCCAGCACGCTTCACGGTGAGCGGTGGAGAGAACTCAGAATCCATGAGGTCCACCCGGTGAATGGCGTATGACGGGCGGGGAGCGACAGCTGGACTGGCGGCCGCTGGCAGGCAACTGATCGCTCCCCATTATATGGGTGGCTGGAGTGTGACCGGAGATGTGGCGTAAGCAGCTGTTGTCCTTCCGAATCTGAAGGCGGCGTTTTAGCTGGTCAGGCTTAGGCTTGGTGATTCCGTGGGAGCTGTGGCCTGTCGTGTCGCCGCCCTGCGGGAGGTCGCGGATGCCGTCGGTCGTTGGACTGCTGGAACAGCATGAGCTTGCTGTTCGCCGACGCGTGGACGAGCTGCGCGAGGAGGCCGACCGCGTGCAAGCCGAGCCGGCCTCGGCCGAGCAGGAGTGGCAGGAGTGGGCGATCGCCCGCAGGCGGGTCGATACGGTGCCGGCTCCAAACGACGGCAACGGCGCACAGGCCCTGGATGCCCCCGCAACGATGTCCGCCGGCGCCGCGCCGGTGTCGGGCGGGAGACCGACCCCTTGGCCGGGCTCCGTGTGGCCTGTGTCTGCCCCGCCGGCAGGCCGCCCACACCGTTGTGTCCGGATTGACCAGAGGCGGCCAAGAGGAACTCCGGTGCCGACACGACGGAGACGCCACGAGGCAATCCAGGTCCGCTGACTGCCTTCCAGTCCAGTTTCCGCCACATCCGGCTGCCCGTCCGCTCGGTGTGTGGCGGGGTGGGGTCTTTGCACAGGCGTGTGTCGAACCCTTGACGTCCCTCGGGGTACTGCGTTTTAGTTAACCTAGGTTACGCAATTACTGCTGCGTGCCCCGTCATTCGATCACTCGCCACCCGCACATTCAGGGACACAGATGACGAACACACCTGGCCAGAAACTGATCCTCTCCGCGTCCGTCATGGGACTCGGCATGCACCTCGGCGCGTGGATGGCACGCGATGGGGAGGCCTCCGACTACCTCAAGGAAGCGACGTACATCGAGGTCGCCCGCATCGCGGAGTCGGGCAAGCTGCATGGGCTGTTCTTCGCCGACGCGTTGACCAACGCCGAGGAGGGTACGGACCGTCCCTCCCTCGGCGCGCTCGACCCCACGATCGTGCTGGCCATGATGGCCACGGCGACCTCCCGGATCGGACTGATCGGCACCGCTTCCACGACCTACTGCGAGCCCTACGACCTGGCGCGCCGGTTTGCCTCTCTGGACCATCTCAGCGGCGGACGGGCAGGCTGGAACTCCGTTGCGACGTTCATTCCGGCCGTGGCCGAGATGTTCGGCGGACGGCAGCTGCCCACGCGGGAGAACCGCTACGAGCGCGCGGACGAGTTCATCGACGTCGTCGTCAAGCTGTGGGAAAGCTGGGGCGAAGGCGCGCTCGTGGGCGACAAGGAGAAGGGTCTGTTCGCCGATCCGTCTCTCGTACACGCGATCAACCACACCGGCGACCACTTCTCGGTGCGCGGCCCTCTTCCGCTTCCGCGCAGCCCTCAGGGACGGCCCGTGATCTTCCAGGCCGGCTCGTCACCCGAGGGCCGGGACCAGGCCGCCAAGTACGCGGATGTCGTCTTCACCGCCCAGCATCTGATGGAGGACGCTGTCGCGTTCCGCGACGACATGCGCCGACGTGCGGCTGCTTACGGACGCTCTCCCGACGACATCAAGATCCTGCCCGGTATCTCTCCTGTCCTCGGGAAGACGTCGCAGGACGCGGAACGGCGCAAGGCCGTGCTCGACGAGTGGCTCGGCACAGGGCCGGAACTGGTGAAGCTGGCCCGACGGGTCGGCCTCGCCCCGGACGTCCTGAAGCTGGACGAGCCCTTCCCGCACCATCTGATCGGTCCGGACGAGGAGTTCAGCGGCTCCGTCGGCTTCCGGCGCTCGCTGGTGAACCTCGCCGCGAAGGACAACCTGACGGTGCGGCAGCTGATCGCCCGCTACGGCGGCGGACACCAGCAAGTGGTCGGTACAGCCCAGCAGTTGGCCGAAGTGATGGAGACCTGGTTCAACAGCGGCGCGGCCGACGGCTTCAACCTGATGGTCGACATCGTTCCGTCCGGCTTCCGCGACATCGTCGAGATGCTCGTTCCGGAGTTGCAGCGACGCGGCCTGTTCCATCGGGATTACGAGCACGAGAACTTCCGCGACAACCTCGGTCTGGGTGTTCCGGCCGCCACCGCGGCCCACGCCTGAGGCACCGGCCACCGCCCTGCGCCCTCCCACTCCTCGAAGGACACGTCACATGAGCATCGTCACCGCCGCTCCCGCCGACCACGCGTCTGATGCGCGCCAGGCGCCGTACATTGTCGGCATCGGAGGAACGCTTCGCCCTCACTCCACCTCGGAAACCGCCCTGAGGCATGCGCTGGCCACCGCTGAGCGTCTCGGCGCCTCGACCGAAATGATCACGGCCCAGAGCCTGAACTTCCCCATCTACGATCCGGAGAACCCGAGTTCGGACGACATCGCCGCGCACCTCCTCGCAGCCGTGCGCCGTGCAGACGGCCTGATCATTGCGAGTCCCGGTTACCACGGGAATGTCTCCGGGCTGATCAAGAACGCCATGGACTATCTCCAGGGCCTCGCCTCCGACCGGACGCCCTACGCTCACAACCGGGCGGTCGGATGCATCGTGACCGCAGCGGGCTGGCAGGCCGGCGCTGCCACGCTGACGTCTTTGCGATCCACGGTTCACGCGCTGCGCGGGTGGCCGACGCCGCTGGGGGTGGTCATCAACTCCGTCGACAAGCCGTTCGACAAGGATGGTGCAGTGTGCGACCTCAAGGTCGGCGCACAGTTGGCAACGGTCGGCGAGCAGGTGCACGCATTCGCGAGCAGCTATCCGCGGGTCGCCTGACTCCGGTCCGGCCCGGCTGCCCGGGCATCGGATCGACTGAAGGCGAAGGGGCCTCCGAAGCCGCGAGCAGCGGGTCGCAGGCCCCTTCGCTGTTCATCCGGCAGTACGATCGCCGGCTGTCCGGACAGGTCCGACGGCCCTGGGCAACGCGTCCGGCCGCCCGGGCCTCATCCGACGCCGAAGTTGTCGGCCCAGATACCCAGCGCCTGTCGCCGGACGTGCTCGGGGAACTCCTCCTGCAAGGCGCGGAAACGCGGCTGTACCGCGGCGTCGACGCCTGTGACCAAGGCGGCGCCCGTCTCGGTCGCCGCGACCAAGGTCACTCGGGCGTCTGATGCGGAACGGCTGCGGCGGGCCAGTTTTCGTTCGTCGAGTGTCTTGGCCAGCCGCGACACGAGTGGTCTGGGAACATCCAGCCGTGACGACAGTTGCGTCACCGACAACGTCCGGTCCGGGGCTCCCATCAGCTGGACCAGTGCCTGACACTCCAGCGGGTCGACTCCGGCTCTCCGCGCTTCCTCGTCGATGATGCGGAAGGCTCGCCGCATGAAGTAGCGCGCGTCCGCCACCGCGGCCAGACGCGTGCTCTCCTGCCGACCGGTACCTTTCGTGTCCCGGAGGTCCATCAAACTTCCCCGCCTGTCGCTATCTGTCCGCGCGAACCGCGATGTGTTCGGGTTGCCAAGGGTCTTCGTCGATGATGTCAGTCGCTACCTGAGGCGGCAAGCCAGGGGAGGGCGGCTTGGCCACACGGATCGGGTGGCCTCAGATCCGGGAAGATGAGGGCCACGACACAGCAGGCCGCGACGGGCATGAGCGCCATGGCCCGGGCCGGGATCAATCAGTGCGGTTGTGTCGCGAAACGCGAAGACGCACGGGTCCCAGGGGTGTCCTGGGGCCGTGCGGGGCCCTGTGTCTCTGGTCGAGGTGGATGGGTAGCCGGTTCGGGTGCCGTCTTCGGCGCCTTCGGCCGCAGCGGTTCGATCAGCCTCCAACCCTTGCGGATCTGGGCCGGTGACACGAATCGTTCCAGCGGTGTGAGGACGGCCGGGCGCTGCAACCGCGGCCCCAGCAGCCGCTCCAGAGAGGGGCGGATCCGTGTCAGCAGGCCGTGCAGCCGGTCGGCGATCCTGGTCGCCTCGCCGGCCAGGTCGTCATCGAACCCGACGATCACACCGGCCCGGCGATCGTCTCGTCCTCGCCGTCGCCCGGGTAGAGGCCGGCGATCCACCGCATCGTCAGCCCGGGCAGGTAGGCGACCGGGCAAGTCCATGTCCCTCGCGACCGCCAGTGGCAGGGCCCGATTGACGCGGGCTGGTCGACCACGACCAGCGCGGTCCGTTCCTGGCCTTCGGCTCCGCGAACAGTTCGCGGAGCCTGGCCCGGTGTTGGGCAGCCGCCTGCTGAACGCCTTCTTCCCCGCCGGTGTCTCGGCGGTGGCGTGGTGTTCGCCCATGCCGGCATCCAGACCGAGGAGGACGTCGGTATCGCCGGTGTCGATGACGCGCAGGCCCCTCCATCACGCTTTCGTCCGGCCCGGCCCGGCACCGAGCTGCCGCATCCACGTTACGGAGAGCTCTTCCGGCTCGGGCGAAGCCGGTGCTCAAGCCCCTCATCGGCGGTCCGTCGATGCCTCCGGGCCCGGTGACACCCCCCTCGGATCACGAACAACAAGAGGGGGAAGCCATGCCGGGCCCGAAGGCCGGAGCCCCGTTGCGGAAACCACGAAGAAGGTAACGGGGGCTGACACGAGGCCGGTTGTGACGGTGGTCGTCCGGCTCGTCGTCGATTTCGTCGGCGTCGCTACACGTCGCGCAGTGAGCGGCCGGCGGTCTCGGGGCCGAACCAGACCGCCACCAGGCCGACGACGTAGACGCAGGCCACTGCTGCCGCGGCGGCGGGGAACGAGCCGAGTGCCGTCACCATGGCGCTGCTGCCCAGGACGCCGAACGCGGTGATGACCCGGGCGAAGTTCCAGGCAAGGCCCTGGCCTGTGGCCCGTACCACGGTGGGGAAGAGTTCGGGCAGGTAGACGGCGAAGATCCCGAAGCCGCCGACGACGAAGAATCCGTAGAGCGGCATCATCCACATCACCCCCGACAGGCTGTCGACCTGGGTGAACAGCACGAGGGAGACCACGAGCGCACCGGCGCAGAAGAGCGCGAACATGGTCCGGCGGCCGAGCACGGAGGAGAGGAACATCAGGGCCAGGTAGCCCGCGATCGCCCCGGCGTTGAGCAGCATGAACGCGTGGCTCGGCGAGTCGCCCACATGGGCCGGCCCGCCCGCGAGTTCGGTGATCCACGAGGGCAGCCAGGTGAGCCCGCCCCAGGACCCGACCATCATGGCGATACCGAGGAGCACGGCGATCAGGGTCGGCTTGCGCAGGTCGCGGTCGAGGAGCCGCCGGGTCGTGTGCAGGGTGCTCTGTCCGGCGGGCATCGACTGGCGCGACGTATGCCAGCGGTCGGGTTCGCGGATGAACTTGCGCATGACGACGGTGAGCAGGATGGGGACCAGGCCCGCGGCGAAGACCCAGCGCCAGCCGAACGGTCCGACGGTCAGGGCGAGCAGCGCGGCGAGGAAGAAGCCCGCGGCGAAGCCCATCTGCATCAGCTGCATGATCTTCGGGCGAAGCCGGTCGGGCCAGGTCTCGGCCAGCAGGGCGGCGCCTGCCGCCCACTCTCCGCCGATGCCCAGGCCGGCCAGCATCTGGAACACGGCGAGCTGCCACACGGAGGTGGAGACGGCGCTGAGCCCGGTGAAGAGGGCATAGATGATCACGGTGATGCCCAGGATCCTGGCCCGGCCGAAGCGGTCGGTCAGCATGCCGAAGACGATGCCGCCGACGCCCCAGGCGAGGAGTTTGAGGGCGATGATCGTTCCGCCGATCGAGGCGATCGTCCCGCGGTCCTGGGTGTCGGCCAGGTCGGCGATGGTTTCCGTCAGCATGAGGGTGAGGAGATTGAGGTCCATCGCGTCGAACGCCCAGCCGAGGAACGTCGAGGCGAAGACCAGCCACAGGTAGCGCGGTGCGTCTCGCAGCCTTGTGGGCCCGGTGTCGGGGACAGGCTGCGCTTGCGATTGGTCCTCGTGAATCGTCATTGCCACACTCCTGGGTGTGCAGTCGGCCGGCCCTGAACGCCGGCGGGGATACCGGGCGGCTCCATCAGGGCCGTGCTCGTTGGTGCAAGAGAGGGTGCTGGGGCTGCTCGGCCGAGCAGCCCCGGATCGTTGCGCCGCGACCCGCAGGGCCCGGCTTCTGTGCTACGGCCGCGGTGTGGGGAGGCCGCTCCGGTTGTGCTGCTCACGGCGGCACCTGGCTTGATCTTCCATCGGTGCGGCGGGGCCGTGGGGTGTGTGCACATGGTGGCGTGGGGCGGGCCGCGTGTTCGTGCGGCCCGGTGACCGTCCGGGGTCGGGGCGGATGGGCCGGAAGGTCCGGCGGACGCGTGCGGGGGCGGGTCTGTCCCGGGAACCTGGGTTCTTCCAGGGGCGCGCCGCAGGCCGACTGCGACCGGGTGGGCGAGACGCAGTCGGGTGGGGACGTGAGGACCGGCTGGTCCGGTCGAGGGCCTGTGTGAACAAGCGTAGGGCGTGCTCGACGGTGAAGCAGTGCAGGTATGCCTGCTACGAGCGGTCGGCGTCTGCCGGGGGGACGCCGGCGCCTGGCCGCCGCGACAAGACCGGTCTGGGGTTGCTCCGCAGGGCGGGAGGTCGATGTTCAAGCGGATCGCCGTCCCTTCGACGATGGGGGAGGAGGTCACCGGCTGTCACCCAGGAAGAGCGGTGGGTCAGCTTGGGGCGGTGCCGGTTCCACGAACGTTCGGCAGGCGTCGTGGCGGCGTGTGTCGATGACGGGTTTCGGTGCCCGAGGCGCCCTATACCTGCGCGGGTAAGTGCCTGAGGGGGCGATCCGTAGCCGACGTCCGCGATGATGAGGATGTCCGGGCACCCGCCTGCCGTTGACCGGCTGTGATCAGGACCTGAGGCAGATCGTGCGGCGCCCGGTGGTTGACCGGGCCGCGTCGTTGCCCGGTGGTGGCCATGGTGCCTTCAGGGGTGTGGACGGTCATGCGGAGGACAGCGCTGCGCTGAGGACGTCGGCCGCGAACGAGGTGTTGGACCGGTGGGGTTCCTCGGTTCGTCGGTTGAGGAAGTGCTTCACGTCCCGGACGGCCTGAGTGGCCTGAGAGGCGACCTGGCGTGCGGTGGCTTCCAGCTTGTCGTCGGGCACCAGCTTGGCGACGGCTCCCAGCGTCCACAGCCGACGGGCGTCCACTTCTTCCGCGTAGGCGGCCATGTGGAAGGCGAGCGGGCGCGGGAGGATGTCTGCCAGCTGGGTGAGGGCCAGCAGCGGGGCGAAGCCGGCGTTGATCTCGGGGAGGGCGAACGACGCGTCCTCGCAGGCCAGTACGAGGTCGCAGCTGGCGGCCAGGGCGAACCCCAGTCCGTGCGCACGGCCCCGGACCGCCGCCACGACCGGGAAAGGCGCGGTGATGATCGTCTCGTACAGGTCGAGGATGGGGGCGATCACCGTCGCGCGTACCTGCTCCGGGCTGACTGCCGGTCCGCGGGGCGGCGAAGGAGCGCGGCCGAGGCAGAAGTCGGGGAGCGAGGAGCGCAGCACCACTGCGCTGGTGCCGGGGTCGAGTTCCCGGATCGTCTCGGTGAGCGCGGCGATGTCCGGCAGGGCCAGACGGGCGGTGCCGAGGACCACCTCGGCGATGTTGTCCTGTTCGCGGCGGGTGGTGATGGCGGTGGACGCTGGACTGGTCATCGACTGCTGCCCTTCTCTGATTCGGTGAGCCAGTCACGCACCACGTCGTCTCCGTGCTCGCCCAGCCGCGGCGGGCGGGTGATGTCGCGGTCCCGCCCGCCATCGGCGAACTTGACGGGATTGCCCAGCAGATGCAGGGGCGGTCGTCCGGCGTCTTCGGGGACATCGATGACCATGTGCCGGTGGCGGACCTGGGGATCGGCCAGCGCGTCCGGTACGGCGTTGACCGGAGCGGCCGGCACCCGGGCGGCGTGCAGGTCGGGAAGCCAGTCGGCGGCCGGGCGGGCGACGAAGGCCTTCTCCAGCAGGGGTCCGAGCTTCTCGCGGTTGGCCTGGCGCGCGCTACCGTCGGTGAATCGGGGGTCGTCCAGGAGTTCCGGGACCCCCAGCACTTCGCACAGTCCGCGCCACATGCCATCGGTGTTGGCGGTGACCATGACGTCGACGCCGTCGGCGGCGGTGAAAGCGCGATAGGTGGGGATGGAGTCGTGCGCCCGGCCCTGGCGGCCCGGGGTGACGCCGGCCAGCAGATGGTAGACACCCTGGTAGGAGAGCATGGAGATCTGGCAGTCCAACATGGAGATGTCCAGCCTGCGTCCCCGGCCCTCGGGGCCGCGCTGATGCAGCGCGGACAGCACCCCGATGACCGCGTACATGCCGGCGCTCAGGTCGCCCAGAGGGATGCCGGAGCGGACCGGCGGGCCGTCCGGCAGCCCGGTCAGGCTCATGCCGCCGGACAGAGCCTGCACGATCATGTCGTACGCGGGCCGTTCCTTGTACGGGCCGTCCTGTCCGAAGCCGCTGATGGAGCACCAGATCACGCCGGGGTTCGTGGCCGTGAGGTCGTGGTAGTTCAGGCCGAGGCGGTCCAGGATGCCGGGCCGGAAGTTCTCGATCACGATGTCGGCGACGTCGGCGAGTTCACGCAGGCGGCTGCTGCCCTCGGGGGTCTTCAGGTCGAGCACAAGGCTGCGCTTGTTGCGGTTGACGCTGAGGTAGTAGGCGCTGTCACCATCGATGAAGTGCGGCGGGATGGCCCGGCTGGAGTCTCCGGCAGGCGGTTCGACCTTCACCACGTCGGCGCCGAGGTCAGCGAGGATCTGGGTGGCGTAGGGGCCGGACAGGAAGGTGGTGAGGTCCAGGACCCGCAGGCCGGTCAGGGGCGGTCCTTGGGGGATCATGTCGTTTTCTGCCGTTTCCTCGATGACGGTCGGGCGGGGCGGAACGGTCATGAGATGCTCCGCCGCTCCGGGGCTTCGAGGATGTGAATGGCGCAGGCGCCGTGATCCACACCGGACATCCCTCCGCCGGTGGCGTGAGTGAGTCCGAGGCGGGCCCCCTCGACCTGGCGGTCCCCCGCCTGACCGCGTAGCTGCCAGACGATTTCGACGGCCTGGGCCGCCCCGGTGGCTCCGATCGGATGTCCCTTGGCCAGCAGCCCGCCGCTGGGATTGACGACGGTGGTACCGCCGAAGGTGGTGGCGCCACTGCGCAGCAGGGACACCGCGTCGCCCCGCTTCGCCAGGCCGAGCGCCTCGTAGTAGAGGAGTTCGGCGATGGCGAAGGCGTCGTGCATTTCCACGACGTCCAGATCCTCGGGTCCGATGCCGGCCTGCTCGTACGCTTCGGCGGCGCCGTGCACGGTGATCTGAGGGATGGTCATGTCCCGGAACCCATGGGTGAGTTCGCCGGAATGCAGCACGGAGGCACGGATGCGCACGGGCGGGGCGTCGAAGCGGTGGGCGTTCTCGGCCGCGGTGACCACGAGGGCGGCGGCGCCGTCTCCGTTCGGGCAGCTCATGAACAAGGTGAGCGGCGTGGCAACGGGACGCGAGGCCAGCACTTCCTCGACCGTAGTCTCCTTGCGGTACTGGGCGTACGGGTTCAGCTTGCCGTGGCGGCGGGCCTTCACCGACACCTCGGCGAGGTCGGCCGGAGTCAGGGCGTTCTCGTAGAGGTAACGGCGGGCGCGCATGGCGTAGACGGCGGGCATGATCTGGCCTGCTGCGACCTCGTGGTCCTCCTCGGCCAGAGGCAGCGGTCCGCCGCCGAGCGAGGTGAGTTTCTCGGCGCCGATCACCAGAACGGTTTCGTACAGGCCGGCGCCGACGGCGATGAAGGCCTCGCGCAGCGCGGTAGCGCTGGAGGAGCAGGCGTTCTCGACGTTGACGACCGGGATGGAGCCGAGGCCGAGGTCACGCACGATGCGCTGGCCGACGAGCATGCCGCCGACGACGTTGCCGGAGTAGACGGCCTGGATGTCGCGGCGGTCCACGCCGCTGTCCTTGAGGGCGCCGCGTACCGCGGTGGCACCGAGGTCCGCGAGTGTGCGGTGGCGGTGCTTGGCGAACGGGACCATGTCGGCCCCCACGATGACCACGTCACGCATGGTCGGCTCCCTTCGCTGCGTCGGCCTCGGGTACCCAGGAGGCGAGATGGCCGTCCTCGTGCTCGGTCAGCCGGAGACGGACCGGCGTGTCGGGGCGCAGTGCGGATTCGTCGGTTTCGGTGATGTGGGCGAACACGCGAGCACTCTCGGGGAGGTCGACGTATCCCACGGTGTAGGGCACGGCGCGGTTGGCCGGGCCGATGTGGATCACGGAGTAGCTGTAGAGATTGCCGGTCGGTGAAAGCGGCAGCGGCCTGAGCTCGCCCAGGCATCTCGGGCACTGGGTGGGAGGCGGACAGGCGGTGACGCCGCAGGCATCGCAGTGCCCGCCGATCAGTCGCGTGCCGTCGGTGCTGTCTACGTGGCCGGGTGGGACACGTACGCCCTGGGGCTCGGTGACCGGTGCTGTCATGGCTGGCCTCCTATGGGTGTGGGGTGGGAAACGTTCGTGCGGTGACGCCACGGCGCGTTCGCGTGGCGGGTGGGGTTGGTGCCTGCTGACCTCGCGGGCAACGGGTTAATGTGCATGAAGGCTGCAAGCACCTCGTGTTCTGTTGAAAGGAACAGAGGTTCTCTTCTGCGGGACGTTTGTATGTGGCTGGGGCTCGCGGAGTCAACCCCCGCGACGCACGTTCGTCATCGCCCCTCAATGCGCACGGCAGGGTGAAGGTGTCGACTGCGGCGGCCACCGGGGGCGTTCGGCGGTTGATCCGGCGGCCGGGGTCGACCGGTAGCGGGGCGGCCCCGGTGGCACCCTCGGTACCCCTTGTCCCTTGACGGTCGCCAGGACTACAGTGATGTTCCGTTCAGTGGAATTGAGTGCGCATTCAGCGGAACGGCCTCGATTGTCGGCGGCGGAGTGACTCACGCCCGCCCGTACGAGAATCGGCCGGAGCGAGAGGGAATGGCCAAAGTGATGGACCTTGAGGCACGACCGCAGCGCGTGGTGACGCGGGTGAGGTCCGCGAGCCTCCGTGGCCTGGACCTTCATCACCACGCACGCTCCCTGCCGGCTGCGCACCTGGGCATCCCGGAACATGGCGGTCTGCCGCTCGTTGCCGGCCTGGAAGGCCACGCCCGCGCGCTACCGGCTGCACCGCGGCAGCCAGGTCCTTCAGGGGCTCCGCTGTCTCAGCCCCGGAACCAGCCGGGCTGGTCGAGGAGGCCGGATGCTCTCCCCGCGCCCTCAACCTTGTCAGCGGCAGTGGACCCGGCCCTGAGGGCCCGCCCTTCGACGGCGTGGACCGCGCCGCCGCATGGGCTGGCGGCACGTGGCCCGGGTCTCGCCGCGATGGTGTGGACCAAGGGCTTGCGCCGGGTGCGCCGGGCCGCGCGTGATGCGCGGTGTCGTACACCTTGCCCTCGGCGGTTCGGCCACAGTGGCACAGGCCGCGGGAACGGCCGGGAGGCGCTACTCGAACACATCGAGACCAAATCTGTCCGGGACGAACTCAGTGGAGATACCCGTGCCCCCTTCGCGATCGGCTGAGCAGCCGAGTCCGGCCTCCCCCGCACCGTCAGCCGGCGGGGCGGTGACCGGGACGGCTCTCCCGGCGATGTCACTGCGGTCGTACTCCGTCAGCCTGGCCGATCACACCACGGTCGTCACGGAATACACGGATTACACGGAATCCGAGGACGGGCGAGGGCCGGCCGTCCTTCTGGTGCATTCGGCGCTCCTGGACCAGAAGATGTGGTCCGCGACGGCGGTTGGCCTGGCCGGCTACAGGGTCATCACCTATGATCTGCGCGGTCATGGCTCGGCACGCCAAGCCTCACCGATGACAGGCATCGAACAACTTGCCCGCGATCTTGGTGAGTTGGCAGACATCCTGGAGCTGGACACGGTGGATGTGGTGGGTGTCTCCTTGGGCGGTGCGGTCGCCCAGAGCTTTGCCGCCGACCGGCCTGCCCGAGTGTCCTCGCTGGCACTCGTTGCCACAGCAGTGCGGTTCCCGGCCGACACGATGACTACGCGCGCGCAGACGCTGGAACTCCAGGGCAGGGCCGCCGTCCGGGACACCACCCTGCGGCGATGGTTCAGGGCCGGCCTACTCGGCGACGCTGAAGCGGAACCGGTCCGCTATGCCCGGGAGCAGTTGGACCACACAACAGTGGAGCAGTGGAAGGCCGCATGGCAGGCACTGGCCGCATTCGACAACACCGGCGCCGCTGCGGGCATGGGGATCCCGGTATTGGGCATCGCCGGAGACCAGGACCCCTCGACCCCGGCCGAGGTCGTGCGCGAACTGGTGGAGGCCTATCGGCATGGCACGTTCACCCAGCTTCGGGACGCGTCCCACCTGATTCCGCTGGAACAACCCGGCCCCCTTGCCGAGGTTCTGGGGTCTTTCCTTGCCACCGTGCATTCCCCCCTTCCCCGGCGATAGCCACACCCCCCGGCGTCACGGCGGGACACGGAGTGAGGAGCAGGCTGTCATGCTGCGCTCCGTTCCCGGCGGAAGCCCGCGGTCCGCGCTTCCCGGCGCGACGGCTCCGCGGAGCCGGTCCCGGAGATGCCGACGCGCCCCCGCCGATCGACCGGCCATGTCACGGTAGGTGATCCAGAGTTCCGATGGGGCGCCCTGGCGGGTGGCTACTGCGCGTGCCGTATGCCGGGGTGCCGTATGTTGCGGGCCGGGATCGGCCGCGTGCTAGTGTTCCGTTAAGCGCAATGACGGTTCCGCTCAGTAGATTCTTTGATCGTGCTTCCGCTGACCACCCGGGGTTAGCCCCGGGGTGGGACGCTTCCACTCGTGAAGGAGCTCGGCCACCATGGCATCCGCCCTCCCCCAGCCGGATGGTGCCAGCGAGACTTCCATCCGGCAGCGCCATCCGCTGGCCCGGGCTTTCCGCATCCTGAGCGCCATGATCGACTCGCGCGCCGAATCGTTCGGCGTCCGCCAGCTCGCGACCGAGCTGTCCGTCAGCGCGAGTACGGCCCATCGCCTTCTCGGCGATCTGGAGAAGCTCGGCCTGGTCTCGCATGCGGAAGGCGGCGACTACCGGATCGGGCTGGAGTTCTACCGGCTCGCGTGGGCGGCAACCGCCAAGTTCCCACTGCGGCAGGCGGCGCACGCCTCGTTGCGCGAGCTTGCCCGGGCCACCGGGGAGAGCGCCTTCCTCGGTGTGTACGACGACCTCCAGCATCAGATGATGTTCGGTGCCTGCGTCGAATCACGGCACCCGCTTCGGTACGTCATGGAGCTGAACCGGTGGCTCCCCCTGCACTCGGGCGCCAGTGGCCTGGCCATCCTGGCCTACCTTCCGCAGGACGTCCGCGGCGAACTTGCCGCATCAGGTCGGCTGGGGGCTGTCACCGAGCGCACGATCACCGATCCGACAGTGCTGGAAGACGTACTCACCGACGTGCGGCGCAAGGGGTACGCCTTCTCCCAGGGACAGCGCATCCGCGGAGCCGTGGCGGTCACGGCCGCCGTCTTCGGCCCTCACGGAGGCGTGATCGGCGACGTGGGCATCACGATGCCGGACAGCCGCTTCACTCCAGGGCTGGAGACAGAACTCGCCACGGCGGTCATGGAGGCGGCGAAAACAGTGACCGCTCAGGTAGGCGGGATATCAGTCACCACCGATGACCAGTGACCTTGGGCAAGCCCCGTCCTGAAGGACTCCGTTGGGAAATCCGCGAACCGGTGATGACGGATGGCCTGTGCCGTCAGGATCGGCTTGTCGTCGCCCCAAAGCGGGCGTTCTGCCGGATCGTGGTGATCCGGCAGGACGCTGTGTTCTGAGGGTTCTGAGGGTCAGCCCACGACCCATTCCAGCATGCGCCCTTCATGGACCGAGGGGCGACGCCGCGCGGCCGGTAGCCGCAGCGATCCCTCCACCGCGTTGCACAGGTCGGTCAGCATCAGAGCCATGGACGGCCAGAGCGGCAGGTAATCGGGATCGCCGAACGAGATCTCGCCGACTTCTCCGTAGAGGCCCGTACGGTGGTCGACGAACAGCAGATCACCGGTGAGAGCCTGAGCGAAGGGAACCCACTGGGCGTGTGCGGTGTGCCCGACCACCTCTTCCTCGTACCCTTCCTCGACCGCTTCGTGCGCCATGGCGGAAAGGTTCTGATGCCATTCCAGGATTCCTTCGGTGTCCAGCAGGCTGTACCCGAGGAGAAAGGCACCGGGCGTCATGCTGGACCTGCGCGGTGTGACACCATTGTGTTGCGATAGCAATGACCTCAGTTCACCGTGGAGCGGGAAACCAACTCCGCTCTCCAGCCTGGATATATCAGCGTCTGACGCTCCTGGGCGGAGCGTGGAATGATCGCCCGGCGCGTTCTGCCGAAGCCACTCCTCAAATCGGTGCCACAGTTCCTGCATGTTGTGTATCCCGTCCATTGTGGGTTCCGCGCGGGACAGCCGAGCTGTCAGTTCCTGCTGTCACCGTAGCGATTCGGATGAAGCACGACTGGTCATTGACGTGAGGCTCGGCGTTCGCCTCGGCGGGACCAGCACGCGGCCTACGCCGGACTCTTCGGCGGGCCGCTGGACGGACTTCTGCTGGACATCACGGGCAGGCGGCCAGAAGAGATCCAGTGACACCGGCCCGGGGGCAGGGGAAAGACCCGGGCCGTACACCGCCCGGGGGCGACCCGGCAGCGTCACGCCGCAGCCCATTCGAGTCCGAGGGCAGCGAGCGCCTGAAGCTTGTCGCGTCCGGCTTGCCGCGCCTCGATCCGCAGCCCCGGGCGAAAGCGGCCGGTGCGGAGGTCGGCAACGAAGGCGGTGCGCACCATACGGCCGAAGAGTCGGTGTTGCTCGGGGGTGAGGCGGTTGAGGCCGGTGGTGAAGGGGGGCCGCCTCCGCCCCGGCCGGTGCCGGGAGGGGGCGCGCATGGCCGTCAGCCGGGGATGACACGCTCCCGTCGCAGCGTGTCGAACAGGGCGGCGAACGAGGACAGCGTGTCGGCGTAGCCGGTGAACCCGGCGGTCCGGCTGCGGGTCAGGTCGGTGAAGCACTCGACCGGCCGGTTGAGGTCGCCGTCCGTGTGCCACCAGGAGGCGACACGGGTGAGGTCGGGCTCGGCCAGACGTTCCCGTGCGGCCAGTGCACGCCAGATGTCCGCCTGGCCCGCCATCTGGTGCTCCAGGGGGCGCGGCCGCTCCGCGTACCCCTCCGGCTCGACCTCCAGCAGCTCCGCTATGCGCGGCCACATCCAGCGCCAGCGGAAGACGTCGCCGTTGGCGGTGTTGTACGCCTGGCTGGGCAGGCCCTCGGTGGTGGCGGCCCAGATCATCTGGCGGGCCAGCAGTCCCGCGTCGGTCATGTCCGTGATGCCGTTCCACTGCACCTCGTTGCCGGGGAAGACGAAGGTCCTGCCCGTCGCGCGGCACAGGGACGCCTGCACCGCCAGCGTCATGCCCATGTTCATGGCGTTGCCGACGGCGTGCCCGATGATCGTGTGCGAGCGGTGGACACTCCAGGTGAACCGGTACCGCTCGGCGGCCTCCCACAGTTCGTCTTCCTGGGCGTAGTAGAAGTTCGGGACCGGCAGGCGCGGCTCGGTCTCCTGGAAGGGCGTCTCGCGCGCCGCGCCGGTGGCGTACGCCTCGAACGGGCCCAGATAGTGCTTGAGCCCGGTCACCAGCGCGACATGGCGCAGGTGACCGGAGCGGCCGGTCGTGTCCAGGACGTGCCGCACCATCGCCGAGTTGACGACGATGTTCTCCGCCTCGGTCGCCCTCCGGCTCCAGGCGGTGAAGAACACATGTGTGGGAGCCCGTCCGGCCAGCGCGGTCGCCACGGACTCCGCGTCCGTCAGGTCGGCGCGCACCGTCTCGACACCCTCCAGGGGTGCCGGGGCGCTCCGTGACAGGCTCATGACGCGCCGGCCCTGCCCGGCGAGTTCCCGGCACAGGGCGCGACCTGCGATGCCGGTCCCGCCGACGACGAGGGCGAGCTGCTTGCCGGAGTGATGGTTCGTCTTCACACGTACTCCCGTGCGCGGCGTGAGGGCATGCCGAATCGGCTGTCCGTACGCGATGGATCGGATTCGGGGTATCCGCCGGGTCCGGCGGTGTGCTCAGTGCCGCTACTGCGCGGCGGGGGGTGTGAGCGTGTCGAGGAGGCTGAGGGCGTCGGCCGATGCCGTGCCGGGTTCCGCGGTGAAGACCTCCAGGCGGCAGTCGCTGTCCGGCTGGAGCCACACCTGATAGGTCACGGTGATCCCGCCCACCGCCGGATGGCGCAGCCGACGGGTGCCGAAGGTGCAGTCCCGTACGTGGCCATCCGACCACAGGGACGCGAACTCGGGGCTGCAGGTGAGGAGTTGATCCACCAGGGCGGCGAGTGCCCGGTCGTCCGGGTGGCGCCCGCAGACCAGACGGAGGTAGTCGGCATGGGTCCTGGCGTAGGTCTCCCACTCCGCTTCCAGGTCCCGTGTGCGCGGGTCGAGGAAGATCATCCGTGACATCGAAGGGCGCCGCGCGGTGTCGGCGGGCGCGGTGAAGTCCAGGTGTCCCGCGAGCAGCGCGTGGCCGAGCCGGTTCCACGCCAGGACGTCGTTACGGCGGCCCAGCAGGACGGCGGGGAGGTGGGGGAGCGAGTCGAGGAGGGCGAGTGTGCGCGGATGCGGCGTCTCGGGCTCCGGCTCGCCAGGGGAGCGGCGGTACGCGGCGGCCCGGGCGAGATCGTAGAGGTGGGCCCGCTCGGTGTCGTCCAGGCGCAGGGCGCGGGCGAGGCCGTCGAGAACGGAGTCCGAGGCGTTCTGGCTGTGTCCCTGCTCCAGCCGGGTGTAGTACGCGACACTCACTCCCGCGAGCCGGGCCACCTCGTCCCGTCGCAGCCCCGGCACCCGCCGACTCGTGTTCCGGGTGACGATGCCGACGCTCTCCGGGACGATCCCGGCACGTCGGGCGCAGAGGAATTCCCCCAGGTCGCTCGCGTTCATACGGCGAGCCTACGTCCCGCGACGCCGTGATTCACCGGCCCTGGGTATCCCTGTCAGGGGTGGGCTGCCGCCTCGCCGCAGACGGGGAGAGGAAGCCGCACTCGGGATCACAGGGGCTCGCACGACCGGCAGCGCGTCCAGGTGCGCCAGGGCCGTGAGCAGGGAGACGGTGAACGCGGCCGGCTCGGCGGCGCGGGAACGGCCCCGACCAGGCGGGCGGCGATCCGCGACCGCAGGCCGCCTTTCACGTCCTGGCAGGCACCGGCCTCCCACACCGCGAGCAGCTTGCCGACCTTCCCCAGCAGCAGCCCCAGGTGCTTGGCCGCGCCGATGAAGCCCGCCGCTCGACGGCGTCCTCGCCCTGCACCCGGTACCCGGCTGTGGTCCGGGCGGCGCTGCCGTGCACCGGCCGACAGGCGAGGAGCCGGGGGAGTGGGAGATCCCCCGCGTCCCGCTGCGCTGCGACCGGGCCGTCCTCGCCGGCACGGTGGCGCGGGAGAACCTGCGCACCGCCACCGCCGTGCGGGGCCGGGCGTACGACGTCACCCGCGCACCGGCAGGCCGCGATGCCCGAGCCGCTGCTTCCGAGCCAGGACACCGACCCCGACAGCCCGGAGCCGGAGGGTGACCCCCGGTCGGCGATCGACCCGACGGCGCTGCGGGCCCTGAAGGCGTCACGCACCGACATGGAAGCCCCGGCGCCTGTTCCCTCTTGTCGCACTCGTCACCGAGGACGGGTACCGGCAACTGCCGCAGGACGAAGTCTCTGAGCTCGCTCACTCGGTGAACGAGCAGCGCCTCGACGCTCCCAACGGCCCCGGGCGCTGCTCCTGTGATGAACGACCGAAGGGGTCAGCCCGTCGGCTGCAGATCGGTGGGGAGAAGTTGCTCGGTGAGCAGCCGGCGGACCCTGGCGTTGCGGTCGGGAGCGGTGAGCCAGGAGTCCAGGAGCCGCCATCCGTGGAAGTAGCTGAGGACGTACAGGGCCATGCCTGCTGCGCGCAGCGAGCCCAGTGCCGCGCCGCTCTCGGTGTCGGAGAGCAGGGCCCAGCGGGACAGGTAGGCGGCGAGCTCCGCGTCGGGGCGGCCTTCGGCGGCCAGGAAGGCGGTGTTGGCCCAGACACCGAAAAGGATGTTCTGCGCGCCGACGGGGGCGCCTCCGCCAACGACTTCCTGCTCCAGTTCCAGGCCGACATGCCGGGTGCGACCATTCGCCGCCCCTCCAACGTCGAAGCGACGGCCTCCGGAGCCGCCTATCTGGCCGGACTGGGCGTCGGTATCTGGTCCGACCCCCAGGACTGCTTCCGGGAGACCGGCGACGACGCCGTCTTCACCCCGTCCATCGACCACGCGTCCCGCGACGCCAACTACACTCAATGGCAGCGCGCCGTCGAGCGCGCGAAAGGATGGGCGGTACAGCCGTGAAGCGCTTCACCGCATCCGATCTTCCGAACGAAGCCGACCTCCTCATCATCGGCGGAGGCATCACCGGCGCGTCCGCCGCCAGGGACGCGGCCCTGCGCGGACTTTCGGTGGTCCTCGTCGACCGGGACGACTTTGCCTCCGGAACCTCCAGCCGATCCTCGAAACTCATCCACGGCGGCCTGCGATACCTGCAGACCTACCAGTTCAGGATGGTCAACGAATCGGTCCGCGAGCGCGAGGTCATGATGCGGATCGCTCCGCACCTGGCCGACCTCCAACCGTTCCTGTACCTCGTCTACGACGGCTACCCCGAACGCCGGGCCCTGCTCAACCTGGGCCTCACCTTCTACGACGCCTTCTCCCGCGCCCCGCTGAAACGACGGCACCGCATGCTGGGCCGCGAGGCCGTACTGCGCCGCGAACCGCACCTCAACCCGCACGGGCTCAAAGGCGGGGGCCTCTACCACGACGCCCTCACCGACGACGCCCGGCTGGTCCTGGACGTCCTGAGGTCCGCGTCCCAGGCGGGCGCCCTGCTGGCCAACCACCGCGAGGTCACCGGACTGATCCGCGAACACGGCCGCGTCGCGGGCGCGGAGCTCACCGACCGGCTCACCGGCGAGCACCTCACCGTCCGCGCCAAGACCGTCGTCAACGCCGCCGGCCCCTGGGTCGACCGCGTACTGGGGCTGGAGCAGGCACCCGAGCACCCCACCCTGCGGCCCACCAAAGGCGTACACATCGTGCTGCGCACCGAGGACTTCCCGCTCGGCACCGCCGTGTTCCTGCGCTCGCCCTCGGACTCACGCGTCGTATGGCCCACCCCCGCGGGCGACGGCCGGCACGTCTATGTCGGCACCACCGACACCGACTTCACCGGCTCCCTCGACGACGTGGTCGGCAACGAGGAGGATTTCGCCTACCTTCTGGAAGCCGCCAACCACACCCTGCCCGGGGCGAACGTCGACACCAGCCACATCGTCGCCTCCTGGGCCGGGCTGCGCCCCCTGATCGCTCCCGCCCCGGGTACCTCCAACTCGGCCGCATCGCGCGAGCACACCCTCACGGCAGGGCCCGGCGGCATGATCACCGCCGCGGGCGGCAAGCTGACCACCGCCCGGCTCATGGGCGCGCAGATCGTCGACATCGTCGCCGGACAACTCCGCGACCACCACGGAATCCGCGGGCTGCCCCGTCCACCACCGGCCGGGTGGCGATCTCCGGTGGTGCCGCCGGCGAGATCTTCCGCGCACGGCAGGACATGGCCTCGGCACCGGTCACACCGCAGACCAAGGAACGATGGCTGCGCCGCTACGGCGGCAACGCCGCCGAACAGGAAGCCTCTGCGAAGCCCCGCTCTCCGCCCAGGAGGCGCCGCGTGGTGGGCACTTGTTCCCGTGCACGTGAACATCCTGGCGTGTCCGGATCGGTCAGGAATCGAGAAGCGCGACTCACGGTGCCGCCTCTAATCTGCCGTCATGGACATCACCATTCACACGAGTTCCCTCCCGCACGACGACCCGGATGCGTCGCTCGCCTTCTACCGTGACGTCCTCGGCTTCGAGGTCCGCAGCGACGTCGGTCAGGGCAGGATGCGCTGGATCACGGTCGGCCCGGCGGGTCAGCCCGACATGTCGATCCTTCTTGCGCCGCCGGCTGCCGACCCGGGAGTCACCGAAGACGAGCGCCGCACCATCGCCGAGATGATGGCCAAGGGCACCTACGGCTGGATCCTGCTGGCCACCCCGGACCTCGACGCCACGTTCGAGAAGGTGCAGGCCGGTGATACCGAGGTCGTCCAGGAGCCGACCGAGCAGCCGTACGGCATCCGCGACTGCGCCTTCCGCGACCCCGCGGGCAACCTGGTCCGCATCCAGGAGCTTCGCTGAGCCGTGCGGGTATCGATGCGGCCGTGCGGGCCGGCACCGCGACCACCTGCAAGGAACGGCGGCGCAGGGGTGCCCGGCGTGCCGGCCGCCCACCAGGGCCGCGTCCGGTTCCTCGTTGAAGCGGCCACGGGCCGGGCTCCGTCCCGCTGCTGTCCAGCAGTCGCTCGACCGGCTGGTCGACTCCGGCGGGGCCGTTCATCACCACCGAGGGCCTGGGGTGCCTGCTGAGGCAGGCACCCCAGGCCCTCGTAGACGTCGATGGAAGACGAAAAAAGGGGAGTTCTCATGTGTCAGCCCGAGTTGCGGCGTGCACGCGCCCAGGCGCAGCGCCTGGCTGATCTCGCGCGGCTGCGCCGCGTCCGCGACCGGATCGACAGGGAATACGCGCAGCCGCTGAACGTGGAGGCGCTCGCCCGCGACGTGAACATGTCCGCCGGGCACCTCAGCCGGCAGTTTCGGGCCGCCTACGGTGAGTCGCCGTACGCGTACCTGATGACGCGTCGTATCGAGCGCGCGGCGGCGCTGCTGCGGCGGGGCGACCTCAGCGTCACAGAGGTCTGCTTCGCGGTCGGCTGCGCGTCGCTGGGCACGTTCACCACCCGCTTCACCGAGCTGGTCGGCATGCCGCCCGGGGCCTTCCGGCGCCAGGCGGCGAGTGTGGTGGCCGACCATGCTGATGCTGTGGGTGCAGCCCACGATGCGGGATCTGCGATCGCCGTGGAGGGGATGCCGGCGTGTGTGGCGAAGCAAGTGACAAGACCGGTCAGGAATCGAGAAGCCCCGGTCGCAGAGCAGCCCCTAGGGAGCGTATTGCGTCTTGATCAATCTGCGGGATCTGCCTTCGCGGCAGGGTCTGGACGGGTAGACCTTCTTGGGTGACGCGAGTGCAACTG
>NZ_JBIALS010000041.1:0-67324 GCF_042873655.1 Streptomyces sp. NPDC004609 | reverse complement strand
CGCCCGCTGGGCATCAGTGACCGACAACGGCGGAATCTTCGGACCCGGACGACTCATGCCCAACTAACGATGAATCTCCGACTCAGGTCACTAGGCGTGGGCGCGGCCCGCGCCCGAGGGGCCGCCGCCCCCCTCGTCGCCGTCCTCGGGGAGCTTGCAGACCCGTTCGAGGAACAGCGCCGCGGCGATCACAGCGATCCCCGCCAGGACGGAGAAGCCCGCGTAGATCGCCTGGTCGCGGCGGGCCGGGATATCCAGGGAGCCCAGCAGGAACACCCCCGTACCGCCGTACATCCCGCTCACCAGCGCCGCCACCAGCGCGCTCGCCTGGCCGAACACCACCGCGCGCGCGGCCATCAGCGGTTCCACGCCCTTGGCGCCGGGCCGCCGCTCCCGCTGCGCCTTCAGCCGGGAGCGCAGGGACAGCGCCGTCGCCGTCAGGATCGCCGCGATCGCTGCGAGCACGATCGGCGCGGCCAGCGGCACGCTGGGCAGCGTCCCGAAGGACTCCCACATGCGGGCGCCCGCCCACGACAGCACCCCCGCCCCGGCGAAGAGACCGGCCAGCACCCCGAGCCGTAGCTGCTTCACCGAGAGCACACGTCCTTCCCCTGCTTCTTCCCGTGACAGCGTCCGATGGGCCCGCTGATGAGTCCGCTGACCTCAGAGCCTAACGACTACTCCGGCAGCCGGAGTTCCAGATCGGCGCGGGCGAGCACGCCCTCCTGCCCGACTCCGTCCAGCAGCCGGGCGACCGGCCCCCGGCCCGGAAGCTGAGCCTCCGGCTCTATGTCGTGCCAGGGCGCGAGCACGAACGCGCGCTCGTGCGCCCGGGGGTGCGGCAGCGTGAGCGAGGGATCGTCCGAGACCTCGTCCGCGTACGCCACGATGTCGACGTCGATCGTGCGCGGCGCCCAGCGCTCCTCGCGCACCCGGTCGAACGCCTCCTCGATCGCCTGTCCGCGCTCCAGCAGCGAGGCCGGCGGCAGGGTCGTCTTCACCACGACCACCGCGTTGAAATACGACGGCTGGGAGCCGGGATCCACGCCCCACGGCTCCGTTTCGTACACCGGCGACACGGCCTTGACCCGCAGGCCCGGGGTGTCCTCCAGCGCGTCGATCGCGCCCTGGAGGGTCTCCAGCCGGTTCCCCAGGTTCGACCCGAGGGAGATCACGGCCCGCCGCGGATTGGAGAGCGTACTGTCCGCCGCGTCCACCTGCTCCACCACGGACGCGGGTACGGGCTGCACTGTGGGGTCGCTCATACACGGCTCCGGGTGATCGTCACGGTCACATCGTCGAACGGCACGGTGATCGGCGCGTCCGGCTTGTGCACGACCACCTCGACCTCCTCGACGCCGTCATGCTTCAGGCACTGCTGGGCGATCCGCTCCGCCAGCGTCTCGATCAGATCGACGGGCTCGCCCTCGACGACCGCGACGACCTCCTCCGCCACGATGCCGTAGTGCACGGTCTTCGCCAGGTCGTCGTCCGCCGCCGCGGGCCGGGTGTCGAGACCGAGCACCAGATCCACGATGAAGGTCTGCCCCTCCTCGCGCTCCCGGGGGAAGACGCCATGGTGCCCGCGGGCCTTGAGGCCGCGCAGCGCGACACGATCCACGCGAATCACTCCTGCTGTCGTAGGTCGGAAGGGCGAGCGGCCGCGCCGCGGCGGCTCCTGTGCCCTCTTCGAATCTACCTGCGGGCACTGACACCCCATGCCCACGGGTGGGTGTGGCGGCCGGTCCGGGGGCCGGTCGGCCGCGTCCGCCCAGTGGAGGAGACCCCGAAACCCGTACGCCGTAACCCGTACGCCGGAACCTTTGTTCCGGGGAAACCCGAGCGAGAGGCACTCAGGAACCGGACGTCTCCTCGGGGCCCTCGTCGTCGCTCTCCGTCAGGACGGGCGAGCCGTGGTGCGACCAGATGCGCCAGCCCTCCGGCGTGCGCCGGAACACATTCGTGGCGACCACGAGCTGCCCCACCAGCGGACCCAGCTCCCCGGCCTCCTCCGCCGGGCCCCCGCTGAGGATGTTCTCCGTACAGGTCACCAGCGCGGTGTCGCCGGACAGGCTCACCTTCACATCGGTCAGGAAGAACTGGATGTACTCGGTGTTCGCCATGATCAGCGCGTACGAGCGCAGCACCTCGCCGCGGCCGGAGAGCACCGGCCAGCCGGGGTGGATGCAGGAGATCCCGTCGTCCAGCCAGAGATCGGACAGGGCGTCGAAGTCCCCGCGCTCCACCGTCTCGTAAAAGATGGTGTTGGCCTCTTCGACCAGTTCGACGTCGGTACGGCTCACCGGGCGGCCTCGACGGCGCGCGCGACCCGTACGGCGTCGGCCGTGGCCCGTACCTCGTGGACGCGGACGGCCCACGCGCCCTCGTGTGCCGCGATCGCGGAGACCGCGGCGGTGGCGGCGTCCCGCTCCCTGGCCCGGGGCGGGACGCCGTCCTTCGCCAGTACGTGCCCCAGAAAGCGTTTACGGGACGCGGCGACGAGAAGCGGGCGGCCCAGCGCGGTGAAGTCACGGACATGAGCGACGAGCGCGAGATCGTGGCCGGCGTCCTTGCCGAAGCCGAGGCCGGGGTCGAGCACGATGCGCTCGGGAGCGATACCGCCGTCGACGACCGTGTCCATGCGGTCGCGCAGCTCCGTGATGACCTCGGCGACGACGTCCTCGTACACGGCCCGGCTGTTCATGTCCTCGCTGAAGCCGCGCCAGTGCATGACGACGAACGAGACGCCCGCGGAGGCGACGGCCGGGACCATGGCGGGGTCGGCGAGTCCGCCGCTGACGTCGTTGACGAGTACGGCTCCGGCCGCGACGGCCCGGTCGGCGACGGTCGCCCTCATGGTGTCGACGGAGACGGTGACGCCCTCTGAGGCGAGGCCCCGGACGACCGGCAGGACACGGCGCAGCTCCTCGTCCTCGTCGACCCGGCTGGCCCCGGGCCTGGTGGACTCACCGCCGACGTCGATGAGGTCGGCGCCGTCGGCGACGAGGGCGAGGCCGTGTTTGACGGCGGCGGTGGTGTCGAACCAGCGGCCGCCGTCGGAGAACGAGTCCGGCGTCACGTTCACGACGCCCATGACCGCGCAGCGATCCCACTCGGGCAACCCAAGCAACGTACTCATACGCCCAGCCTAGGCCCGCCTCGCCCCGGCGCCTCCCCGCGCCTCCGCCGTACCCCTCCCGCCGGGTCCGGGGCGCCCCGGACCCTGTCGGGCGGACGGCTTCCCTGGGCGGGGCGGGCCTCAGGCGCGGGAGGGGCCGGGAAGGGCGTGCGCGCACGGGGGAGGGGGCTTGGAGGTGTGCCCGGGGAGGAGGGGCACGGGCACAAAACCCTCCGCCCGCATCGCCGCCCAGCCGATCCGCGGCAGATCCCGGCCGCTCCGGAACACCACGAACCTCGGCTCCCACCTCGGCCGGAACTTCGCGTTGAACCGGTACAGCGACTCGATCTGGAACCACTGCGAGAGAAACACCAGCAACCCGCACCACATCCGCAGGACCGGCCCCGCGCCGATCTTCTCCCCGCGCGCCAGCGCCGAGCGGAACATCGCGAAGTTGAGCGACACTCGGTCGATCTTCAGCTCCGGAGCCGCCCGGAGGGCCGCGACGATCAGGAGTTCGTTCATGCCGGGGTCCGCCGAGCGGTCGCGCCGCATCAGCTCCAGGGACATTCCGTCCGCGCCCCACGGCACGAAGTGGATCACCGCCTTCAGGTCACCGTGCGCGGAGTCCGGGTCCCCCGTGTCTCCCTCGTCTCCCTTGTGCGCGGTGGCGATCACCGCGTCCCCGTCGGACGGGTCGCCGATGCGCCCCAGTGCCATGGAGAACCCGCGTTCGGTGTCGGTGCCGCGCCAGTCCCCGGCGGCGCGGCGGATCCGGGTCAGTTCCCCCTCGGTGAGGTCGCAGGCGCGCCGTACGCGAGTGGTGTACCCGTTGCGCTCAATGCGCTTCACCATCTGCCGTACGTTTCGCATCGCGCGCCCGCCGAGTGAGAAATCCGCGACGTCCACCACCGCCTCGTCCCCCAGCTCCAGCGCGTCGAGGCCGGTCTCGCGGGTCCAGACCTCGCCGCCGGTCTCGGAACAGCCCATCACCGCGGGGGTCCAGGAGTGCGCCTCGGCCACGTCCATGAAGCGCTCGATCGCGCCCGGCCATGCCTCGACGTCGCCGATGGGGTCGCCACTGGCGAGCATCACTCCCGAGACGACCCGGTAGCAGATCGCCGCCTTCCCACTGGGCGAGAAGACCACCCCCTTGTCCCGGCGCAGCGCGAAGTGGCCGAGGGAGTCACGGCCGCCGTGCCGGGCGAGCAGCTCGCGCAGCCTGTGCTCGTCGTCCTCGCTGAGGTGTACGGCCGGGCGCTCGGGCCGCAGCGCGAGACGGAGCGTGGTGGCGGCGGTCAGCAGGCCGAGCGCGCCGAGGGAGTACGCGACGGTCCAGGAGTCGTCGCCGTCGTAGACGACGGGACCCGGGATGCCGACGAGCCCCGACAGAGTGTGCTCCAGCCGGTCGGTGAGGCTCGGACTGCCGATTCTGCTGCCCGGGTGCGCGCTGACGACGACCAGGCCGAGGCCGATCGAGCCCGCTCCCATGAGGACAAAATTCGCCAGTGCCTTCCAGCGGCCGCGCGGATCGGGCAGCGCCGCGAACTGCCCGCGGTGCCGCAATAGCAGGACCATGACAAGCAACGAGACGACCGCGCCGACGACCGAGTTCCGGTGGACGAACAGCGCGACCGCCCCGACCGGTAGCAGGATCACGGCCGCCCGCCAGGCCCGGCGCTTGCGGCGCCTGAGACCGTGGGCGAGCAGCAGGAGGAGCACCCCCACGCTCAGCGAGAGCGCGGCGGCGACCGGGCTGGTCCCGCCCGGCAGCACCTCGGTGAGCGTATGAGCGCGGCTGTGCCTGAAGCGCGGGACGACACCCGCGACGATGTCGATCAGGCCGACGAGAGTGCAGGCCGTGCCGACCAGTGAGGGAACGGATTCGGGCCGGGGCCCGCGCAGCATCCGCCGCAGTCGCCCAGTCGGTGCCGTGCTGCGCCGTGACCGTCCGTTCCGCGGCCCCGCGTTCCGGCGTATCCCTTTCATGGAAAATCGTGATTTGTCCCCATCTGCTGGTGCAGCCATCGCATCCCGTGATTCCGCGAGAGAGTGGTGGCCCGTGTGCCGGCGGTCGACCGGCTCGGGAAGATGTGCGACCTCTAGGACGGAAGTTCCCAGGGGCCGGTTCACTCTTCTTCACAGAAAAGTCACGCATGGGGTCGCGACCCACCCCGGAGCCGGGGCGGGCGGCGGGGGCGGGGTTTCCGGTCCGGCGGGCTCCGGGGGCGGCCGTATCGCGGTCGGCACGGCCCTCCGGGCCCGACCCCGGACCGGTCCGGGGTCGGGCCCGGAAGGGCGGCTCGGGGAGTCGGATCGCGTGGGAAGGGTGCCTCCGGTAGCCGGACCGGTCCGGCAACCGGGTCCCTCGGTCGGCCCGGCCGCCTTCCCCCGGTCAGTCCTTCGTGAGCCTCGTCGGGGTGCCGGCGACGGCGTCCGCCCCTTCCGAGGAGTCCATCACTCCCGAGGAGTCCACGGCGCCCACGCTCGCGATCGACTCCAGGTCGACCTCCGTACGGGGAATGTCCTGCGCGTCCGCGTCGATCGAGCGCCGCAGCGCCTCGTGCAGCCTCGCCGGGGTCAGCACCCCGAGGAAGCGGCCCGTCTCCTCCTTGTCGATCACCGCGATCCACCCCGCGTCGTGCTGGAGCATGGTGGAGAACGCCTGCTTGAGGGAGGCGCCGAGCGGCAGCCAGGCATCCATCCGGCGCGCGTGCTCCCGTACGGAACCCGGCACGCGCGCGTGCTCCGCGGAGAGCCAGCCGTGCAGATCCCCGTCGCCGTCCAGGACGACGGCCCAGCGCGCGCCGAGTTCCCGGGGAAGCGGGTCGTCGAGCCGGACGACGGGCGGCTGGTCGAGGTCGCTCTCCTCGATGGGGGTGACGGAGAGCCGCTTGAGACCGCGGTCGGCACCGACGAAGTCCGCGACATACGGCGTCGCGGGGGTGCCGAGCACCGCGGCCGGCGCGTCGAACTGCTCGATCCGGCCCTGTCCGTAGACAGCGATACGGTCCCCGAGGCGCACCGCCTCCTCGATGTCGTGCGTGACGAAGAGCACGGTCTTGCGGACCTGGGACTGGAGCCTGAGGAACTCGTTCTGGAGGTGCTCGCGCACCACCGGGTCCACCGCGCCGAAGGGCTCGTCCATCAGCAGGACGGGCGGGTCGGCCGCGAGCGCCCGGGCCACGCCGACACGCTGCCGCTGTCCGCCGGAGAGCTGTTCGGGGTAGCGGTCCCCGTAGGTCGCGGGGTCCAGTCCGACGAGATCGAGGAGTTCGGCGGCGCGCTCGCGGGCCTTTCCGCGCTGCCAGCCGAGGAGATGGGGGACGGTCGCGGTGTTCTCCAGGACCGTCTTGTGCGGGAAGAGGCCGACCTGCTGGATGACATAGCCGATACGGCGGCGCAGCTGGACCGGGTCGACGGTGGATATGTCCTCGCCGTCCAGGAATATCCGGCCGTCGCTGGGCTCGATCAGCCGGTTGACCATCTTCATGGTGGTGGTCTTCCCGCAGCCGGACGGTCCGACGAGCGTGACCAGTTCGCCCTCGCCCACCTCGAACGACAGATCGTCGACGGCCGTCGTGCCGTCCGGATAGCGCTTGGTGACGTGCTCGAAACGGATCATGGTTCCCCATTGTGGCGGGTGTTGTGTGAAGGCAATGTTGCCGGAATGTGGCGCTCCTCGGTGATTGTCAGTGGCCGGGGTTAGGGTCGCCAGACAGGTGTTCGGCATGTGTTCGGCATGGCTCGGGCAGGGGTGGGGAGGTGGGGGAGCATGAGTGCGCGAGCGGCCGCGCAGAGCTGTCTGGCGGCCAATGACTGGATCTGCGGGGAGTATCTGCGCACCCGCGGTCAGGAGCTGACCGACGCGACGGTCCAGCATGTCTGGATCACTGTGGCCTCGGTCCTGATCGGCCTCGCCGTGGCGTTCCCGCTGGCGCTGCTCGCGCGCGCGAGGCCCGCCTTCGCGGGCCCGGTGCTCGGGCTGACGACCCTGCTCTACACGATTCCGTCGCTGGCGATGTTCTCGCTGCTGCTGCCCGTCTTCGGGCTCTCGGCGGCCCTGGTGGTGACCGGCCTCGTGCTGTACTCGCTCACCATTCTCGTACGGAACATCATGGCCGGTCTCGACGCGGTGCCCGCGGAAGCGCGGGAAGCCGCCCGCGGCATGGGGTACGGCCCCGGCAGGCTGCTGTGGGAGGTCGAACTGCCGCTGGCGCTGCCCGCGCTGATGGCGGGCCTGCGGATCGCCACGGTCTCGACGATCGCGCTGACGACGGTCGGTGCCCTGGTCGGCAAGGGCGGACTGGGCAATCTCATCGACGACGGGGTGCAGACCACGTTCAAGGCACAGGTGCTGACGGCGTCCGTGCTCTGTGTGCTGCTGGCGGCCGTCGCCGATCTGCTGCTGCTGGGCATCCAGCGGCTGCTGACGCCCTGGACCCGGATACCCGGGGCCGCTGAGGCGCGCGCTGCCAGGGGGGCGGACTGATGGGGGTGCTGGCCGACGCGTGGACATGGCTGTCCACGGGGTCCAACTGGTCGGGGGAGAGCGGTGCCTGGCACCGGCTGGGCGAGCATGTCTACGTCAGCGGGGTGGCGCTGGTGCTCGCCTGCGCGATCGCCCTGCCGATCGCGCTCTGGCTCGGACACCTCGGCAGGGGAGGCGCGCTCGCGGTCAACATCTCCAACGCGGGCCGCGCGATACCCGTCTTCGCGGTGCTCGCGCTCTTCATGCTCACCCCGCTCAGGAGCGCCGGTTACACGCCGACGATCATCGCCCTGGTGCTGTTCGCCGTGCCCCCGCTGCTGACCAACGCGTACGTCGGGATGCGGGAGGTCGACCGCGCGGTCGTGGAGGCGGCCCGGGGGATGGGGATGTCGGGCGGGCAGGTCTTCCTGCGGGTCGAGCTGCCGCTGGCGTATCCGCTGCTGATGACCGGGCTGCGCTCGGCCGCCGTGCAGGTGGTCGCCACGGCCACCATCGCGTCCATGGTGGGGCAGGGCGGCCTGGGCCGGATCATCACCGCCGGGTTCAACACGTACAACACCCCGCAGGTCGTGGCGGGCGCGCTGCTCGCGGCGCTGCTGGCCCTGCTGGTGGAGGGGGTGCTGGTGGTGGCGGACCGTTTGATCGACCCGCGCCGCCGGGGGAAGGGCCGGACCCGGCCCGGGGCCGTGAGGCCGCGCCGGTCGCCGGAACCGCTGAAGCCCTGATCCGTGGATCCCCGCCCCCGCGAGCCCCGCCCGCCGGCCCCCGGCCCCCCCGTCGGCCGTGAACCCGGTCGCCTCCGGCCCCGTCGGCCGGCGAGCGCGCCGGGCCGCCGCCTTCCGACGTTCCGAACCCACTGACACATCGACCTTCTGATGTCTTGAAGCTCTGAACGGAGAACGTGATGAACAGGTCCTCTCGTATCGCGGGAGCGGTACTGGCCGTGGTGACCCTCGCGGGTTCCCTCGCCGCGTGCGGCGGCGGGGACAGCCTGGAGAAATCGGAGAACGGATCCGGATCGGGCGGCGGTTCGGGCGGAAAGGGCTCACTCGTCATCGGCTCCGCCTCCTTCACCGAGTCCAAGGTCCTCGCCGAGCTGTACGCGCAGATCCTCGCCGACGCCGGATACAAGACATCGGTGACGACGGTGAAGAACCGCGAGCTGTACGAACCGTCCCTGGAGAAGGGCGAGATCGATGTCGTCCCGGAATACGCGGCGACGCTCGCCGAATTCCTCAACGCGAAGGCGAACGGGCCGAAGGCGCCCGACGAGAAGCCCGTCGCCTCCAGCGATGTGACCGCCACCGTCGCCGCGCTCACCGCGCTCGCCGAGCCGCGCGGACTGAAGGTGCTGCCCGCCGGCGGTGCCGTGGACCAGAACGCGTTCGCGGTGAGCCGGGAATTCGCCGAGAAGAACAACCTCAAGACCCTTTCCGATCTTGGTAAGTCCAAGCTGAAGGTCAAGATCGCGGCGGGGGACGAGTGCGAAGTTCGGCCGTTCTGCGCGCCGGGGCTGAAGAAGACGTACGGCATTGACGTCACCGGTGTCGACCCCAAGGGCGTCGGTACCCCGCAGTCCAAGCAGGCTGTCAAGGACGGTGTGGATCAACTGGTCCTGACCACCACGACGGACGCCGTGATGGACGGTCTGGTCTTCCTGGAGGACGACAAGAAGCTCCAGAACGCGGACAACGTCCTGCCCGTCGTCAATGCCAAGGACGCGGGAGACGCCGGGATTGCGGCGGCCCTGGACAAGCTCACCAAGGCGCTGACCACGGAAGATCTCGCGGAGTTGAACCGCAAGGTGGACGCGGAGCGGGCCAAGCCCCAGGACGCGGCGAAGGCGTATCTGGAGTCCAAGGGCCTTCTGAAGAAGTAGTTCACGGGCGACCCCGGGGCCCTGCGGCCCCGGGTATCCCCTCGGTATCGATCCGAAGTGCCGTGAAGGAAACGTGAAGAGGGGATCCGGCGTTCTCGGCGGCATACTTCAAGACTTACTTGAACGTTATTTGCCGACCCGGCATCCCATTCGGTCTCGGCGCACGGTAAATTTCGGGCCATGCCCCGTGGACGCCACCGCCATTCCCCTCCCCTGCACAGGCTCCTGCCGCCTTCGGCGGTCGCAGGAGCGTCGGTACTGAGTGCCGCCGGCGCGTGGTTTCTCTCGGAACCGGCCCTGCTCCGATCCCTGACCGCCGCCGCGGCCGCCGCCGCCGTCAGCGGCGCCGTCCTGATGCGCAGTTGGGACCGCGCCGCCGGGCGCAAGGTCGCCGACCTCACCCGGGGCCGCGCCAGCGACGCCTGGCAGGCCGAGGAGCGCATAGCCGAACTGGAGTCGGACATAGAGGAGTCGCGCGCACTACGCGCCCGGCTCGATGCCAAGCTCCGTTCCAAGAGGGTCGAGCTGGCCGCGCTCCGCGGTGAGCACGCCGAACTCCTGCGCCGCTACGCGACCGCCGAGACCGAGCGCGCCGACGCTCTCGAAGGCCGCCGCAGGCTGGCGATGGAGGTCGCCGCGCCCAAGGAGCTGTCCGAGTCCGCCTCGGCGACCAGCCGCGCCACCTATCTCCGTGCCTCCAAGGCCCTTGACGACCTCTCGCGCAACGCCGCCGCGCAGAAGGCCAGGGCCACGCTGGAAGAGGCCCGCGACCGCGACATCGCCGAGCGCACCAAGGACGCCAGGGACGCACGGGAAGCCGCAGGCCCGGCGGCCCCGGCCGGTGCCGCCCCGTGGGCCTCGGCCGGCCTCGCGGCCGGGACGGCGGGGGAGACGGCCCCGAAAGTCGGCGATCCCCGGGGGAATCCCGTGGCGGACGCCGAAGAGGAGCAGCACACCCGCCCCACGGCGGCCGCCGTCCCCGCCAGGCGCGCCGCCCCCGGTGCCGCGGCGATCGTCCCGTACGGGCCGCGCCGCCGGCCCGTCAAGCGCCGCCCCGAAGGCGGGTTCGACTTCTTCGGCACGAACCACGGGCACCCGTCGGAGGGTACGGCCGCGGGCGCGGGTGCGCAGAAGGCCATCGAGTCCAAGTCGGCGGAGACGAGGGCGATCGGGACCCGGTCCGTCGAGACCAGGGCCATCGAGTCCCGGGCCGTGGACCCCAAGGCGATCGAGGCCGCGCAGACGGCCGACCTCGCCGATGTGGTCGGCGAGGAGGCCCTGGCCGAGCAGCGCGCGGACGCGGCACAGCGCGCGGGTACGGCACAGGGTGTGTCCCCGGCCCGTCCCGTCAGCGACGTCATCGATCTGACGGTGCACGACGAGACGGAGAAGCTCGACCTGGGCCGGCTGCGGAAAGCGGTCAGCTCCTGACGGATCCCGCCCGCCGACTGCCGGTCACCCCGGCCTCCGCGCCCCGGTGTCGCGGCTCCTCGCGCGCAGGCTACTTGTCGATGTCGCCGACGACGAAGAACAGCGATCCCAGGATCGCGACCATGTCGGAGACCAGGGTGCCCGGCAGCAGCTCGGTGATCGCCTGGATGTTGTTGTACGACGCCGAGCGCAGCTTCAGCCGGTACGGGGTCTTCTCGCCCTTGGAGACCAGGTAGTACCCGTTGATCCCGAGCGGGTTCTCCGTCCAGGCGTACGTGTGCCCCTCGGGAGCCTTGAGCACCTTCGGCAGCCGCTGGTTGATCGGGCCGGGGGGCAGCTCCGCGATCCGGTCCAGGCAGGCGTCCGCCAGCTCCAGCGCGTTGTGCGTCTGGTCCAGCAGCACCTCGAAGCGCGCGAGGCAGTCGCCCGTGGTCCGGGTGACCACCTTGAGGGTGTCCCCCAGCTCCCCGTACGCCAGATACGGCTCGTCCCGGCGCAGATCGAAGTCCACGCCCGACGCGCGGGCGATGGGCCCGCTCACGCCGTACGCGTGCACGGCGTCCGCCGACAGGACGCCCACGTCGCGGGTCCGCCCCCGGAAGATCTCGTTCCCGAGCACCAGCCGGTCGTACACGTCCATCCGCGACCGCACATCCGCGACGGCGTGCCGGACCCGGCCGAGCCAGCCCGCCGGAAGGTCCTCCTTCAGCCCGCCGACCCGGTTGAACATGTAGTGCATCCGGCCGCCGGAGACCTCCTCCATGACGCTCTGGAGCTCCTCGCGCTCGCGGAACGCGTGGAAGACCGGGGTGATCCCGCCGAGTTCGAGCGGATACGAGCCGAGGAACATCAGATGGTTGAGCACCCGGTTCAGCTCGGCGAGCAGGGTCCGGGTCCAGACCGCGCGCTCGGGGACCTCCATGCCGAGCATGCGCTCCACGGCCATGACGACGCCGAGTTCGTTCGAGAACGCGGAGAGCCAGTCGTGGCGGTTCGCCAGCATCACGATCTGGCGGTAGTCGCGGGCCTCGAAGAGCTTTTCGGCGCCGCGGTGCATATAGCCGATGACGGGTTCGGCGTGCTGGATGACCTCGCCGTCGAGCACGAGCCGCAGCCGGAGCACACCGTGGGTGGAGGGGTGCTGGGGCCCGATGTTCAGCACCATGTCGGTGCGCTCGGCGGCCCCGCCGACGCTGAAGGTGGTCTCCGTCATGCCCTCAGTATCCCCCGCGCCCTCCGGGCACGGACCGGGCCCGGCGCCGGGCAACCGGGCCCGTCCGGCGTTTGAGGACGGACCGAGGGGTGAGACCGGGCAGGTGGGGCGCGGTGGGCCGCGTCAACCCGGCCCGTCCGGCGCTGGAAGGAGGAACCAGGCACTCACACGCGTTCCTGGAGCCAGAGGAAGTCACCCAGCCCGCCCCGCGCCGTCAGCTCCGCCGCCTCGCCCGTCGCCGAGAGCGCCCGTACGTACGCGACCGGATCGGTCGACGCCAGCGACAACGGGGGCCGCTCCGCCGACACCCCCAGCCCCCGCAGCGCGTCCCGCTGCGTCGTCAGGACGGCGCCGGGACCCGCGCACGCGTCCATCGCGACATGGGAGGTGATGTCACAGCTCCCGTCCGGCACCGCCCGGACCTCGCGGCCGTCGCGGAAACCCGTCACCGTCCCGAAGCGCGGCCGGGTCCCCGCCGTATGTCCGTAGTCGACGGCCACCGCCCGTCCCGACCGCAGGATCGCCACCGCGTCCGCCCACGCCTCGTCCCGCGGGCGGCCGATCTCCGCGCGGGCACCGGACTCGGTCAGCGGCCACCACCGCGCCAGCCACTCCGCGTCCGCGCCGTCCACGGGCGGACCGAGACGTTCCGTGCCGTCGGGGCGGACGAGCACCCGTCGCGCCACCCCGTCCGCGTCCGCCTCCGCGATGTCGACCGGCACATTGTCGAGCCACTCGTTCGCGAAGAGGAGCCCGCTGACCCCCTCCGGCGGCGAGGGCAGCCAGGAGATCCGCGGATCCAGCCCCTCGGGCCGCTCGGCCCGCTCGATGGCGTAAGCCCGTACCGGAAAACCCTCGGGCAGTGCCGCCAGCACCCCCGTGACCAGCTCACCCCGCCCCGCGCCCATGTCGACGAACGCGTACGCGTCCTCGCTTCCGCCGCCCAGCTCCCGCGCGGTCTCCAGCAGCAGCCGGGCGACCGCCGAGGCGAACAGGGGCGAAGCGTGCACGGATGTACGGAAGTGTCCGGCCGGACCCTCGGGCCGCAGATAAAAACCACCGGGCCCGTACAGCGCCGTCTCCGTCGCATCGCGCCAGCTCAGCCAGGTCCGCGGGGCATCCGTATCGTCCGTCACGGCCATAAGTCTCCACCTTGCGGAGTACGCCTCCGCTGTTCGGATCGCTCTGGCGGTTGACCCCCACGGCTGTCAGCCTTCCCTACGCTGGGTTACGTGCAGCGCCTCTATGACTTCCTTCGCAGAAACCCCACGGGTGTCGACAGCTTCTGGGCTGTCGTACTCCTGGCGTTCTCGGTGCTCGAGGTGGCGAACAATCGGTTCGAGGAGCCCGTGTGGGCCGCTCTTCCGGTGATCGTGGGCCTGAGTCTGGTCGTGGCGCTGCGCCGCCGTATGCCGGAGAAGATGCTGGTCCTCGCCGCGGTGATCGGTCTCGCCCAGCTGCTGCTGGACGTCCGGGTCAACCCGGGTGACTTCGCGATGATGGTGATCATCTACACCGTCGCCGCACAGTCCACATCCCGCTGGGCGTCCCGGCTGGCGCTCATCGGAGGGCTGACCGCCGCCACCCTGTCGATGATCCGCTGGCCCGAGCCCCAGGTGAGCACCCTCGGCCGGATCTTCTTCACCGTGATCCTGACCGTGCCGTTCGCCCTGGCCTGGACGCTCGGCGACTCGATACGCACGCGCCGCGCCTACTTCGAACAGCTGGAGGAGCGGGCGTCCCGGCTGGAGAAGGAGCGCGAGGCGCAGTCGAAGGTCGCGGTCGCCGCCGAACGCGCCAGGATCGCCCGTGAGCTGCACGATGTCGTCGCCCACAACGTCTCGGTGATGGTGGTGCAGGCGGACGGGGCGGCCTATGTCCTCGACGCAGCCCCCGACCAGGCCAAACAGGCTCTGGAGACCATCTCCACCACCGGCCGCCAGGCGCTCGCGGAGATGCGGCGGCTGCTGGGCGTGCTGCGGACCGGGGACGCCCCGGAGAGCGGTGAGTACGTGCCGCAGCCCGATGTGCGGCAGATCGAGGACCTCGTCGAGCAGGTGCGCAAGGCGGGTCTGACCGTGGACTTCAAGATCGAGGGGACGCCGAGGCCGCTGCCGAGCGGTGTCGAGCTGACCGCGTACCGCATCGTCCAGGAGGCGCTGACCAACACCCGTAAGCACGGCGGTCCCGAGGTCGGCGCCAGCGTGCGGCTCGTCTACTTCGACGACGGGCTCGGCCTGCTGGTCGAGGACGACGGCCGGGGCTCGGCGCACGAGCTGTACGAGGACGGGGGCGTCGACGGGCAGGGGCACGGGCTCATCGGGATGCGCGAGCGCGTCGGTATGGTCGGCGGCACGCTGGACGCGGGGCCCCGGCCCGGCGGCGGCTTCCGGATCAGCGCCCTGCTCCCGCTCAAGCCCGCCTGACCCGCCCGACCGCCCGAACCGAACCGCTTCCTGTCCGAACAGCCCTGTCCGACCCGAACCGCCCGAAACCGAACCGTCCGAACTGATCCGGCCGCAACGGCCGCATCGCCCCCTCCGACCACAGCCCCTGCCCCCGCCCACCTGCCCCTGACCCCCTACCACCCTTGGTTGCCCGACCTCCTGACCCCTACAGATTGAGGACCCTGCTGACATGTCCATCCGTGTGATGCTCGTCGACGATCAGGTGCTGCTGCGCACCGGTTTCCGGATGGTCCTGGCCGCCCAGCCGGACATGGAGGTCGTCGCGGAGGCGGGCGACGGCGCGGAGGCCATCGAGGTCCTGGGTTCCACGGCGGTCGACGTGGTGCTGATGGACGTCCGTATGCCGAGGCTGGACGGCGTCGAGGCGACGCGGCGGATCTGCGCCGCCCCGAACCCGCCGAAGGTGCTGATCCTGACGACCTTCGATCTCGACGAGTACGCCTTCTCCGGGCTGAAGGCGGGGGCCAGCGGTTTCATGCTCAAGGATGTGCCGCCCGGTGAGCTGCTGGGCGCGATCCGTTCGGTGCACAGCGGTGACGCGGTGGTCGCGCCGTCGACGACGCGGAGGCTGCTCGACCGCTTCTCGCCGATGCTGCCGAGCACCGGGGGCGAGCCGCGGCACAAGGAGCTGGAGCGGCTCACCGAGCGCGAGCGCGAGGTGATGCTGCTGGTGGCGCAGGGCCTGTCGAACGGAGAGATCGCGGCCCGGCTGGTCCTGTCCGAGGCGACCGTGAAGACCCATGTGGGGCGCATCCTCACCAAACTGGGCCTGCGCGACCGGGTGCAGGTGGTCGTCCTGGCGTACGAGACGGGTCTGGTCCGGGCCGGCGGCGGAGGCACCACGGCGTGATGCCCGCCTCGGCCTCCCGCGCCCGGGCGCGTGGCCGACCGGCACCCGGGCCGGAGCCCCACCGCGCCCGGGCCGGGTGAGCGGTCGGCGCGAGGGGACGGGCCCGGCCGCCCGAGCCCGGCCCACGGCACCCGCGACCTGCCGTAACACCGCACCCGGTCACCCCGCCGGGCCCGGGCCCACGCCGAACCCAGGGCCCGGGGCAGACCGATCAGCGCGATTCCTTCTCCACCCGGTCCAGGAACCCCCTCACCGCCTCCCGCACATCGGCCGCCGTCCACTCCAGGCCCTCGGCGGCGACGGTGACCTCCGTGACCGAGACGCCCGGCGGGCATCCCTGCGGCGACCAGTCGCGGAAGAGGGTGACGCCCGACTCTTCGGCCTGGCGCAGACAGGCCCTGTTCAGCACGTCGGCCGGATACGCGAGATAGACGAAGAACTGGTGGGTGTGGGGAACCTCCGGATGGACGCGGGCCCAGGGCGCGGGGGACGCGTCGAACGCGTCGCGCAGGGCCGAGGCGACGACCTTCGCGTGGGACACGTACACCGGGAGGCGGGGCAGCTCCCGCTCCAGCCCCAGGAGCGCCGAGACGGCCGCCGGGAACTGCTGGAACGCCAGACCGCCGTACCGGTGGCGCCAGGTGCGGGCCTCGGACACCAGGTCCTCGGGGCCCGCGAGCGCCGCGCCGGACAGCCCGCGCAGCGACTTGTAGAACGACACGTACACACTGTCGGCGAGGGACGCGATCTCGTGGAGCGGCCGCCCGAAGTGGGGCGGGCACTCCCACAGCCGCGCCCCGTCGAAGTGGACCACCGCGTCCCGCTCGCGCGCCGCGCCCACGACCGCCACCAGCTCGTCCCAGGTCGGCAGGACGAACCCCGCGTCCCGCAGCGGCAGCTCCAGCATCAGGGAGCCGAAGGGCTCCTCGAAGTCCTGGACCTCCTCGGCCGTCGGCAGCCGGGGCTCCGTCGTCACCCGGACCGTACGCAGGCCGCTCACCGCGCCGAACGCGCCCCGCTCGTGCACCTCCGGGTGGGCGAGCGGGTGCAGGGCCACCGTCCCGCTGCCCGTGCGCCCCGCCCAGCAGCGCAGCGCGACCTGCTGGGCCATCGTCCCGGTCGGGAAGAACACGGCAGCGGGGAAGCCGAGCAGCGACGCCACCCGCTGCTCCAGCTGTTCCACCACCCCGTTCCCGTACACATCCGCCGGCTCGTCCGGGTCGTGGACCGCCGCCGCGTCGGCCGCGAGTCCGGCCAGCCGCTCGCCGAGGAGCTGATCCGTCGCGGTCCGCCACAGCAGCCGGTCCGACGCCCGCCACGCGGCCCGGCGCCTCTCCCTCAGCTCGTCCGCATCCATCCGCTGTCCCCCGTCCGGTCCCGCCCTGTCACTTCCCGATCATGTTCCCTCGATCATTCCCGCTCGTCACGGCACCGTCCACGCCTGTGGACAACTCGCCTGTGGACAGCCAGAGGGGCCTTCGCGGCGCTGGCGTAGCATGACGGCACATCGTCCGGTACCCACCGCGGACTGGAACGGAAGGCCCTACCGCGTGAATGCCACAGCACCCCGTGAGCCGCTCGATCCCCGGGACCGGCCCGCCCGCCTGACCGTCGGTGTCGTCGGCGCCGGCCGGGTCGGACCGGCGCTCGCCGCGTCGCTCCGGCTGGCCGGGCACCGCCCCGTGGCGGTCTCCGGAGTCTCCGACGCGTCGGTGCGCCGAGCCGCCGCCCTGCTCCCCGACGTCCCGCTGGTCCCGCCCGCCGAGGTCCTGGCCCGGGCCGATCTCGTGCTGCTGACCGTCCCCGACGACGCGCTGCCCGCGCTGGTCGAGGGACTCGTCGAGACGGGTGCCGTCCGGCCGGGACAGCTGCTGGTGCACACCTCCGGGCGGTACGGCGCGCGGGTGCTGGACCCGGCCCTGCGCGCGGGCGCGCTGCCACTGGCGCTGCACCCCGCGATGACCTTCACGGGCACGAGTGTGGACGTCCAGCGGCTGGCGGGCTGCTCGTTCGGGGTGACCGCCCCCGAGGAGCTGCGGCTCGCCGCCGAGGCGCTGGTCATCGAGATGGGCGGGGAGCCCGAGTGGATCGAGGAGGAGGCCCGCCCGCTGTACCACGCGGCTCTCGCCCTCGGCGCGAACCACCTGGTCACCCTGGTCGCCCAGTCGATGGAGCTGCTGCGTACGGCGGGGGTCGCCGCCCCCGACCGGATGCTCGGCCCCCTCCTCGGCGCGGCCCTCGACAACGCCCTGCGCTCGGGGGACGCGGCTCTCACCGGACCCGTCGCCCGGGGGGACGCGGGTACCGTGGCGGCCCATGTCGCCGAGCTGCGCAAGCACGCGCCGGGGGCGGTCGCCGGCTATCTCGCGATGGCCCGCACCACCGCCGACCGCGCCCTCGCGCACGGCCTGCTCAAACCGGAGCTGGCCGAGGACCTGCTGGGAGTGCTGGCGGAAGGCGAGCAGAGATGACCCCCGAGACGTCACCCGGGACACCCTCCTCCGGGGCGCAGGGCGCCGAAGCCACCCCCGGAGCGCCCGGAGCCGCGGCCTCCGGCACCCCCGGTTCCGGTTCCGGCACCCCGGGTTCCTCCAGCGCCCCATGTACCTCTGATACCTCCGGCACCCCTCGTACCTCCGGAGACTCGCGTACCTCCGCCCGGGGCGGCCCGCGCTCTCCCGGGCGCTGGTCGTTCTCGTTCGGCGGCGGGCCCACGGTCGAGCTGGTGCGGACGCTGGAGGATCTCGACCATGTCCTCAGCCATGACTCGGTCCCCGGCGGTACCGCCGTCGTCATGACCATGGGCGCGCTCCACGAGGGACATGCCACCCTCATCCGCGCCGCCCGCGAGCGCGTCGGCCGCAAGGGCTATGTGATCGTCACCGTCTTCGTCAACCCGCTCCAGTTCGGCCCGGGCGAGGACCTCGACCGTTACCCCCGTACGCTCGACGCCGATCTGGCGGCCGCCGAGGCCGCGCGCGCGGACCTCGTCTTCGCACCCTCCGCCGACGAGATCTACCCGGACGGACAGCCCCGGATCCGCATCGGCGCGGGACCCCTGGGCGAGCGTCTCGAAGGAGCGAGCCGCCCCGGCCACTTCGACGGCATGCTCACCGTCGTCGCCAAGCTGCTCCACCTCACCCGCGCCGACGTCGCGCTGTACGGGCAGAAGGACGCGCAGCAGCTCGCGCTGATCCGCCGGATGGTCCGCGATCTGAATATTCCGGTGGAGATCGCGGCCGTGGACACCGTCCGCGAGGAGGACGGCCTGGCCCTGTCCAGCCGTAACCGCTTCCTCTCGCCCGCCGAGCGGACCACCGCCCTCGCGCTGTCCCGCGCCCTGTTCGCGGCCCACGACCGCCTCGCCGCCGAGCAGGCGCTGCTGGCCAGGGCGGAGGCCATCCCCGGCACCCGCGCCCGTGCCGAGGCGCTCTCCGCGATGGGCGAGGCACGTGCCGCGGCCGACGCCGCCGCCGTGGCCCAGGCCGGTGCCGGCGCCGATGCCGTACGGGCCGCCGCCCGCACCGTCCTCGACGAGGCCGCCCGCTCCACCCCGCCGCTCGTCCTCGACTATCTCGCCCTGGTCGACCCGGAGACGTTCACCGAGGTCCCCGACGGCCACCACGGTGAGGCGATCCTCGCGGTCGCCGCCCGCGTCGGCGCGACCCGGCTGATCGACAACATCCCCCTCAGGTTCGGAGCCACCTCGTGACCGGCGCACCCCAGACCACCGGCATACGGCTGGACGCCCCACCGCCGGGCTGGTCCATCGCGGCCGATGTCGTCGTGGTCGGCTCCGGTGTCGCGGGCCTGACCGCCGCACTGCGCTGTGCCGCGGCCGGGCTCTCCACCGTCGTGGTCACCAAGGCCCGTCTCGACGACGGCTCGACCCGCTGGGCCCAGGGCGGCATCGCCGCCGCGCTCGGCGACGGCGACACCCCCGAACAGCACCTGGACGACACGCTCGTCGCGGGCGCCGGCCTGTGCGACGAGGAGGCCGTCCGCCTCCTGGTCACCGAGGGCCCCGGGGCGGTGCGGCGGCTGATAGCGTCCGGCGCCCACTTCGACACCTCCGCCTCCGGCGAGATAGAGCTGACCCGCGAGGGCGGCCACCACCGGCGCCGTATCGCCCACGCGGGCGGTGACGCCACGGGCGCCGAGATCTCCCGGGCCCTCGTCGGCGCCGTGCGCGACGCCGGACTGCGCACGATCGAGAACGCCCTGGTCCTGGACCTCCTCACGGACACCGCCGGCCGCACGGCCGGCATCAGCCTCCATGTCATGGGCGAGGGGCAGCACGACGGCGTCGGAGCCGTCCACGCCCCGGCCGTCGTCCTCGCCACCGGCGGTATGGGCCAGGTCTTCTCCGCGACCACCAACCCCGCCGTCTCCACCGGCGACGGCGTCGCGCTCGCGCTGCGCGCCGGGGCGGAGATCTCGGACCTCGAATTCGTCCAGTTCCACCCCACGGTGCTGTTCCTCGGCACGGACTCGGAGGGCCAGCAGCCGCTGGTCTCGGAGGCCGTACGGGGAGAGGGCGCCCATCTCGTCGACGCCTCCGGCACCCGTTTCATGCTCGGGCAGCACGAGCTGGCCGAGCTGGCCCCCCGGGACATCGTCGCCAAGGCCATCATGCGCCGTATGCGGGAGCAGGACGCGGCCCACATGTATCTCGACGCCCGCCACTTCGGCGCGCGGATGTGGGAGCGGCGCTTCCCGACGATCCTCGCGGCCTGCCGGGCGCACGGCATCGACCCGGTCACCGAGCCCGTCCCGGTCGCCCCCGCGGCGCACTACGCCTCCGGCGGCGTCCGCACCGACCTGCACGGCCGCACCACGGTCCCCGGGCTGTACGCGTGCGGAGAGGTCGCCTGCACGGGAGTGCACGGCGCCAACCGGCTCGCGTCGAACTCCCTCCTGGAGGGCCTGGTCTTCGCCGAGCGCATCGCGGCCGACATCGCCTCCCGCGCCCCCCTGGCCGCCGGTGCCCCCGCGTCCTCGGGCACCCCCTCCGTACTGCCGCTGATCGCCCCGGAGGCACGCGCCGGGATCCAGCGGATCATGTCGCACGGCGCGGGCGTCCTGCGCTCCGCCGACAGCCTCACCGCGGCGGCCCGGGCGCTCCACGAAGTCCACCGCTCGGCCGTCAACGACAGCCGGGAGAAGACCGCCGAGCCGGGTGTCGAGTCCTGGGAGACCACCAACCTCCTCTGTGTCGCCCGGGTGCTGACCGCCGCCGCGCTGGAGCGCGAGGAGACCCGGGGCTGCCACTGGCGCGAGGACCGCCCCGACCGCGACGACGGGACGTGGGGCCGCCATCTGGTGGTCCGCCTCGCCGCCGACCGCTCGCTCGTCGTCCACCGGACCGACAGCACCGCCTTCCCGCCGACAGCCCCTAGGGAGCCCCAGCCGTGAGCACGCCCCAAGAACGTCCGCGCCCCGTGGACGTACCCCTGATCCAGATCGGAGCACCGGCCGCGGAGTCCGGCGGCGGCTGCGGTGACGGCTGCGGCTGCGGGGGTGAGTACGAAGGCGGGGGCGAGTACGAATGCGGCCTCGACCCCGCGCTCGCCGCGCTGCTCGCGCAGGCGGGCCTGGACCCCGTCCAGGTCGAGGACATCGCCCATCTCGCGCTCGGCGAGGACCTCGACGGCGGTACGGACGTCACCTCCGTGGCGACCGTCCCCCCGGACGCGGTCGCCACCGGAGACTTCACGGCCCGGGAGGCCGGCACGGTCGCGGGCCTCCAGATCGCCGAGGCCGTCCTCTCCGTCGTCGCCTCCGAGGAGTTCGAGGTCGAACGGCACGTCGCGGACGGCGACCGGGTCGAGGCGGGCCAGAAGCTGCTGTCGGTCACCACCGGCACCCGCGAACTCCTCACCGGCGAGCGCAGCGCGCTGAACATCCTGTGCCGGCTCTCCGGCATCGCGACCGCCACGCGCGCGTGGGCGGACGTACTCGACGGTACGAAGGCGAAGGTCCGCGACACCCGCAAGACCACGCCCGGCCTGCGCGCCCTGGAGAAGTACGCGGTCCGCTGCGGCGGCGGCGTCAACCACCGGATGTCCCTCTCGGACGCGGCCCTCGTCAAGGACAACCACGTGATCGCGGCGGGCGGCGTCGCGGCGGCCTTCAAGGCCGTACGGGACGCGTTCCCCGACCTCCCCGTCGAGGTCGAGGTCGACACCCTGCCCCAGGTGCGCGAGGTGCTCGACGCGGGCGCGGATCTCATCCTGCTGGACAACTTCACCCCCGCCGAGACCGCGGAGGCCGTCGCGCTCGTCGCGGGCCGCGCGCTCGTCGAGTCCTCCGGCCGGCTCACCCTCGACAACGCGCGGGCGTACGCGGACACCGGAGTCGACTATCTGGCGGTCGGGGCCCTCACCCACTCCTCCCGCATCCTCGACATCGGACTCGACCTGCGTGAGGCGGACGCCTGATGCTGCTCACCATCGACGTCGGCAACACGCACACGGTCCTCGGTCTCTTCGACGGCGAGGAGATCGTCGAGCACTGGCGCATCTCCACGGACGCCCGCCGTACCGCGGACGAACTGGCCGTCCTCCTCCAGGGCCTCATGGGCATGCACCCGCTGCTCGGCATGGAGCTGGGCGACGGCATCGAGGGCATTGCCATCTGCTCCACGGTCCCGTCCGTCCTCCACGAGCTGCGCGAGGTCACCCGCCGCTACTACGGCGACGTCCCGGCGGTCCTCGTCGAGCCCGGGATCAAGACCGGTGTGCCGATCCTCATGGACAACCCCAAGGAGGTCGGCGCCGACCGCATCATCAACGCGGTCGCGGCGGTCGACCTGTACGGCGGTCCGGCGATCGTCGTCGACTTCGGCACGGCGACGACCTTCGACGCGGTCAGCGCGCGCGGCGAGTACGCGGGCGGTGTGATCGCCCCCGGGATCGAGATCTCCGTCGAGGCGCTCGGCGTCAAGGGCGCGCAGCTGCGCAAGATCGAGCTGGCGCGCCCCCGGAGTGTGATCGGCAAGAACACGGTCGAGGCGATGCAGTCGGGCATCGTGTACGGCTTCGCGGGCCAGGTCGACGGTGTGGTGCGCCGGATGAAGCGGGAGCTGGCGCCGGACGAGCCGGAGGAGGTGACGGTGATCGCTACGGGCGGTCTCGCGCCGATGGTCCTCGGCGAGGCGTCGGAGATCGACGAGCACGAGCCGTGGCTGACCCTGATCGGTCTGCGCCTGGTCTACGACCGCAACATCTCCCGCATGTAGCCCCGCCGGGCCCAGCCTCCGCCCGCGCCCCGCGGTCCTTCCGAGCCCCGCCAGGGAGGAGCCCGGCCCCGGGGCCACGTACCCCTGCCTCGGCCCTCCGCCACGTGGCCCCGGCCCTCCGGGCCCGGGCGGCCGACCGTACGGCCCCGAACCCGGCGAGGCCGTCCGGCGCGGGCCCGGCCGAACACCCGGCCCGTCCGGTGTTCGGGGACGGAGTCCGAGCCGCAGACCTTGCGCGGCGCCGGCTGCGCGGTCCGGCCCGTCCGGTGGCCGAGGACCGAGCCCGGTACATCGGGCGACGAGGGACGGACCGTCGAGGACCCGCCCGCGCCCAGGGGCGTCCCGCGCCGCACGGCGGGCCGGGCGCATGCGCCGACCTGTCGTCGCCCCGCCGTCGACCCGCCCGGAATTGTCTAATTAGCCCGATTTTGTCCGAGCGCGCGTATCGTCGGGGCATGCCCACGCCATACGGATCCCGCGGCGGCATGGCCTTCAGCGCAGACGAGCTGCGTGTGCTCCGACGCGCCCTCGCCGTTGCCCTTCAGCCCGCCCCCCTCGCCGACGAGGACGTCCAGGACTGCCTGCGGCTGGCAGATTCCGTGGACGAGGCCGCACGCGAGGCGGGCCGGCTGCGCGCCTTCCTGCTCGCCGATCTCGCCCGCTACCGCGCCGCGCTCCCCGGCGCGGTGGCGGGCTACCTGGAGCTGCTCCAGGACGCTCTGGCGGCCGGCTACGACCCTCGCCCGGACGACCTCGCCGCCCTGCGGGCCCTGCGCGGCAACCCGGTCGCCGCGGCGGTGCTGGACCACTGCGAGGTGATCGCGGAGCGGTCGGTACGCGCCCGCCTGGCCGCCCGCCCGGACGCGCCGGAAGCGGGCGCGACCGCCCCCGCCCCCCGGACCCGCCTCCTCGCGCTCCCCGGGGGCCGCGCCGCCGACGAACGGCGCCCGAAGCCCGAGCCGCGGCCCCGGCCGAAGCCCGAGCCCGCCTCCCCCGCGCCCGGCGAGCGGCCCGTGCCCAAGCCGTCCGAGGTCTTCCCGCCACGCCGCAGACCCGTGCCCCCACCGGAGGAGCGGGCCGCGGGCTAGCTACTCTGGCAACCATGGACTACGTATCCGCGCTTGTGCCTCCCGTGGTGATGGCCGTCTTCTTCACCATCCTGATCGTGACGATCGTCAAGAGCCAAGGCGGCCCGAACAAGGCCAAGGAGGACGCGTTCGTGGACGCCGCGATCGCCCGCGCGGAGGCGGCCCGCCAGACCGTCAAGGGCGACTGACGCCCCACCCGCCCCCGGCGCGTACAGGACACATGGCTGACTTCCCGTCGGTCATGTGTCCTTTTTGTTCCGTCATTACTGAATATTCCGACTTCTCCCACTATGGTGACGATGTGCCCCGCCAATTGGGAGATCTCGAAGACGCCGTCATGACACGCGTCTGGCAATGGAACCGGCCGGTCACCGTCCGGGAAGTCCTGGAAGACCTTCAGCAGGACCGGTCCATCGCGTACACGACCGTCATGACGGTAATGGACAATCTCCATCAGAAGGGCTGGGTCCGCAGGGAAGTCGAGGGCCGTGCCTATCGATATACGGCCGTCTCCACCCGTGCCGCCTACTCGGCCGCGCTCATGAACGAAGCCTGGTCCAAGAGTGACAACCCCGCGGCCGCCCTGGTCGCCTTCTTCGGCATGATGTCGCAGGAGCAGCGGGAAGCTCTGCGGGCGGCGGTCCGTATCGTTCAGGCGGACGCCCCGCAGAACGATCCCGTTGAGGTCGACAACGCACCGGAAGACACCGTTCACGGTGATGCCGGCGGTGATGCCGGAAGCGAAGACCGGAGCGAAGGCGAGAGCGGCGCGGAGAGTGAAGACGCCGCCGAAGCCGGGCGCGCAGTTCAGGCGGGTGTTCGCCGTGACGAGGCCGCCGACGGCCCGCCGACCACGGGGCGATAGCGTCGGCGCATGCCTTATCCCGCAGCAAATGCCATCACCGTCCGGCGTGCCAGGACCAGCGATGTGCCCTCGGTCCGCCGGCTCGTCGATCCGTACGTGAGTGAAGGCATCCTGCTCGACAAAGCAACCGTCACTCTTTACGAAGCCATCCAGGAGTTCTGGGTCGCCGAACGCGAGGAAGACGGTACGGTCGTCGGATGTGGTGCCCTGCATGTCATCTGGGAAGACCTCGCGGAAGTGCGCACTCTTGCCGTCGACCCGCTCTTGAAGGGCACCGGCATCGGTCACCAGCTGCTTGACAAGCTGTTGCAGACGGCGCGCTGGCTGGAGGTGCGCAGGGTTTTCTGCCTCACCTTCGAAGTGGACTTCTTCGGCAAGCACGGCTTCGTCGAGATCGGTGAGACGCCGGTCGACGGAGATGTCTACACCGAGCTGCTGCGTTCCTATGACGAGGGCGTCGCCGAGTTCCTCGGGCTCGAACGCGTGAAGCCGAACACCCTGGGCAACAGCCGGATGCTTCTGCACCTGTGATCCCCCTCGGGCCCCATCCGGGACCGTGAACCCGGACCGGATCCCTATGTCCGAATCGCGCACGTTTCCCGTCTTCCCGGGGTTCTGAACCTCTGCCAAGGGTTTGTGTTTTCCAGGGAAAAGCGGTTTCCTTTCCGCGTACTGCATTTTCGATGAAAGGAAATCCGGTGGCACAGAAGGTTCAGGTCCTTCTTGTCGACGACCTCGACGGCGGCGAGGCGGACGAGACGGTGACGTTCGCTCTGGACGGCAAGACCTACGAGATCGACCTCACCACTGCCAATGCGGACAAGCTCCGCGGGCTGCTGGAGCCGTACGCCAAGAGCGGCCGGCGGACCGGTGGGCGTGCCGCCGCGGGCCGCGGCAAGGGCCGCGCGGCGAGCGACAACAAGAACACCGCGGAAGTCCGCGCCTGGGCCAAGGCGAACGGTTACGAGGTCAACGACCGCGGGCGCGTCCCCGCCACGGTGCGTGAGGCGTACGAGAAGGCCAACGGCTGATCAGCGCACTCTTAATCGGCCGAGTATTCACCCGCTGCGTATTGGTACTGGTTCGCACGGACATTCGTACGCAGCAAACGGGCCCGGTGGCATTCCGTCGCCGCCGTGTCCAGGAGCCGTACGAGATCGGGGCCGCCTCCGGCACCCGCTCCCGGGCCGCGCCGCCCGAACGGGGCGAGGGCCGGAAGAGTCGGCTCCACCTCACGCCCCGGCACGGGGGGCCGCAGCCACACGGCGGCCCCCCGCGAGCCGGCCCAGCCGGGCGGTACCGGAGCGGTCGTCCGCCCGCCCGCGCCGAGCGCGGTCAGCCCCAGGGCGATCCCGCCCCACTGCAGCCAGTCGAGCAGCTCCGGCAGCTCATCGGCGCTCCCCGCGGCCACCAGCAGCCGCATCCGGTCCCCCTCCAGCGCGACGGGCCCGGTGGGGACCGCACGGCGCAGGACGGCGGCGCCCGCGTCCGCGGGCAGCTCCAGCACATCGAAGCGCAGCCCGGTGAGCAGCCGGACGGGCCCGCCCACGGCCGCCGGGGAGCCCTCCGCGACCGCCCAGCCGAGTGTCGTCCCGTACCACCGCGCGACGGCCCGGGAGCGGGCCTCGTGCCCCTCGGAGGGCTGACGCTGGGACGGAAGGCTGACGGTCACACCCCGGGAACTCCCGATCGGCCCAAAGAGTTACGCAGGGTGGGGCGGGCATTGCGCACGGTGCCCCGATCCGGGGCGTTCGGCCGTGTGCGGCGAAGCAAGTCTGTTCGCCCGTAGCGGAGGGAACCGGTGCGCGCCGCATGGAGTGTCAGTGCTTACGGGTAAGACATTCCTAGTGGGGAGGGGCGACACGCTCGCAGGACGGCCTTACGTTCGCCATCGGCGTACAGATGGAGAGAGTAACTGCCTGGCCTGCGGGAACATCGTCTCGCACCATCGGGTTGGAGCAGTTGTCGGCGTTCAGGGCTCAGGAGGCCACAGACGGGTGTCGGCAGTTGGAATGAGCGGTCCCCGCTTGCGGGACTAAGCTGCGGAAGGACAGGGAGGGGACCGACCCCTTACTGCCTGACCGCTCTGAGGAGCGATTAACGATGTTCGAGAGGTTCACCGACCGCGCGCGGCGGGTTGTCGTCCTGGCTCAGGAAGAAGCCCGGATGCTCAACCACAACTACATCGGCACCGAGCACATCCTCCTGGGCCTTATCCACGAGGGTGAGGGTGTCGCCGCTAAGGCCCTGGAGAGCCTCGGGATTTCGCTCGAGGCGGTCCGCCAGCAGGTGGAGGAGATCATCGGCCAGGGCCAGCAGGCCCCGTCCGGGCACATCCCCTTCACTCCCCGTGCCAAGAAGGTCCTGGAGCTGTCGCTCCGCGAGGCCCTCCAGCTCGGGCACAACTACATCGGCACCGAGCACATCCTGCTCGGCCTGATCCGCGAGGGCGAGGGCGTCGCGGCCCAGGTCCTCGTGAAGCTGGGCGCCGACCTGAACCGGGTGCGGCAGCAGGTCATCCAGCTGCTCTCCGGCTATTCGGGCAAGGAGGCCGCCACCGCAGGGGGCCCCGCCGAGGGCACGCCCTCGACCTCGCTCGTCCTGGACCAGTTCGGCCGCAATCTCACGCAGGCCGCCCGTGAGTCCAAGCTCGACCCGGTCATCGGGCGCGAGAAGGAGATCGAGCGGGTCATGCAGGTGCTGTCCCGCCGTACCAAGAACAACCCCGTGCTCATCGGCGAGCCCGGCGTCGGCAAGACGGCGGTCGTCGAGGGCCTGGCGCAGGCCATCGTCAAGGGCGAGGTGCCCGAGACCCTCAAGGACAAGCACCTCTACACCCTGGACCTCGGCGCGCTGGTCGCGGGCTCCCGCTACCGCGGTGACTTCGAGGAGCGCCTGAAGAAGGTCCTCAAGGAGATCCGCACCCGCGGCGACATCATCCTGTTCATCGACGAGCTGCACACGCTCGTCGGCGCGGGTGCCGCCGAGGGCGCGATCGACGCGGCCAGCATCCTCAAGCCGATGCTCGCCCGGGGTGAGCTCCAGACCATCGGCGCCACCACGCTCGACGAGTACCGCAAGCACCTGGAGAAGGACGCGGCCCTGGAGCGCCGCTTCCAGCCCATCCAGGTCGCGGAGCCGTCGCTGCCGCACACCATCGAGATCCTCAAGGGCCTGCGCGACCGGTACGAGGCCCACCACCGGGTCTCCATCACCGACGAGGCCCTCGTCCAGGCCGCGACCCTGGCCGACCGGTACATCTCGGACCGCTTCCTGCCGGACAAGGCGATCGACCTGATCGACGAGGCCGGCTCCCGGATGCGCATCCGCCGGATGACCGCGCCGCCGGACCTCCGCGAGTTCGACGAGAAGATCGCGGGCGTGCGCCGCGACAAGGAGTCGGCGATCGACTCCCAGGACTTCGAGAAGGCTGCCTCCCTGCGCGACAAGGAGAAGCAGCTCCTCGCCGCGAAGGCCAAGCGCGAGAAGGAATGGAAGGCCGGCGACATGGACGTCGTCGCCGAGGTCGACGGCGAGCTGATCGCCGAAGTCCTCGCCACGGCGACCGGCATTCCCGTCTTCAAGCTGACGGAGGAGGAGTCCTCCCGCCTGCTGCGCATGGAAGACGAGCTGCACAAGCGCGTCATCGGGCAGAAGGACGCCATCAAGGCCCTCTCGCAGGCCATTCGCCGTACGCGTGCGGGTCTGAAGGACCCGAAGCGCCCCGGTGGCTCGTTCATCTTCGCCGGCCCCTCCGGTGTCGGTAAGACCGAGCTGTCCAAGACGCTCGCCGAATTCCTCTTCGGCGACGAGGACGCCCTGATCTCCCTCGACATGTCGGAGTTCAGCGAGAAGCACACGGTTTCCCGTCTCTTCGGTTCCCCGCCCGGATACGTGGGATACGAAGAGGGCGGCCAGCTCACCGAGAAGGTCCGCCGGAAGCCGTTCTCCGTCGTCCTCTTCGACGAGGTGGAGAAGGCCCACCCCGATATCTTCAATTCCCTTCTGCAGATCCTGGAGGACGGTCGGCTGACCGACTCCCAGGGCCGCGTCGTGGACTTCAAGAACACGGTCATCATCATGACGACCAACCTCGGGACCCGGGACATCTCCAAGGGATTCAACCTGGGCTTCGCGGCACAGGGCGATGTCAAGACCGGCTACGAGCGGATGAAGGCGAAGGTCAACGAAGAGCTGAAGCAGCACTTCCGGCCCGAGTTCCTGAACCGTGTCGACGACACGGTCGTCTTCCACCAGCTCACCGAGGAAGACATCATCCAGATCGTCGACCTGATGATCGCCAAGGTCGACGAGCGCCTCAAGGACCGTGACATGGGCCTGGAGCTCAGCCCCACGGCCAAGTCGCTCCTCGCGAAGAAGGGCTACGACCCGGTGCTGGGCGCCCGGCCGCTGCGCCGGACGATCCAGCGCGAGATCGAGGACATCCTCTCCGAGAAGATCCTCTTCGGCGAGCTGCGCCCCGGTCACATCGTGGTCGTGGACTCCGAGGGCGAGGGTGAGGAGAAGAAGTTCACCTTCCGCGGCGAGGAGAAGTCCGCGCTGCCGGACGTTCCGCCGATCGAGCAGGCGGCGGGCGGCGCCGGGCCGAATCTGTCCAAGGAGGCGTAGCCTCCGGGACCGCGCCTGACGGGCTGCCCCGGTTCGTACGGAGACGTACGGGCCGGGGCAGCCCCTTTTTCTGGGGCGGGCCGCCAGGGGTCAGACGCCGAGCGTGAGGCGGTCGCCGAGCCCTTCGCGGCCCCTGATGAGGTGCTCGGGGACTCCATGGACGAAGACCTCCAGCCCGGGCACCGCGTGGAGCGGTGTCAGATCGAGCCCGCCCTCCGCCGGTGACGGACTGCCGAGGTTGAGCATCCTCAGCGCGGGCAGCCCGGCGATCATCCTCAGATCGTCGGCGGAGATCCGCTGGGAGCTGATGCCCAGCGCCCACAGGGAACGGAATGCGGCCAGGGGGGCATAGCTCTCCAGGCCCGGGCAGTGGCCGATGTACATCTCGGTGACGCCGGGGCCGCAGGAGCGCAGAAAGGCGAGGTCGGTGAGGAGGCGGTTGCCGATCAGATCGAGCGACTCGCAGGTCCGCCCCGCGAGGGCGGCGGCCAGCTCGGCGGGCGGGAAGTCGTTGGTGAAGCTGAGGTGCGGTGTCCGCGGCAGCCTGCGCAGCAGGGGCAGTTGCTCGGGACGGGTCAGATACAGATAGACGCTGCTCAGATCGATCCGGAGCAGGACCTCCCGGAGGTACTCCTCGGTCGGGTAGTTGGCCCACTTGCGGGCCAGCGAGGCGGCCACCGATCCGGAGCCGGTGGAGGCCGCCAGACGCACCGCGTACGGAAGGGCGGCGGCGCCCCCGATCTCGCCGATCAGATCCGCCGTGCGGCCCAGATCGCCGGGCGCGAGGGTGCCGAAGTCGGGCAGCAGCGGCAGCACATCGGTGCCCAGCCGGGCCATGAGTCCCACGACGGCCGATTTGCGGGGCGGGAGGGCTCGTCGGATCGCGGTGTCGACCTTCTCCCGGGTTCCCTCGTCGAGATAGGCCGCGTGCTGGGCGCACAGCGCCGCCAGCGCGTGCAGCGACGTCCGGTCCATGCCCGCCGGTTCCGCGTCCCCCGCGGCCACCAGCCCCCCGACCAGCACGGGGAGTTCACGGCGGGAGCAGTGGCCGGCCGCCAGCAGGAGGACGTCGTGCCACTGCTCCTCGTGCGCGTGGCGGAGCAGCTCGTTCACCTGGTCCCCCTCCACGAACTCCTTGGCCGCCAGGAAGTCCTGGAACGTGCGGTGGGTGAACTGGAAGACGCCTTCCACCTGTTCCTGGAGGAGACCGCTGCGGTTGAGGAGATGGATCAGCACCTGCTCGATCGGGCCCTGTTCCCGGACGCGCGGCATGCCCCGCAGCGCCAGGGACAGCTGGTGGAGCGCCTGCTCACGGGTGAACTCGGTCTGGCCGCCCCGTACCAGCCACACCGCGATCCGCTGGAGGAGCTGCTGGTGTTCGTCGACCGTCATCGTGATGCCCTCGGGCGCGCCGATCGTGCGGCGCTTGTCGCGTTCACCGAGCAGCAGCTCCAGCGCGGAGCGGTACAGCGCCCAGCGGGTCGGGGGTAAGAAGCCCTCCCGCTTCCGGTGCAGCGCGCAGATGACGGCGCACAGCAGCGGGGTCCGGGCCAGATCCTCCAGGGTGTGGTTCCGGGTGAGCTGGCGGGCCAGATTCCGTTCCAGGGCGGTCAGGTCCTCCGGGTCCCCGCTGTCGAGCCGGGCCGCCGCGTGCCAGGCGGTGATGAACGCCTGGATGTCGTCCTGCCGCATCGGCAGGAGGCGTACCTCCTCGAAGTCCTCCGACTCCAGCCAGTCCTGGGCGACCGCGAGCGGGCGCACGGTCGCCACGCACCGGGTGCGGGGGAAGAGCTCCAGCAGGCTGGTCAGCCGCCGGCGGGCCTCTTCGCGCTCCTCCGGGGGGATCTCGTCCAGTCCGTCGACGAGCAGCAGCGCCCGCCCGGCCTCCAGGACCCGGCGCGCCCAGCCCCGGGGAGCCTCGCCGACCATCAGCCGGGACGCGGCGGGGAGCCGGTCGGGTCCGGGGAAGCCCCCGCCCTCGGCTCGCAGGGTGCGCAGGGGGACGACGAACGGCACCAGACCGTTGAGTTCGGCGAGACGGGAGTCGAGGGTGCCGGACGCGGCATGGGCGGCCAGCCACTTGACGAGCGTGGTCTTGCCCGCGCCAGCGTCCCCCCTGATCAGCAGTCGGGGGCGGGTGGCGAGCAGGGACTCGATGCGCTGGGGGGACGTCTTGCCGAGGGCGGCGGCCCGTCCGTCGCCCTCCTGCGGCACGGCCTCCAGGCTCATGTACGCGGTGTCCAGCTCCCAGGCGGAGTCCCGCGTGCTCAGCTCGTCGAGGCCGAAGATCCTGGTCCTGCGGTACTCGGTCGCCAGGGCCTCCGCGTACTCCTCCTCGTAGCGGGAGTCGTCGGGGTGGACGTGGGTGAGGCTCTCCAGCCGGGGCAGCCGCAGATGGCGGTGGTGCTCGTACCACTCGCGGACATCGGGGTGCGCGACCACCGAGCTGATGGGAACGCACTCCACCCGGTGGTGGTTGCGGCCGCGCGGCACCTCCCTGACGATGCCGAGCAGGGTGTCGCCCGCGTACACGGGAGCGCCGGAGAGACCGGCCAGGGGGGAGGTGCCGTCGGCGGGTTCGGCGGCGGGCGGGCGGTCGAACTCGAACACCATCGTGCGGCGGATGAGGCCCGCCAGCGGCAGGACGGTTCCGGTGTACTGGTCGACGTCGAGCTTCCGGCCGTCGTACCGCTGGATCCCGGGGAACCCGGTGATCACACAGTGCGGCAGGGGGCGTTCGGTCGCGACCGCGGCCATCCGGACGGATGTTTCCCGGGCCCGGGTTCCCACCACCCACACCTTGACGGGGGGTGCCGCGCTCTCGGGGAGCTGGAGCAGCGCCACATCGAGCCGTGCGTCGGACCAGACGACCTGGCAGAGCAGATTCCGCGCCGACCCGGGGATCGGCCCCGCCGTCACCACGCGGGCGTTGTGCCCGGAGCCGATCACATGGGCGCAGGTCAGCACGGTGCTCGGGGTGATGAACGCCCCGGTCCCCTGGCATCGTCCGAGGACCGCCACGACCCTCTCGGTGAGGGTCACGGGCGGCGGCGGGGACGAATTCACCGCGTTCCCGGATACGGGTCGTCCCCGCCGAAGTCGCTCGTATCGCCCTGGTCGTTATGGCCCACCAGCCAGGAGCCGCCCGTCCGGGCGTCCTTCGCCTTGAGGGTGAAGGCGACCCGGTGGGTGCGGCCGGTGGCGCGGCCCGTGTCCGCGCCGCCCTCCAGGACCCAGGCCCTCACCTTGCCGCCCGCCTTGGTCTCCTTGCGCAGCTCGACCGTGAACTCCATCTCGATGTCGCCCATTTCGAAGAGCACGGGACGGCCGGTCGCCCGGGTCGCGGCGTCGATGAGCTGGTCCCGGACGGATTCGATGGCGTCGGCGAGTTCGATGTCGGTGTCGGTGTCGCTCATGGCCCGGACCGTACCGAGCCACGGCCCGGTACGCGCGCGGTTCCGCGAACTTCGCGATTCCGGACGGACGGGGTGCGCGGCGGGCGCATACCGACGGGCGGCGGGCGCTCTCGCGCGCCGGGAGCGTGAGCCCTCCGCGGTGCCGTAACCCCGCCGGTCAGGGAACGGCCTCGATGCGCAGACGGCCTTCGAAGCGCTCGGCTCCCTGCACCCGCAGTCGGCTGCCCCGGGGGTGGGCGAGTTCGACGGTGAGGTCGGCGACACCGGACCAGGGGGCGAGATCGACGGTGTACGGCGGGTCGTGCTCGCCTTCGCTGACGCGCAGCTCCAGTCGGCGCAGGCCGGGGAAGACCCGTGCCAGCAGCGCGGTGTCGATCGCCTGCTCGATGCCGTCGAGCACCAGCTCGCCGATCCCGGGGGCACGGGCGGGCACGTCCGGGGGGAACCCGCCCAGCTGATGGAGTTCCAGGTGCCGGCAGGCGGTCATGCGTCCGACGGCCTCGACGAGCGAGGGGATGTGCAGAGGGGCCGCCCTGTTGAAGGCGACTTTCTCCACCGTGACCCAGCGGGCGAGTCCGTCGTACGGAAACCCGGTGCGGCCGACCAGCAGGAGCCGCCGGACCCGGGTGCGGGGCGTGGGCAGGGCCAGGAGGCGTGAGTCCAGGCCGAGCAGGGAGAAGGAGCGGTCGCTCAGCTCGTCGAGGGTGTTCAGCGCGGGGCAGTCGGCGAGTGCGAGATGGGAGATCGCGGGGCGGTTGCGGACGAAACCCAGGTCGGTGACCTTCTTGTTGCCGGTGAGCAGCAGACGTTCGAGTCCGTCGGCTGGCAGGCGGCCGTCGAGCCGGGGCGCGGTGTGGTCGCCGTGGACCCCGAGGGAGCGGACCGGCCCCAGGTGGCGCAGACCGCGGAGCTGTTCGTCGGTGTGGACCTCCAGGAGGACATCGTCGAGGCGGACCCGCGACAGCACGTCGCGGGCGTACTGCGCCGCCGGGAAGCCGCTCCAGGCGGCCAGGAGGGCCGTACGCACCCGGGGGTCGGCATGTCCGGTGAACGGCGCCAGCGCCTCCATGGCCGCCGCGTCCCCGATCTGCGCGATCATGTCGACGACCAGCTTGTCGCCGTCCGGGGAACCGTCCGAGGGGCCCGGCAGCAGGGGCAGCACATAGGTGCCGAGACCGGCCAGATCACGGACCTCCCGGGAGCTCCGCGGAGGCATCAGGGACCTGATCCGGCGTTCCGTCTCCTCCCGGACGCGGCCGTCGAGGAAGACGGCGGACGAAGCGCAGTGCGCGGCGAGGAGATGCAGCGCGCGGCCGTTCCCGGCGCCGTCCCCGAGGGCGCCGAGCCGGTCGACCAGCCGGCTGACCCGGCCGCGGTCGAAGTGGCCCGCCGACAGCCGGATGACGTCCTGCCACTGCTCGTCGGACGCCCGCTGCAGCAGCTCGCTCATGCTGTCGGTCTCCGCGAACTCCTTGGCGGCCAGATAGTCCTGGAAGGTGCGGTGGATGAACTGGACCGCCTCCCCGGTGTGCTGCTGGAGCAGTCCGCTGCGGTTCAGGAGGTGGGTCAGGATCTGCTCGGCACTGCCCTGTCGCCGCACCTGCGGCATGCCCTTGGCCGCCTTCGCGATCTGGGTGACGGCCTCGTCGGGGGTGAGCTGGGTGCGGCCGTTGCGGACGAGCCAGACGGCGAGGTGCTGGAGCAGCAGCTTGTGCTCCTCGATGCCGATCCTCAGCCCCTCGGGCGCGTCGATGCCCCGCCGCCGGTCCCGTTTGCCGAGCAGCATCTCCAGGGTCGCGTGGTACAGCTCCCAGCGGGTTCCGGGCAGTTCGCCCTCCCGCTTGCGGTGCAGTACGCAGATGACGGCGCACAGCAGGGGCGTACGGGCGAGATCGCGCAGGACCCTGTTGTGGGCGAACTCCCGGCCCAGCGCCCGCTCCAACTGGTCGAGGTGACGGGACTCCGCCTCGGCGCGTGCCGTGTCGGCGAGGGCCGCGTACTCCAGGCGGGCCGCGCTGTGCCAGGCGGTGACGAACGCGGCGATGTCGTTGTCGCTCATGGGGAGGAGCAGCAGTTCGGCGAAGCCCTCGGAGGCCAGCCAGCGGGACTCGACCGCGCCCGGCCGTACGGTCGCCAGACAGCGGCTGTCGCCGTACCGCCGGAGGAGGTCGGTCAGCCAGGTGCGGGCCTTGTGGCGGTCGGGCTTGTGCCGGTGGGTCTCGGGGAGTTCGTCGAGCCCGTCCACGAGCAGGAGTGCCCGCCCGGACTCCAGGACGCGTTCGGCCCAGCCGTCGGGCGGTCGGCCGACGGGGAGTTCGGCGACGCGCGGGAGTTCGTCGGGGCCGGGGAAGCGGTCGCCCCGGGTCTGGAGGCTGCGCATGGGGACGACGAACGGCACCAGGCCGTTGAGCTGGTCCAGTTCGGCGGGGAGGGTGCCGTTGGCCGCGTGGGAGGCGAGCCACCACACCAGGGTCGTCTTCCCGGCGCCCGCCTCGCCGCGCAGGAGGGCGCGGCGGCTGGTGCCGAGCAGTTCCTCCACCCGGCCGGGGCGGGGGACGGGCCGCGGTTCGAGGGGGGAGGAGAAGCCGGTCCGGACGCTGTCGCTGCCCAGCCGGGTGACTTCGAGGCTCAGATACGCGGTGTCCAGGTCCCAGCTCGCCTCGCTGATGCCCAGATCGTCGATGCCGAAGATCTCCGTCCTGCGGTACCGCACCTTGAGCGCGGCGGCGTACCGCTCCTCGAAGGCGGCGTCCCGCGGGTCGAATCGGGCGACGTTCTCCAGGGGCGGCAGCCCGAGGGCCGCGTCGCCGTGGGGTCCGTGGTTCGTCAACGCGGAGATCATGGGCTCGTGGACCGCCCTCAGCGGTACGGCCTCCAGCTGCTGGTGGCCCTCCGTGCCGCGCACCGTCGACACGATCCCCAACAGCACGGACCCGGCGAAGACCGGGGACCCGGACAGCCCGTCGAGGGGTGAGGCCCCGCCGGGCGGTACGGCGCCGGGGGAGCGGTCCAGCCAGAAGGTGAGCGCGCCCCGCACCCGGCCGGCGACCGGCAGCACACTGCCCGTGTACTGGCCGAAGTCGAGCTTGGCGCCGCCGTAGCGCTGCTGGCCGGGGAAGCCCATGGTCTGGCAGCCGGGCAGCGGATCGTCCCTGGTCGGGCGTCCCCAGCGGAGCCGGCCCAGCCGGGCGGGGGGAATCACCTCCGCCTCGGCGTACAGCAGGGCCGCGTCGATGCCCTGTGCCGCGCCGCTCCACACCACCCGGCACGGGACGCGGTGGGAGAGGGCGAGATGGGAGATCTCGGTCGTCCACTCCCGGTTGTCCAGGACATGTGCGCAGGTCAGAACGTATCTCGGGCTGATCAGAACGCCGGTGCCCTGTTGCTGCCCGTGGACCGCTACGACCCGCATCGAGGCGCTGCTCCGCATGGTTCCCACCCCCGTCACCGACTCCGAGATTAGTGGCGCGGACCACAATCGCGTTCCCGAAACGGTGACAAGGCACACAGGCCTTTTCGGCCTTACTAGCCGGAATAGGAGCGCTGTTCGGCCTTGTACGGGGACCCCCCGAACGGGGCCCGCCGGGACTTTGGTCCCTCCGGGTGGCGAAGGGGACCGATCCGGGTTCCAGGGCTCCCACGGCGGGCTCCTACGCCACTCGTACATGCGGTTAAACCTGTTTCCGAGGAGAAAATCCGGCGGGTCTTTCGCAAGTCGCTCGTTCATGGTCAAAAGGTGTCAAGAGCCTGATTCACGGCGCTCTGGCTACGACGTAATGTCGTAGATGGGGTATTTGAGGCGAAGTGCGGGGGTCGGTTACCAAGGGATGGCCAACCCACCCCGGCGCAAATTCCTGTGCCGGGCCCCTTTGTGCCCGGAGGCTTTTCTCATATGTCGCGCGTCACTTCCGCTCGTCCCCGCTCGTCCGTTCTCCGTACCCGTGCCGCCGTCGTCGTGGCCGGACTGGGAGCAACGGCCGTGCTCGGAACCGGGGCCGCGTTCGCCGCTGAGACCGGTACGTCGGCGGCCGCCACGTCCACCGTCGCGATGAGCCCGGCCGCGGCCGTCGCCGCCCAGGCGACCGCCCAGTCCCAGGCCGCCGCCGCCACGAAGGCCGCGGAGGCCCAGGCCGCCGCCACCGCCAAGGCCGCCACCGCCAAGCAGGCCGCCGCGAAGAAGGCGGCCGCCAAGAAGGCCGCCGCGCCGTCCTGGACCAAGCCGGTCAGCAGCTACGTCCTGAGCGCCACCTACGGCAAGGCCGGCAACATGTGGACGAGCAACCACTCCGGCCAGGACTTCGCCGTGCCCACCGGCACCCCGGTCAAGTCCGTGGGCGCGGGCACCGTGGTGAAGGCGGGCCCCAACGGCGCCGGTGACGGCCCCGCGTACGGCAACGCCGTCGTCGTCAAGCACAACAACGGCAAGTACTCCCAGTACGCGCACCTCTCCAGCGTCAACGTCGTGCCCGGCCAGATAGTCAAGGCCGGCCAGCAGATCGCCCTGTCCGGCAACACCGGCAACTCCAGCGGTCCCCACCTGCACTTCGAGATCCGTACGACCCCGAACTACGGCAGCTCCGTCAACCCGGTCTCCTTCCTGCGTTCGGTCGGCGTCACGATCTGACCCGTGCGATCCGACGCCCCCCGTGCGATCCGGCAGTGAGCCCGCACGGGCCCGGCGCGCACGGACCACGCTCACGGCCCCCGGTGTGTTCACACACGCCGGGGGCCGTTGTCAGTGGCGTGTGCCAGCATCGGACACGTGGACAGGACGAGTCCGGCGCGCCTCGCCCGCCTGCGGCAGCTGCGCCTCGCCAAGGACGCGATGGACCGCGACTGGGCCGAGCCGCTCGACCTGGACGCGGTCGCGGCGCACGCGGGGTATTCGCGCTATCACTTCGTGCGGTCGTTCAAGGCGGAGTACGGGTGCACGCCCGGCCGGTATCTGTCCCGCAGACGCATCGAGCGGGCCGAGGAGCTGCTGCGGTCGGCGGATCTGTCCGTCACCGAGATCTGCGCGCTGGTGGGCTTCAGCAGCCTGGGCACCTTCTCCTCCCGGTTCAAGCGCCGGACCGGGCTCACCCCGAGCGAGTACCGGGCCCGGTACGTGGGCCGGGGAACCGCGCTGATACCGGGGTGTTACGCGCTGCTGTGGGCGGGCGGCTTCCCCGGCCGGGACCGCCCGCCGCCTGCTGCGGGCGGTCCCGCGCCTGCCCGGGGTTCCGGTGCCGTACCTGCCCGGGAGCCCGGTTCCGGCCCGGCGCCTGCTGCGGGCGGTCCCGCGCCTGCCCGCGGCTCCGGGGCCGCGCCGGGCCCCGCTTCCGCTGAGCCCCGCAATTCCGAAGAAGCGGACTGAGCGGGCCGGTGGCTACGTTGGCGGGGCAAGCAGGAACGCCGTCAGCAGGGAGCACGCCATGATCAAGGGCCTGGGCATCGCCACCGTCTGGACGCTCGACCAGGAGCGGACCAAGAACTTCTTCAAGGACAAGCTCGGCTTCGAGATCCGTTCGGACCTGTCCATGGGCGACACGTGCTGGGTGACCGTCGGTGCCAAGGACCAGCCCGATGTGGACCTGGCGCTGATGAGCCTCGACGGCCCCGTCATGGACCCCGACTCGGCCGAGGCGCTGAAAGCCCTGGTCAGCAAGGGTATCCTGGGCGCGGCCGTATTCCGTACGGATGACTGCCGCGGGGACTACGAGACCTTCAGGGCCAGGGGGGTGGAGTTCGTCCAGGAGCCGAAGGAGCGTCCGTACGGCATCGAGGCGATCTTCCGCGACGACAACGGCAACTGGTACTCGCTGACCGAGCGCAACGAGGAGCTGGACCTCTCCAAGGACTGGGCGAACTAGCTCGCCGTAGCCCCGCGGGTCCCGGCCCGGGCCGAAGCCCTCCCGGCCCCGGCTCCGGGGCCGTGGTCCCGGCCCCGGTCGGCCCCGGGCCGGGCCCGGAGCCCTTCGGCCCGGCCCTGTAGGCACCCGGCCCGGGCCGACCCCGGCGGTGTCGGCCGGTTCCTCACCGGGCTCGGGGGTGCCGCCGACCGTCGACCAGCGGCCGTGGTCGGCCCGTCTGCCGAGCGGCACCCGGCCGCCGTCGTCGAAGACGACCGCGCTGATGCCCGGGCGCCCTCCCGCTGTCCCTGGCTCCCGGGCGCCCGGCTCCCGCGCGGCTGTGGTTCCGGCGGCCGCGCTCCAGGAGCCCCGGCCCCGGGCCGTGGCCCCGGCCCGGGGCCGGCGGTCGTCTTCCGCTCACCCCGTCTTCCGCTCATCCCGGTGGCCGGATTCCGCGCGGCCATGGTCCCGGCCCCGGCCCGGTGGCGGGTCCGTGTCCGGGGTCTCAGGGCTCCTGCGTCAGCGCCGGAAAGCTCCCCGTGCTCGTCGGCGCGTGCTCCGGCAGCCAGAGCACCGCGATCGCGCCCCCGGTCACACCCGGCGGCGCCGTGCCCTGCGGCGCGGCGTTGCGGAAGGTGAGCCGGGCGCCGAGCACCCGGGCCTGGCCCGCCGCGATCGTCAGACCGAGCCCGTGGCCCGTGCCCGCGCGGTCGCTCGCGCCCGTACGGAACCGGCTCGGGCCGTCCCGCAGCAGTGCCTCCGGGAAGCCGGGCCCGTGGTCCCGCACCCGTACCACCCGGCCCTCGACCGTGACCTCGATCGGCGTCCCGCCGTGCCTGGCGGCATTGGTCAGCAGATTGAGCAGGATGCGTTCGAGCCGCCGGGGGTCCGTGCTGACCCAGGACTCGTGGACCACCTGGACGTCCACCTCGGGGTTGAGCACGGCGATACGGCGGCTGACGAACTCGCCGAGCGCGATCTCCTGAAGCTCCGCCCGCTCCGACGCGCTGTCGAGCCTGGCCACCTCCAGCACGTCCTCGACCAGCGTCCGCATCGCCTGCGCCCGGTCCCGTACCAGCTCGGACGGCCGCCCCGGCGGCAGCAGCTCGGCGGCCGTGAGCAGCCCGGTCACCGGCGTCCGCAGTTCGTGCGCGATGTCGGCCGTGACCCGGCGTTCCGCCTCGATGCGCTCGTGCAGCGCGTCGGTGAGCGCGTCCACGGCGCGCGCCAGCTCGTCCGTCTCGTCCTGGACGACCCCGCCGATCGCGTCCCGGACCCGTACCTCCGTATGGCCCTCCGCGACCTTGGCCGCCGCCGTCGCGGCCTTGCGCAGCCGGCGCGAGAGCTGCCCGCCGATCAGCACCCCGAGCGCGCAGCCGCCGAAGACCACCGACACCGAGCCGATGATCAGCGCCCGGTCGAGGTCCTGGAGGATGGTGGCACTGCGCCCGGCGAACCGGGAGTGCAGCGAGAGCACCTCCCCGTCGGAGAGCGGGACCGCGGCCCAGATCTCGGGCGGGCCGCCCCCGGCGTCCTGCACGAAGGTGCCGCGCCGCTTCTCCTTCATCAGCCGCTTGAGCTCGGCCGGCAGCGCCGGGTCGTTGATCTTGGTGTTGAACCGGGGGTCCTTGCCCTTGGCCGTCTCGTACCAGCGCTGTGCCAGCAGGACGCGTTCCATCTGCACATCGCGCGCGTTGTCGAGCATCGACACCTGGGCGGCGTTGTGCACGACCAGGCTCAGGGCCATCGCGATGAGCGCGCCGACGAGCGCGATGGCGATGCTGATCTTCCACCGGACGCCCGTGCGCACGGCCAGGCGCCTGGTCCTGCGGGGCCCCGCAGGGACGGCGCCGGGCGCCCGGCGGCCACCGCGGAGCTTCGCGGCGTAGGGCTTCATCCGCAGGTCGCCCGGCGACCACTTACCTGGGGCCTTCATGCCTTGAGCTTGTAACCGAAGCCGCGGACCGTCTCGATCCGGTCCTGGCCGATCTTGGTGCGCAGCCGCTGGACATGCACGTCCACCACCCGGGTGTCGCCGCCCCAGCCGTAGTCCCACACCCGCTCCAGGAGCTTGTCACGGGACAGAACCGTGCCCGGGGCGGACGAGAACTCCAGCAGCAGCCGCATCTCCGTCGGGGTCAGCGCTACCGGCACACCCCCCTTGCGCACCTCCATGCCCTCCGTGTCGACCTCCAGATCGCCGAAGGTGAGCAGAGCGCCGTGCGGCCCCTGCCCCTGGAGCGCGGCTTCCCCGCCGCCCGCGTGGCCGAAGCGGCGCAGGACCGCGCGGATACGGGCCACCAGCACCGCGCCGTCGAACGGCTTGGTCACATAGTCGTCGGCCCCCGCCTCCAGGCCGAGCACGACATCGATCGAGTCGGCGCGCGCCGACAGCATGATCACGGGCACCGTCGACTCGTCCCGGATGCGCCGGCACAGGCTCACCCCGTCGAGTCCGGGCACCATCACATCGAGGAGCGCGATGTCCGGGCGGTTCGCGCGGAACGCCTCCAGCCCCAGCAGCCCGTCCGGCATCGCGGTGACCATGAATCCCTGGCGCTCCAGCGCCAGCTGGGTCGCCTCCCGGATGACATCGTCGTCCTCGACGAACAGGACATGGGTCTCGGCCATCCGTGCCCTCAGTTCTTTCTCGGCAGCGGCGGTTCGGCCGGTACGGTCTCGGTCCCCGGCTCGCTCTCCGGCGGGAAGAACACGTCGCCCTCCTGGGACGCGCCTCCCCGGTACTTGTTCCACACCCAGTGGATCCGGCTGAACTTGCCGGTCGACCAGCGGTAGGTGGTCACTTCCTCACCGGACGGCTCGGCCACCGGATCCTCCTCGTCGTACACCTGCTTGGTGACGACCAGATCGCCCCGGTCGATCGCCGCGAAGACCGCGGGCTCCTCGGAGGCGAAGACGTTCTCGTAGCGCTCGCCGTTGGCCCGGTAGACGTACGTGCCGATGCCGACCGCTTCTCCGCAGGTCATCAGGTTGACCACCACATCGGGGTCGGTCCCGCCGGTGAGATTCCCGAAGGAGGTGTCCACCGGGAACTCGGCCCCGACACACGGCTTCAGCGTTGCCTTGATCTCCTTGCTGACCTTGGGATCGCTCCGGAGCAGCCGGATGGGGTCGATCCTCTGGGCCATCGTCGCCGGGTCACCGCCGGAGGCGACGGGCGGCGGCGCGGCGCCCGGCTTCTGGCTGTCGGCCTGTGCCGCGCCCTCGTCCTGGACGCCCGTGCCGCCCGCCGAGCAGGAGGCCGTGAACAGCCCGAAGACGGCGAGCCCGGCCATCGCCGTGTAACCCGCCGCCCTCGTCGTTCTGACGCGTCTGCCTCTCAGGCCGCGCACCGCTCCTGCCCCCGTCCGTCCCGCCCGCCGTACTCCTCGGCCGTGCACCGCCGTATCCCGCCCCGCGCTTCGGCGCGGACGGCCGGCGCCCCGCCGTCGGCCTCCCGCTCCGCGGCCCGGTACTCCAGCGCCCGGCTCTCCAGCTCCTGACGGAGCCGGGCGAGCGCCCGGTGCAGGGTGCTCTTCACCGTACCCGCCGACATCCCCAGCGCGGCAGCCGTCTCCTCGGTGCTCATCTGCTCCCAGTGCCGCAGGACCACGACACTGCGCTGCTTGGGCGCCAGCACCTTCAGCGCGTCCATCAGCAGCGCGCGGTCCGCGCGCTGGTCACTGCCGTCGTCGACGGACGCGTCGGGCAACTGCTCGGTGGGAACCTCTTCGAGCCTGCGCGAGCGCCACCACTCCGTACGCGTGTTGATCATCACGCGGCGCAGATAGGCGTCGGCGAGCGACTTGTCGGCTATGCCGTCCCAGCGGCCGTAGGTGCGGACCAGGGCGGTCTGCAGCAGGTCCTGGGCGTCGACCGGGTCGGGGACGAGCCGCCGGGCGCTGCGCAGCAGGGCCTCCTGCCGGTTGCGTACGTACTCCTCGAAGCCGAGCACCTCGCCGTGCGCCATGCCAACCGCCTCCACCCCGTGTCGTGCACTGTGTGCCACCGCGCGATGTTGTCGCGCTTCCCCGTCCTGGTACGCCACTGAAGTTACGGAGCGGTTGTCACGGGCCTGTGCTGCGCAGCCGTCGGCGGACGCACGGCCATCCATCGGTTGTGTAACAGCTGATGTTTCGGAGGTGGTGGGGCGGGGAACCGGAGGCGGCCGGGACGGGTGCCCGGGAGGACCGCGGGACACGATGTCCCGGAGGGGTCGCGGTGTCTGGGGGGCCTGCGGGTCCGCAGGTCTGCGGGCGTGGTGGAGGAACGGCGGAGGTACGGAGGGGGCGTGGGCGGGTCCGGACGGTACCGGTCGGCCCCGTGCCCGGGAGGGGCCGGCGGCCCGGGCGTCTGGCACCGTCCGGTCGAGCCGGGACCGTCCGGTGGGGCCGGTGGCCCGGTTGAGGCCGGCACCGTCCGGTTCGGCGGGCGGCACCGGCCCGGCGTCGGCGGCGGCCGGGGGCTTCGGCCGGGCGCCTCAGCCGGGCAGCCGGTACAGCCCGCCGTCCAGCGGCTCCACCAGACCGTCCGCGACCAGCCCGTCCAGCGCGCGCGCCCGCTGCACCGGCTCGTGCCAGACCGCGTCCAGCGCCGACTGCGGCACCGGCCCCTCGGCCTCGCGGAGGACGGCAAGCAGCTTGCCGCGCACCTGACGGTCGGTCCCGGCGTACGTCTGACCACGCCGGGCCGCGCCCTGGTGCGCGGGCTTCCCCGACAGCCGCCAGGCGCACTGGGCCGCGATGGGGCAGCGCCCGCAGTCCTCGTTGCGCGCGGTGCACACCAGCGCGCCCAGCTCCATGGAGGCCGCCGCCCAGCGGGCCGCGGTGGCGTCGTCCTCGGGGAGCAGCGAGCGGGCCAGCTTGCGCTCGGCCGCGGTCGTCGCCGTCGGCGGGTACTGGATCCCGGCGGCGGCCCGCGCGAACACCCGGCGCACGTTCGTGTCGAGCACGGCGTGCCGCTGTCCGTACGCGAAGGACGCCACCGCCGCGGCCGTGTACTCCCCGATCCCGGGCAGCGCGAGCAGCTGCGCGTGATCGCGGGGCACATCACCGCCGTGCCGCTCCGTTATCGCCTGCGCGGCCCCGTGCAGCCGCAGGGCCCGGCGCGGATAGCCGAGGCGGCCCCAGGCACGGACGGCCTCGCCCGACGCCTCGGCCGCGAGACCGGCGGGCCGGGGCCAGCGGGCGAGCCACTGTTCGTACACGGGGAGCACCCGGCTGACGGGGGTCTGCTGGAGCATGAACTCGCTGACCATCACCCCCCAGGCGCCCGCCTCGGGGCGCCGCCAGGGCAGATCGCGGGCGTGCTCGTCGAACCAGGCGATGACGGGGGCGTGGAGGGACACGGCGCGGGCGGCGGTGGGGTCCGCGGCTTCACCGGAGGGGGCTGTCGTGGTGTCAGTCATGGCTCCACGATCCTGGCACGTGACGAGGAGCGGTCGCCGCATTCGCCCCGGGCCATGGGCTAAGCGGCGGAGGGTGTTCCGGCCGTCTGGCTCAGCGCCCGTCCCCCGAGCCGGGGGGCGTCGTGATCAGCCCCTCCGGCGTTCGGGGAGCGCGGTCCGGGGCGGAGCCTCGCAGGTGGGCGGCCCGGTCGAGGGGGGCGCCTCGGCCCGTGGCGCGACCGGGGACGGAGCCCCCGCCGGGGCGATCGAGGGGTCACGCCTCCCACCCCCGGCGCGGCGCCATCCGCCTCAGCCGTGCCGCGCCCCGGTCCGGACCGGGACCTCCACCGGACCCGGCCCGGCGAACCACCGCACCACCCCCGTGCCGCTCGTGCGCACCGTCGTGAACAGCGCTCCCGCCGGCCCGGTCAGCACCGTCGTGAACACCGCCGCGACGACCCCGCCCAGCACGAGCCCCACCATCACGTCGTGCGGGTAGTGCACCCCGACGAAGACCCGCGAGAACGCCATCAGAAGCGCCATCGGCACCGTGAGCAGCCAGATCCTCGGCCAGGCCATCGCGAGCGCCACCGCCGCGGCCCCGGCTATCGACGCGTGATTGCTGGGGAAGGACCAGTCCCCGGTCGGCGGGCAGGCCACCAGGGACGCCGCCGCGTCCGTGACCGTACGGCAGGGGCGCTCCTCGTCGAACACCGTTTTGAGCAGCTCGCTGACGACGTATCCGGCCGCGGTCGCGAGGGGGGCGAGCACGGCCACGGCTATCGCGCGCGAACTTCTCCCGCGCGCCCGCCACCAGGCCATGACGAACAGCGCCCCGAAGAGCAGAAGTCCCGCCTCGGTCCAGAGTTCGGCCGCATGCTGAACCCAGGAAGGCATGTCGTGGGCGAAGTCGGTGATGTCGCGGTAGAGCCCGCTGGTGATGCTGCTGTCCATGGTCACGGACCGTACCCGGTGGGCCGGATCGGTGACCCGCAGCGATCGGCCAGGGCTTCCCCCGACAAAAGTAGGGGGTCGGTATCGGCCACCCGTGATGATGATCCGCAGAACTTGCGAAGTAGGCGGCGGGTGGGACAGGAGTTGGCCGCGATCTCTCGTAGAGTTTGACGCGTGGGATCTCTGCGCAATCCGATCGGGCCGCTCCCCTCCTCCATCTACTGGCGACGGAGGGCAGTCGCGCTGTCTCTGGTCGCGCTCCTCGTCGTGCTGGTCGCCTGGGCGGTCGGTTCGGGCGGGGGTGGAGGCGACAAGGGCGACGGCGCCAACGGCGCCGGAAAGCCCGCGCCTTCGATCACACCGGGCCCCTCCCAGTCGGGCCCCGCCATCAGCGAGCAGCCGGGCGGCCGCGAAGACGGCGGCGCCGGCAACGGCGGAGGCGGCTCCGCGGGTACGGGCGGCGGCGCGGGCACCGGTACGGGGGGCGACGCATCCGGCGGCGGCCATGGCTCCGGCGGTGCGGGCGCGGGCGCCGGCGGCACCGTCGCCAGACAGCTCCCCGCCGACTCCAGCCTCCCCAACTGCCCTTCGAGCGCGCTGAAGGTGGAACTGGAAAGCGTCAAGACCGCGTACAAGCCGGGGGAGAAGCCGATGTTCCGGCTGATCGCCACCAACTCCTCGGCGACGACGTGCAAGGCGGACTTCCGCCCCAAGGAGGCGGTGCTCAGCATCACCGACTCCGACGCGGACGAGGTGTGGTCGTCGGAGGACTGCCCGAGTGATCCGGAGCGGGCGCTGGTGGAGGTCCCGGCGCACTCGACGATCAGCTACAGCGTCGCCTGGGACCGCCGGCAGAGCGCGCCCCGGTGCGCCACCCCGCCCGCCGCGAGCGCGTCGGCCGGGACGTATCTCGTGGAGGCCAGCATCTCCGGCGTGACGGTGGATCAGGCGACGTTCCGCCTGGAGAAGGACTGACCCGCCCGGGACGCGCTGAGAAGGACGAGAGGGACCGGAGAAGACCCAGGGGCCGGGGAGCACTGAGCAGGGCTGAGGCGGCCGGGAGGGCCTGAGCAGGGCTCAGGGCCACCGGAACGGGCAGGGGCCGGGACGCACCGGGACGTACTCGGAACGCCGGAGCCGGGTCCGGGGAAACCGGCGGCCGCCGGACCGCATCCGGCCCCGGCCGCTACACGTACCGTTCGAGGATCGACGACTCCGCGAGCCGGGACAGCCCCTCCCGTACGCTCCTGGCCCGCGCCTCGCCCACACCGTCGACGGTCTGGAGGTCGTCGACGCTCGCGGCGAGCAGCTTCTGCAGCCCGCCGAAGTGCTCGACGAGCCGCTCGATGATCGCGCCGGGCAGCCGCGGCACCTTCGCCAGCAGCCGGTAACCGCGCGGCGACACCGCCGAGTCGAGGGTCTCGGGCGAGCCGCTGTAGCCCAGCGCCCTTGCCACGATGGGCAGTTCCAGCAGCTCGGCATGGGTGAGGGCGTCCAGCTCGAACAGCGCCTCGTCGACCGTACGGGACCGCTGGGGGCCCCTTCCCGGCGCGGCTCTGGGGGAGGTCGGCTCGGGCACGTAGTCCCGGACGACCAGCTCCCGCTCGGGCTCCACGCCCGCGATCAACTCGTCCAGCTGGAGGGAGAGAAGCCGCCCGTCGGTGCCCAACTCCACGACGTACTCGGCGATCTCGGTCGCGATACGGCGGACCATCTCCAGCCGCTGCGCGACGGCCGTGACGTCCCGGACCGTGACCAGGTCCTCGATCTCCAGCGCGGAGAGCGTGCCCGCGACCTCGTCGAGACGGAGCTTGTACCGCTCCAGGGTGGCGAGGGCCTGGTTGGCGCGGGAGAGGATCGCGGCCGACTCCTCCAGCACCCGGCGCTCCCCGTCCACGTACAGCGCGATCAGCCGCATCGACTGGGAGACGGAGACGACCGGGAAGCCGCACTGCCGGGAGACCCGGTCCGCCGTACGGTGCCGGGTGCCGGTCTCCTCGGTGGGGATCGACGCGTCGGGCACGAGCTGGACCCCGGCCCGGAGGATCTTGGTGATGTCCTTGTCGAGGATGAGCGCGCCGTCCAGCTTGCACAGCTCGCGCAGCCGGGTCGCGGTGAACTCCACGTCCAGCACGAAACCGCCCGTGCACATCGACTCGACGGTCTTGTCCATCCCGAGAACGATCAGTCCTCCGGTGTTCCCGCGGAGGATGCGCTCCAGGCCGTCGCGCAGCCCGGTGCCGGGCGCGACGGCGCTGAGGGCGGCGCGGATCAGTCCTTCGTTGCCGGAGCCCGCGCCGGACTTTCCGGGTGCTGGTGCCCGGTCGTTGGCTGCCACTGCACTCCTCCGGCTCGTACGGATGGGCGAGACCAGGGCAAAGTCTACCGGCGAGCGTCGTCGTCCCGTGGGGCGTCCGCGCGCTCCCGGCGCCCGGTACCGCCCGCGGCCCGCTTCGGGGCACTCCAGGGGGCCTCTTCCGGAGGCACTTCCGCCGCCCGCTTCCGGCCGCGCGGCAGCACTCCGAGAGCCTCTCCCATGTCGGCCACCTCCAGCACCTTCATCCCCGCCGGCACCTTGCCCGGATCGGGCGGGACGAGCGCGTGGGTGAAGCCCAGCCGGTGGGCCTCCGCCAGCCTGCGCTGGACGCCGGTGACCCTTCTGACCTCGCCCGCGAGGCCGACCTCCCCGATCGCGACAAGATTCTTCGGCAGCGGGGTGTCGCTGGCCGCCGACGCCAGCGCGAGCGCGATCGCCAGGTCGGCGGCGGGCTCGGAGAGCTTCACCCCGCCCACGGTGGCGCTGTAGATGTCCCTTTTGCCCAGGGCGGTGATCCGGCCGCGCTGCTCCAGCACCGCGAGCATCATCGACACCCGCGAGGTCTCCAGGCCGGAGGTGGTGCGCCGGGGCGAGGGAATCTGCGAATCGACCGTCAGCGCCTGCACCTCGGCGACCAGGGGCCGCCGCCCCTCCAGGGTCACCGTCAGACAGGTGCCCGGCACGGGCGCGTCCCTGCGGGTGAGGAAGAGCCCCGAGGGGTCGGTGAGTCCGGTGATGCCCTCGTCGTGCAGTTCGAAGCAGCCGACCTCGTCCGTCGCCCCGTAACGGTTCTTGACCCCTCGTACGAGACGGAGGCGCGCGTGCCGGTCGCCCTCGAAGTGGAGGACCACGTCCACCAGGTGCTCCAGCAGCCGGGGTCCGGCGATCGCGCCGTCCTTGGTGACATGGCCGACGAGGAGCGTGGACATCCCGCGCTCCTTGGAGGCGCGGATCAGCGCGCCCGCCACCTCGCGGACCTGGGCCATGCCGCCGGGCGCGCCGTCGATCTCCGGGGACGCGACCGTCTGCACGGAGTCGAGGATCAGCAGTGACGGCTTGACCGCGTCCAAGTGCCCGAGAACGGCGGACAGATCGGTCTCGGCGGCCAGATACAGATGGTCGTGGACCGCGCTGATCCGGTCGGCGCGCAGCCGGACCTGGCTCGCGGACTCCTCGCCCGTCACGTACAGCGTGCGGTGGTCGTCGCTCGACGCCTTCGCGGCGACGTCCAGCAGCAGGGTGGACTTGCCCACGCCCGGCTCGCCCGCCAGCAGCACGACGGCACCCGGCACGAGCCCGCCGCCGAGCACCCGGTCCAGCTCGCCCACGCCGGTGGACCGAGCGGTGGCCTGCCGCACGTCGACCTGCCCGATCGGCACGGCGGCGGTGGACACCCGCCCCGCGGCGGTGGTCCGCACCGCGGGCGCGCCGTACTCCTCGACCGTCCCCCACGCCTGGCACTCGGGGCAGCGGCCGAGCCACTTGGCGGTGGTCCAGCCGCACTCGGTGCAGCGGTAGGACGGCCGGTCCTTCGCGGATTTCGTACGGGCAGCCATGCGCAAACCGTAGCGGGGACCACTGACAGCGTGATCCCCGCGGCCGGGACCGCCCGGCGGCGGCGAACGGACGGAGAACCGATAAAGGGCGATGAAGGGCGATGAAGGGCGATGAAGGGCGGGAAAGGGCGGGAAAGGGCGGGAAAGTGCCGGGGGAAGTGGGGGCAAGGGGCCCGGAAGGGGTCGGAATCGACGATTCCTGTCCCCCTTCGAGCGATCTGTTCACCCGTAAGAATTAAAAGACTTCAAGCAGTGAGAACGGGGTCCGCTCCTGCGCCTACGGTCGCCGGGTGACCAGCAGCAGGCCGAACCCGTCCACCCGCACCCCCGGCGCGCACCGGGCGCTCCGGCGCGCCCCCCACCCGGCGCCTCAGCAGCCGCCCGCGCGCTACGAGCCGTATCTCGACGGCCTGTTCACGTACTGCCTCTCCGTGCTCTGCGACCACGACGCCGCCACCGGGCTCCTCGGGGAGGTCCTCGCCATCGCCGAACGGCACCACGGCCGCGGCCCCGCGGAGGGCCCCGGGCTCAAGGCGTGGCTGTACGCGCTCGCCCGGTGGGCGTGCCGGCGCCGGCTGGCCGAGCAGCGGCGCGGCCGGCAGGGGGCGCACACCGGCAGGCCCGTCGTCTCCGAGGAACGCCCCCGCGTCTCCGAGGAGACCGCCGAGCGCCGGCGCGCGGAACTGGCCCTCCTGGCGTGGCCCGAAGCCGCCGGTACGTCCCCGGAACAGCGCGAGGCCCTGGAACTCGCCGTACGCCACGGGCTCGGCCGCCGGGAGGTCGCCGCCGTCCTCGGTCTGGACGCGGTCGCCGCCCGTGACCTGCTGGCCGCCGCCGCGTGCGAGGTCGAGCGCACCCGGGCGGCGCTCGCCGTCGTCCGGACCGGTCGCTGCCCGGCCGTCGCCCGCCTCACCGGTGACAACCGCGTCCTGCTCTCCGCCGCCCTGCGCACCGAACTCGTCCGGCACGTCGACGACTGCCCCCTGTGCCGCCGCGCCGCCGAGCGCGCCGGGGCGGGCGGCCCCTGGCCGGGCTCCGCCCCGGCCACCCCCGCGGCGCTCCCGCTGGTCAGGGCACCGCGCTCCGCCGCGTACGTCGCGATGCTGCACGTCCCGCGCGCCCGCGCCGCCGCCCCGCGCTTCGGTCCCGGCGGCTTTCCGCTCGACCCCAAGGACCACGCGGCCCGGCGCGACCGGATGCGCGCGCGGGCCCTGACGACGACGGTGGTCGCGACGGTGGTGGCCGCGCCCGTACTCGCCCTGTGGGCGGCGTACCGCGGGGCACCGCTGACGGGGGAGGCACGGGACGACGGCCCCTCCGTCAGCGCGACCGACACCGGGGGCGAGGGCCTGGAGGGCGAGCCCTACGACCACTACGAGAACGCGGGCAGCTCCCATGTGGAACCCGGCCGCTCCCCCGGGCCTCCCGGCTCCCCCGGCGTCTCTGTCGAGGTCGTCGGCACTGCCCCGGGCACCCCGGGGCATCCCGGACAGCAGGGCCCCGGCCGCCTCACGGTCACCGCGGAACCCGCCGGGGGTATGACCCGAATCACCCTCACCGCGTCCGGCAGCGCCCCGGTCTCCTGGTCCACCCACGCGAACGCCCCCTGGCTCCGGCTGAGCCGGACCTCGGGCGTCCTGCGCCCCGGCGAGTCCGCCACGGTCCACGTCACGGTGGACCGGTCGCGCGAGCCAGAGGGCGCGTGGCGGGCCAGGGTGGGCGTGCACCCGTCGGGCGCGGTCGTCGTGATCGAGGGCCGCGGCTCGTCCCGGCCGCCCACGCGTCCGCCGTCCGGCCCGCAGGAGCCGTCGTCGCCCCCGACCGACCCGCCCACGGACCCCACGCCCTCACCGACCGACCCGCCCTCGTCACCGCCCCCCTCGCCGGAGCCCCCGTCCCCGTCGCCGTCCGAGGAGGCCCCTCCGCCCTCCTGAGCGGTTCCTTCCGGCGGGCCCGACGGGGGCCGTGCCCAGATCCGCGGCACGGCGCCGCGCTACGGCGCCCGCCCGTCCCGCCGCGGCCGCGCGTTCCCCGCTTCCGGTTGGGCGCCCGCGTTTTCGGTTAGGAGTCCGCCGGGTGCGGCGCCAGCAGCGGGAGCTGGGACTTCAGGCGCGCCTCGCACAGCTCCACCAGGACGTCGTACGCCTCCTTGCCCATCAGCTCCGTCAGCTCGGGCCGGTAGGTCACGTACACCGGCTCCCCGGCGCCGTGCGCCGAGGTCGCCGAGGTGCACCACCAGTGCAGATCGTGCCCGCCCGGACCCCAGCCCCGCCGGTCGTACTCCCCGATGGAGATCTGGAGGACCTTGGTGTCGTCGGGCCGCTCGATCCAGTCGTACGTCCGGCGTACGGGCAGCTGCCAGCACACGTCCGGCTTCGTCTCCAGCGGCTCACGCCCCTCCCGCAGCGCCAGGATGTGCAGCGAGCACCCCGCGCCCGCGGGGAAACCGGGCCGGTTCTGGAAGATGCAGGAGCCCTTCCAGCGCCGGGTCTGGCGCTCGGCCTCCCCGTCCTCGCCGGTGGACTCCTCGGTCCAGCCCGACTCCGTCCCCACGTCGTGGAACTGCCACAGCTCCGGCGTGAGCCGGGCCACATGTCCGGCGACCCGTTTCTCATCGTCCTCATCGGAGAAGTGCGCACCCAGGGTGCAGCACCCGTCGTCCGCCCGGCCGGCCTCGATCCCCTGGCAGCCACTGCCGAAAATGCAGGTCCAGCGGGATGTCAGCCAGGTCAGGTCGCAGCGGAAGACCTGTTCGTCGTCCGTGGGGTCGGGAAATTCCACCCACGCGCGGGGGAAGTCCAGGCCCTTCTCGTCGCCCTGGACCCGTTCCGGGATCTGCTCCGAGCGCTCGGCTTTGCCCGGCTTCGCCTTTTTCGTCTTTGGCACAGGCCCAGCGTATGTCCGCGACAGCAGTAGCGTTCGTTCTCATGAGACTCGGAGTCCTCGACGTCGGTTCGAACACGGTGCACCTGCTGGTGGTGGACGCGCACCCCGGCGCCCGCCCCCTGCCCGCCCACTCGCACAAGGCGGAATTGCGCCTCGCCGAACTTCTCGACGAGGACGGCGCCATCGGCCCCGCGGGCGTCGACCGGCTGGTGGCCACCATCCAGCGCGCGGTGCAGGCGGCCGAGGACCAGGGCTGCGAGCAGGTCATCAGCTTCGCGACCTCCGCCGTACGGGAGGCCACCAACGCCGACAAGGTGCTCGCCCGGGTCCAGGCCGAGACCGAGGTCCACCTCCAGGTGCTGACCGGCGCCGAGGAGGCCCGGCTCACCTTCCTCGCGGCCCGCCGCTGGTTCGGCTGGTCCGCCGGACGGCTGCTGGTCATCGACATCGGCGGCGGCTCGCTGGAGATCGCGTACGGGATCGACGAGGAACCCGACGCCGCGGTGTCGCTCCCGCTCGGGGCGGGGCGGCTGACCGCCGGAATGCTGCCGGGGGACCCGCCGGACGCGGAGGCCGTACGGGCGCTGCGCCGGCACGTCCGGGCCGAGATCGCCCGTACGGTCGGCGAGTTCAGCCGGTTCGGCAAGCCCGACCACATCGTGGCGACCTCGAAGACGTTCAAACAGCTGGCGCGGATCGCCGGAGCGGCGCGCGAGTCGGACGGGCTGTACGTGCAGCGTGAACTGAGTCGTAAATCACTTCAGGAGTGGCTGCCGAAGCTCGCCGAGATGACGGCCGAGCAGCGCGCCGGGCTCCCCGGGGTGTCCCCGGGCCGCGCCCAGCAGCTGCTGGCGGGCGCGCTGGTCGCGGAGGGCGCGATGGATCTGTTCGGGGCGCATGCGCTGGAGATCTGCCCCTGGGCGCTGCGCGAAGGCGTGATCCTGCGCCGCCTGGACCACCTGCCCGCGGACTGACACGGTCCGGGGCCGCCGCTCAGGGTCCGGAAGCCGCCACTCCCGGTGCCGGGCCGCCGCTCACGGTGCGGAGGGGAGTGGCCGGGGCGGCTGCCCGCGGGCTGCCTGTGGGGCGCGTCGGGCCCGGGTCCGGGCGGTCGTACGTCCGCGGCCGAGTGCCCGCCGCCGCTGCGGGACCCGGACCGGGCCGGACCCCGCCGACCCCCGGGATCCGGACCGGCCCCGGCCCCCGGGCCCGGCCCGACGCCCGACCGGACCAGGCCCCGACGGCTCCTCACCGCGCCCCTCGCCACCGTTTCCCGGACCGGCCGCGGCCACCGAGCCGCTCTCGGCCACCCGCCCCGCCAACCAGCCGTCGCACCACGCCGACCCGCCCTCGGCCCGTACGCTGTGTCCCGTGGCAGAAGCGGTAGGAGCGGCAGAACCAGCGGTACGCATCCCGGATGCGAAGGTCGTCCTGTCCACGGCCTCGGTCTATCCGGAATCGACGGCGACCGCCTTCGAGATCGCGGCGCGCCTCGGGTACGACGGCGTCGAGGTCATGGTCTGGACCGACCCCGTCAGTCAGGACATCGAGGCCCTGCGCCGGCTCTCCGACTACCACGGCGTCCCGGTCCACGCCGTCCACGCACCCTGTCTCCTGATCACCCAGCGTGTCTGGTCCACCGACCCGTGGGTGAAGCTCCAGCGCGCCCGGGCGGCGGCCGAGAAACTGGGCGCGTCCACGGTTGTCGTCCATCCGCCGTTCCGCTGGCAGCGGCAGTACGCCCGGGACTTCGTCGGCGGCATCTGGCGGATGGCGGACGAGACCGATGTCCGGTTCGCCGTCGAGAACATGTACCCGTGGCGCTACCGGGACCGCGAGATGCTCGCGTACGCCCCCGAGTGGGACGTCACCAAGGACGACTACCGCCACTTCACGATCGACCTCTCGCACACCGCGACCTCCCGCACCGACACCATGGCGATGGTGGACCGCATGGGCGACCGGCTCGGGCATGTGCACCTCGCCGACGGCAAGGGTTCCGCGAAGGACGAGCACCTGGTGCCCGGCCGGGGGGACCAGCCCTGCGCCGAGCTGCTGGAACGTCTCGCCCGCCGGGGCTTCGACGGCCATGTCGTCGTCGAGGTCAACACCCGCCGTGCCATGTCCGCCGCCGAGCGCGAGGCCGACCTCGCGGAGGCGCTCGCCTTCACCCGGCTGCATCTGGCCTCGTCGGCGCGCGCGGACGTACGGGGAGCACGCCGCGGATGACGGACGGCACCACCCCCCGGCGGCGCGGCCGCCCGGCCCGCAAGGAGGCGGCCGAGGGCCCGGGCGCTCGGGACCGCATCCTCCTCGCGGCCCGCAAGGAGTTCGCCGAGCGCGGCTACGACAAGACGACGATGCGCGGGATCGCCCGTGCGGCGGGTGTGGACGCGGCGCTCGTCCATCACTACTTCGGGACCAAGGACGAGGTCTTCGCCGCCGCGATCGAGCTCTCCTTCGAACCGGTACTCGTCCTCCCGGCGATCCTGGGGGAGAGCAAGGACGGCATCGGCGAACGGCTCGCCCGCTACTTCATCGGCGTGTGGGAGAACCCCGTCTCCCGCGCCCCCCTGCTGGCCATCGTCCGGTCGGCGCTCACCCATGAGGCGGCGGCCACCGTGCTGCGGGGCTTTGTGCTGCGGCGGCTGCTGGAGCGGATCGCGGCGGACCTCGACGTCCCGAACCCGAGGTTCCGCGCGGAGCTGGCGGCCTCCCAGATGATCGGCATCGCGATCCTGCGCTATGTGATCAGGGTCGAGCCGCTGGCCTCGGCGGACCCGGAGGAGATCGTGTCGATGGTGGCGCCCACGCTCCAGCGCTATCTGACGGAGCCCTGAGCATCCGACGGAGCCCTGCGCGCCGAGCCCTGATCCCTGACGGAGCCCTGATCCCTGACGAGGCCGGTGGCCCCGGCCGGGGCGGGACCCGCGTGCCGTACGGGGTCGCCCGGCCCCGCGGTGAGGGATCCGGCCCGGCGGAGCGCCGCACGTGACGCGGTCCGGGGCCGTACGCTGGTGGACCGGCCTCCGGGCCGGGCGACGCCTGGCCCGTACGAGACCCGCACCCGGGCCCGTACAGTCCCGTACCGGACCGGTACGAGGCCGCCGCCCGGTTTCCGTGGCCACCGGTCCCGCATCCCGGACGGAATGTCCAGATCCTGGAGCCCGGGCGTACCCTTTCCCGTACTGATCCGACCTACCGAGGAGCGAGCGACGATGCCCGAGCTGAGGTCCCGCACTGTCACCCACGGCCGCAATATGGCGGGCGCCCGTGCCCTGATGCGTGCCTCGGGCGTAGCGAGCGCGGACATCGGCAAGCCGATCATCGCGGTCGCCAACTCCTTCACGGAGTTCGTGCCCGGTCACACCCACCTCCAGCCGGTGGGCCGGATCGTCAGCGAGGCGATCAAGGCGGCGGGCGCCGTTCCGCGTGAGTTCAACACGATCGCCGTCGACGACGGCATCGCCATGGGCCACGGCGGAATGCTCTACTCCCTCCCCTCCCGCGATCTGATCGCGGACAGCGTGGAGTACATGGTCGAGGCCCACTGCGCCGACGCCCTGATCTGCATCTCCAACTGCGACAAGATCACCCCGGGCATGCTGAACGCGGCACTCCGCCTCAACATCCCCACTGTTTTCGTCTCCGGCGGCCCCATGGAGGCCGGCCAGACGACCCTGGTCGACGGCACGGTCCGCAAGCTGGACCTGGTCAACGCGATCGCCGACGCGGTCGACGAGAACATCTCGGACGAGGACATCCTCCGCATCGAGGAGAACGCCTGCCCGACCTGCGGGTCCTGTTCCGGCATGTTCACGGCCAACTCCATGAACTGCCTGACCGAGGCGATCGGCCTCTCCCTGCCGGGCAACGGCTCGGTGCTCGCCACCCACACCGCCCGCCGCGCGCTGTACGAGAACGCCGCGCGTACGGTCGTCGAGATCACCGAGCGGTACTACGAGGGCGACGACGACAGCGTTCTGCCCCGCAGCATCGCCACGCGCGCGGCCTTCGACAACGCCATGGCGCTGGACATCTCCATGGGCGGCTCCACCAACACGATCCTGCATCTGCTGGCCGCCGCGCGGGAGGCCGAGCTGGACTACGGCCTGGCCGACATGGACGCAGTCTCGCGCCGTGTCCCGTGCCTGGCGAAGGTCGCGCCCAACGTCGCCCCCGGCGGCACGTACTACATGGAGGACGTCCACCGGGCCGGCGGCATCCCCGCGATCCTGGGCGAGCTCTACCGCGCGGGCCTGCTGAACGAGGACGTCCACACCGTCCACTCCCCGTCCGTCAAGCAGTGGCTGGAGACCTGGGACGTCCGCGGCGGCTCCCCGTCGGCGGAGGCGGTCGAGCTGTGGCACGCGGCCCCCGGGTGTGTCCGTTCGGCGGAGGCGTTCTCGCAGTCCGAGCGCTGGGACACCCTCGACACGGACGCGGCCGGCGGCTGTATCCGGGACGTGGCCCACGCGTACAGCAAGGACGGCGGGCTCGCGGTCCTGCGCGGCAACCTCGCCGTCGACGGCTGCGTCGTGAAGACCGCGGGCGTCGACGAGTCGATCTGGACCTTCGAGGGCCCGGCCGTCGTCTGCGAGTCCCAGGAGGAGGCCGTCGACAAGATCCTCCGCAAGGAGATCACGGCGGGCGACGTCGTCGTCATCCGCTACGAGGGACCCCGGGGCGGCCCGGGTATGCAGGAGATGCTGTACCCGACGTCCTTCCTCAAGGGCCGGGGCCTCGGCAAGGTCTGCGCCCTCGTCACCGACGGCCGCTTCTCCGGCGGTACGTCGGGCCTGTCCATCGGGCACGCCTCACCCGAGGCGGCCTCGGGCGGCACGATCGCCCTCGTGGAGGACGGCGACCGCATCCGTATCGACATCCCGAACCGTTCGATCGACCTGCTCGTCCCGGACGCGGAACTGACCGCACGCCGTGACGCGCTCGGCGGCGTCTACGCCCCCAAGTCCCGCGAGCGGAAGGTCTCGGCGGCCCTGCGCGCCTACGCGGCCATGGCCACCAGCGCCGACAAGGGCGCGGTCCGCGACGTGACCCTCCTCCCGTAACTCCCGCCCCGTCTCCCGACCGTGCCCGGGCGCATCCCGGGCGCGGCCGGCGCGGCGCCGGAAGCCGAGCCCACCGGCCCTCGTCGCGTCCGGGGGCGGATCCTCGGGAGGGCGGGCGCGCTGCCGAGCGCCCCGCCCGGGAACCGGCGAAGGCGCCTGACCATCCCGCCCCGCCGGACGCGGGCCCCTCGTACAGGGACCCTCGTACAGGCACGGGCGACCCCGGACGCCCTCACATGGCTGGACATCGCTCACGGGGCCGACCAGGACGCGGCGTCGCGGACATCACGAGGTCAGGGGGGGCATGGGGCCACGGGGTCACCACCCCGCCGGTCCCTCCGCGTCCACCGCGAACACCGCCCCGTTCGGCGCCACCCCGAACACCCGCCCGCCCACCGCCACCGGCGGCGGCAGAAACGACGCGAACGTGTACCGCCCGTCGTCCATCCGCGGCTCCGTCTGCCCGATCAGCGACCCCCGCACGGCGTCCACCGCCAGCAGCCTGCCGTCCCCGGCCGTCACATAGACCGCACGCCCGTCCGCCTCCGGGCGCGAGAGATTGGTGACGGACGTCTCCAGCCGCCAGAGCTGACGCGGCTCATCACCCGCCCCCGCCCCCGCGGGAGCCATCCGGACCGCGACCAGCGAACCTCCCGACCCGCTCAGATGGACGACGTCGCCCCGCACGACCGCCTGTGCCTGATCCACCGGCGCCGTCAGCGCCACGGTACGGATCCCATGGGCCGGGCCCGCCATGTCCACCCGTACCACCGCGTCCGTGAAACCGCCCAGATCGACGGTCATCAGATACAGCGCGCCCCCGGACACCCCCATCGGTCTCAGCAGCCCGTCCAGCCGCTTCTTCCACAGCGGCTTCCCCTTCCGCGGATCCACCGCCTTGACCAGCGTGGACGTCCCGTCGGCCGACTGCGTCACGGCCATCGCCACGGCGTTCCCGCCGGCCGCCGCCACCCACTCCGTGCCGGGCCCGCCGTGCCGCCTGCTCCACCGCTGCTCACCGGTGGCCGCGTCGACCGCCCGTACCTGTCCGCCGTCCGTGATCAGCAGCACCACGTCGCCGACGTGCCGGACGGCGGAGTACGGCGCCGTCCCGATGTGCCAGCGCACCGCGCCGGTCTCCGGATCGAGCGCCTCCAGCTTGCGCTCTCCCGGCGAGAGCACATGCACCAGCCCGCCCGCGAACACCGGCGCACCGGGGTGACCGCTCTGCGCGGCACCCGCGTGTGCCGCCCGCGACCAGGCCCTGCGGCCGCTGCCGGGGTCCAGCCTGGCCGCCTTGAGCCCGGGTGCCGCGCAGTAGAGCGCGGTGAGCCGAGGCCCCGCCGTACACGCGGGCATCCGGTCCTCCGCGCCCCGCTCGCCCAGATCCACGCTCCACCCGACGAAGCCCTTCGAGCCCTGTTCCGTACGCGTCGGGGCCGGTGTGGACGAGGGAGGCGCCGACTCGCCGCCCATGGCCCGGGTCACGACGATCCCCGCCGTCATCAGCACCGCCACCGCGGCCCCGGCGGCCGCCCACCGCTTCCTTCCGCCCCTCAGGGACCACGTCCGGGCCGGGCCGGACCCGCCGCCGACGACGGGCGCCTTCCCCCGCGGATCGGGCGTCCGCGGACCGGGCACATGCGTCAGCGTGTCGTACGAGGACGACGGCGACGACTCCCGCAGCGCGACCATCAGCCCGTACGGAGTCGGCCGGTCCTCGGGCTCCTTCGCGAGACAGCCCCGGATCAGCGGCACGAGATCCTTCGGAACCCCCGTCAGATCCGGCTCGTTGTGGACGACCTGATACGCCACGATGTACGGGCTGTCCGAGTCGAACGGCCCCCGCCCGGTCGCCGCGTGCACCAGCACCGCGCCCATCGCGAACACATCCGCCGCCGGCCCGACCTCCCTCGGCCGCTGGAACTGCTCGGGCGCCATGAACGGCGGCGTCCCGATCAGCTTCCCCGTCTCCGTCCGCAGATCACTGTCCGAGGGCCGGGAGATCCCGAAGTCGATCACCTTCGGCCCGTCCGGCGCGAGCAGCACATTGCTGGGTTTGAGATCGCGGTGCACCACGCCCGCGCGATGGATGTCGCGCAACGCCTCGGCCAGCCCGGCACCCGTCCTGCGCAGTTCCTCCGACTCCAGCGGCCCGTTCCGCTTGACCCGTTCGGCCAGCGTCGGGCCCTCGATGAACAGGGTGGCCATCCACGGCCGTCCGGCGTCCGGATCGGCGTCGACGACCGGCGCCGTGAAGGCTCCGCTGACCCGCCGTGCGGCCGCGACCTCCTGCCGGAAGCGCGCCCTGAACTCGGGGTCCGACGCATGCTCGGCGTGGATGACCTTGACCGCGAGTCTCAGTCCCGAGGCCGAGGTGGCCAGATGGACCACTCCCATGCCGCCGGTCCCCAGGCATGCCTCCAGCCGGTACTGCCCCGCGTACTGTGGATGCCCGGCTTCCGGGGATTCCCCGGTGCTGCGCAGCGGTGGCATCTCCCACCCCCGACATGTTGAACGTGCGCGCGCGACTCACGGAGCCTAGTCGATGGTGGGTGCGATCCAGGGGTGGCCTGTCAGATGGGTCACAGCGTACGGTACGTAATACGCACATACGGCAACGGGGGCGATTTACATGGCACTTGACGACGTACGTCCGGAAAACGACGACTCCGCCACCGCGGGACCCGAGACCGGCACCGGGGCTGGCACCGAGACCGGGAACACAGCCGAAGCCGCTACCGACACCGTGACTTCTGCCAGCGTTGCCGGCGCTGCCGACTCTGCCGCCGACAGCGCGCCGGAAGCCGACGCCGGGGCAGAGGCCGCGGCGAGGGTCCGCCGCTACCCGGTCGCCCCGGGCTACCGCGTCAACGTCCGCAGCGGCCCCGGCACGGGGTTCGGCATCGTCCGGGTCCTCCCTCTGGGAGCCACCGTGCCGATCCACTGCCAGAAGCCGGGGGAGACCATCTCCGGCCCGTACGGCACGACCAACATCTGGGACAACATCGCGAGCGGCGAGTTCGTGTCGGACGCGTACGTGAACACGGGCAGCGACGGCTATGTGACCATCCGCTGCCCCTGACGGCCGCCCGCCCCACCGGATCCGTACCGCCTCGGCCGTACGGTCCTCCGCCGCCCGTCACACCGGTCGTGCGGGGCTGCTTCGGCCGTACCGTCAGAACCCGGTACGGCCGGGCACCCGGTACGGCCGGGCACCCGGTACGGCCGGGGCCCGACCGCCAGGACCCGTACATCCGCTCCCGTCCGCTCCCGGGGATAATCGACCCGTGAGCGAGCAGAGCGGCAGGACCGGCGACACCACCACACCCGCATCCGCGTCCGGATCCACGGAGTCCACCACGACCGGCGGTGGCGACGGTGGCCCGCGGCCCGAACCCATCCGCTTCTTCGGTACGACCTGGGTCGACCACGACGGCGGATACGGGCTGCGCAGGGCGGGCGTCGCCGTCGGCTCGCTCGCCGCGGCCGTCGTCGGCTGCCTGGCGCTGCGCTTCGGTTACGAGGGCCTCGTGATCGCGGAGATCGGCGGCTTCCTCAACACGATGGTCATCGTCATGTTCGCGGTGTGCAGCGCGATCGCCTTCCGCAAGACCTGGGAGGGCTTCGGCCGACGCCCCACCGGGGCCGCGACACCGGACGCCCTGCGCAGCCTGCGGGCGATCGGCTTCGTCGGCGTCCTTCTCGCGTGGTTCCTCCGCTCGCTGGCCGAGGCACCCGGCGAGAAGCTGCACCGCGAGGAGTACGAGAGGGCCCGCGCCCAGTACAAGAAGCGCCGCAGCTCCCGCACCGGCAACCCGGCGGCACGCAAGGGCCGTTCCGGCAAGCAGAAGCGCACGTAGCCCCGGCACCGCCGTCCCCGCCCCGGCCGAGGGCTGCGCCGACCTCACCACGTACGCCCGGGCATGTCACCGGACGGACCCACGGCGATCCCAGCGGCCGGTTCACCGAACGCGTCCGATGGCACGAACTCGCCACCCGGCCCACCGCCGTCCCCCATCCGCTCGCCCATCTGCTGCGCGGCCCCGGCGTCCGGCACATCGCCCGGCGCGCCACGGGCCTGGACCCGGCAGCGTGCCCGGTGACGACGGACGACGGTCACCACCTCCCGTACGACCGGCTGGTGTACGCCCTCGGCAGTCGCACTGGTGACATCGTGGGCGAACACGTCTACAGCGCCGAGTCCGCGGACGCCCTCCGCAAACGGCTCCAGGACCGCCCCGGCTCGCTCGCGGTCGTCGGCGGCGGGCTGCCCGGGACCGAGATGGCGGCCGACGTGGCCGAGACGCACCCCGACGGGGAGGTCCGCCTCCTGGCCGCCGGCCTGGTCGCCGGCGGCCACTCCCCGTGCGGTCGCGCTCATGTACGGCGGGTCCTGGAGGCACGCGGAGTCCACGTCGAGGAGGGGGCGCAGGTCACGAACGCGGACGCCATGGACGCCGACGCCGTCGTCTGGGCGGCCTCGATGGTCCCCCACACGGATCTGGCGTCCGCCGCCGGTCTCGCACTCGATCCGGCCACCGGGCGTATCGCGGTCGACGCCTCCCTGCGCTCGGTCACCCACCCCGGGATCCACGCCGTGGCCGACGCGTCCGCAGCCCACACCCCGAAGGCCGGTCGGCTGCGCATGGCTGCGCCGCGGCCCTGCCGACCGGACTGCACGCGGCGTCCGCGATCGTCGACGAGTCCCGGGGGCGGCCCGGGGACGCGAGCCGAAGCCGCTGACATTCGGCTATCCCGTCCAGTGCGTGAGTCTGGGGCGCCATGACGGGCTGATCCAGCTCGTACGCGCGGACGACTCCCCGCGTGACCGCGTCCTGACGGGCCGTACGGCCGCCCGGATCAAGGAGCAGGTGGTCCGCTCCACCATCCGCGTGTGCTCCGTGGCCCGCCGAGCCCCGAGCGTCCTGCCACTGATGCCCGGACCGGGCTGACAGGGGCGCTCCGGCCTCGTCGGCGCTGACGGGCCGTGCGGCCGACAGGGCTGATGGACCTGGCGGGGGACAGACCTGGCGGGGTGACGGGGTGGACGGGGCTGATGGACCTGGCGGGGTGGACAGGGCTGGAGGGACCGGCGGGCCAGGCCCGGGCCGACCGGACCGGGCCGGGGGAGGGGTCGGGGTGGCGGGCAGGGGAGGGGCCCCATCCGCGCGGCGCTGCTGCGTGACGGGACCGCGTGCGTGCAGGCCGGACGGCTGGGGGAGGGGCCGGGCCCGGAGCCCGGGCAGCGGCGACGCACGGGCGGGAGCCTGCCCAACGGCCGAAAACACCTCGTACCGCTTGACGGAGCCCATCCCCGGGAGGATTATTCATCACATGATGAATTCTTCCGGGGTTGCCGTCCTGGCCCGCGGTCTCACCGTCGTACGAGGGGATCGCACGGTCCTCCGCGGTATCGACTTCACCGTCCCGCCCGGCCGGATCACCGGACTCCTCGGTCCCTCCGGCTGCGGAAAGTCGACCCTGATGCGGGCGATCGTCGGCACCCAGGCCAAGGTCAAGGGCACGCTCGACGTCCTCGGCAGGCCCGCGGGCGACGCTTCCCTCCGTTCCCGTATCGGCTATGTCACCCAGGCGCCGTCGGTCTACCAGGACCTGACCATCCGCCAGAACCTGGAGTACTTCGCCTCGGTCCTCCAGCCCGGCCGCCGCCACCGCGACACCCGCAGGGCACATGTCACCCGCGCCATCTCCGACGTGGACCTCACCTCGCACGCCGATACGCTCGCCGGGCGCCTCTCCGGCGGCCAGCGCAGCCGCGTCTCCCTCGCCGTCGCCCTGCTCGGCACCCCCGAACTGCTGGTCCTCGACGAACCCACCGTCGGTCTCGACCCCGTCCTCCGCCGCGATCTGTGGGACCTCTTCCACCGCCTCGCCGACGAACGCGGTACGTCGCTCCTCGTCTCCTCCCATGTCATGGACGAGGCCGAACGCTGCCACCGCCTCCTCCTGATGCGCGAGGGCGAGATCCTCGCCGAGGACACCCCGGACGACCTGCGCCTGCGCACCCGCTCGGAAACGGTCGAAGCCGCGTTCCTCCACCTCGTCGACGAGGCCGACGCCCGGACCGCGACGGCCCCGGCCCCCACCGCCCGGATCAGCCCGGACCGCGACCGCCCCGAACCGAGCAGCTCCGGGGCGAACGTTCCCGAAGCGATCAGCCCGGACCCTCACCACCCCGGAGCAACCCGCCCGGCAGGAAGCCGCGCCACCCGGACCACCCTCAGAGCGAACCGCCCTGACCAGAACCACCCGCCAGGGGACCGTCCTGACGAGAACCACCCCGCAGGCAACCAACCCGAGGCGAACGGTCCTCTGGACCACGGCCCTCAGGACAACAGTCCGGAGCAGGCCACTCCGAGGCACAGCACTGGGAATCCCGGGCCCACCACCCTGGAACCGGAGCCCACTACCCAGGAGAACGCCCGATGAGCGCCGCCCGCACCCTCGCCACCGCCTCCCGCGTCCTGCGGCAGCTTCGTCACGACCGCCGCTCGATCGCCCTGATGCTGCTCGTCCCCTGCGTGATGCTCTTTCTGCTCCGCTATGTGTTCGACGGCAGCCCGGAGACCTTCGACTCCATCGGCGCCTCCCTCCTCGGGATCTTCCCGCTGATCACCATGTTCCTGGTCACCTCCATCGCCACCCTGCGCGAGCGCACCTCCGGCACCCTGGAACGTCTGCTCGCCATGCCCGTCGCCAAAGGCGACCTCATCGCCGGATACGCCCTGGCCTTCGGCCTGGTCGCGGCCGTCCAGTCGCTCCTTGCCACCGGCCTCGCGCTCTGGGGCCTCGGTCTGGACGTCGTCGGCTCACCCTGGCTGCTGCTCGTGGTCGCCCTGCTCGACGCGCTGCTCGGCACCGCGCTCGGCCTCTTCGTCTCCGCTTTCGCCGCCTCCGAGTTCCAGGCGGTCCAGTTCATGCCGGCGGTGATCTTTCCGCAGCTGCTGCTCTGCGGCCTGTTCACCCCGCGCCCGAACATGCAGCCCGCCCTTGAGGCGATCTCCGATGTCCTGCCCATGTCGTACGCCGTCGACGCCATGGCCCAGGTCCAGCGCCACGCGGACGCCACCGGAGACTTCATCCGAGACGTGCTGGTCGTCGCCGCCTGTGCCCTTCTGGTACTCGCCCTGGGCGCGGCCACCCTCCGCCGCCGCACCGTCTGACCCGGCCTCGCCTCCAGCGGGTGCCCGGGAGCCCCGCCCGGCGGACGACTCCCCGGCACCGGCACCCCACCCCGCACCGGCCCCGGTCGGCACCCCGACAACCCACACCCCGCACAGTTGGCACCCCGGCACGGTGGGCCCCTCGCGCGGCCCACAGCGACCGGCGGCCTCACACCCGGCTGTCCTCCTTCTCCTTCTCCTCCACCCGCTCACCCGGGGCCAGCAACCTGGCCAGAGCCACCCGTCCCCGCGACAACCGTGCCTTGACCGTCCCCTCCGGTGTCCCCGTCTCCGCCGCGATCTGCTCCACGCTCAGATCACACAGATGGTGCAGCACCACCGCCCGCCGCTGTGCCTCCGGAAGCTGCCGTAACGCCTCCACCAGCACCATGCGCTCGGGCCCCGGCCCGGGCACCCGGTCCACCAGGGGCGCATGGTGCCGCATCAGCTCCAGCCACCGCCTCGCCCGCCGCCACCGGCTCACCGCGAGCCGCGTCGCGACGGTCCGGATCCAGGCCTCGGGAGCCTCCGTCACCAGAAAGGAGGCACGCCGGTCCCACGCCCGGACGAAGGCATCCTGAACCACGTCCTGCGCCTCGCTGTGATCACCCGTCATCGCAGAGAGCTGTCCCACCAGGCGCGGGAAGGCCGCCGCGTAGAAGGCGTCGAACTCCTCGTCCGTCACCAAGGGCGGGACCGCCCCGATAACAGCGGGGTTCCCCTCACGTCACACAGAAGCACTCCGCCTCCTCTCGTCTCACTCTCTCCAAGACGCAGATCCGGCCTCACCCACTGACATGCCGACCCCGCCTTCTGCGCCACGTCCCGGCCTCACACGCCAATCCCGCAATCCGCCACACCGCCACCCATGGGCCTCACAGGTCTCACGGCTCCGGCACCACCCGTACCGCCCCTCGGACCACCCCGGCACCGTCCCACCTCCGGTGCGAGGATGGCGGCACATACCCCCTCCGGCGAGGTGAACAGAGCCATGACCCACACAGTCGCAGTCCTCGGCACGGGCAAGATCGGCGAGGCCCTTCTCAGCGGCATGATCCGCGCGGGCTGGCGACCCTCCGATCTGCTGGTCACCACCCGCCGCGCGGACCGCGCCGAAGAGCTCCGCACCCGCTACGGCGTCGAACCGGTCACCAACCCCGAGGCCGCCAAGCGCGCCGACACCCTCATCCTGGCCGTCAAGCCCCAGGACATGGGCAAGCTCCTCGACGAACTCGCCCCGCACATCACCGCCGACCGCCTTGTCATCAGCGCCGCTGCCGGTATCCCCACCTCCTTTATCGAGGAACGCCTGGCCGCAGGCACCCCTGTCGTCCGTGTCATGCCCAACACACCCGTACTGGTCGACGAGGGCATGTCCGTGATCTCCGCCGGAAACCACGCCACCGCCGGCCATCTCACCCACGCCGAGGAGATCTTCGGCGGCGTCGGCAAGACCCTCCGGGTCCCCGAGTCCCAGCAGGACGCGGCCACTGCCCTGTCCGGCTCGGGCCCGGCGTACTTCTACTTCCTCGTCGAGGCCATGACCGACGCGGGCATCCTGCTCGGCCTGCCCCGCGCCCAGGCCCACGACCTCATCGTCCAGGCCGCCATCGGCGCCGCCGTGATGCTCCGCGACAGCGGCGAACACCCCGTCAAGCTCCGTGAAGCCGTCACCTCCCCTGCCGGCACCACCATCAGTGCCATCCGCGAACTCGAGAACCACGGCGTGCGCGCCGCCCTGATCGCCGCCCTCGAAGCCGCCCGCGACCGCAGCCGCGAGCTCGCCTCCGGCAACGGCTGACCATCACCCCGTCCCGCCGGCGCGGCGCCACGCCGGCGGGACGGGGCACCCGCTCTGCGAGCGGACCGGCCCCTCACCTCAAGGCAGCAACCCGAACGCCGCATAGGCGGCATCCACCCTCGGGCGGGCCATCGCCCTGGCCCGCTCAGCTCCCTCCCTCAGCACCTGATCGACATATCCCGGGTCCGAGGCCAGCTCCGCATGCCGCTCCCGCACCGGCCTCAGCAGCTCCACCACCGCCTCGGCCACATCCTTCTTCAAGGACCCGTACGACTCATATACACCGGCCAAGTCGATGGGGTTCCCACCTCCGCAGGCGGAAAGAATCTCCAGCAGATTCGCCACGCCGGGGCTGTCCTCGCGGTTGTACTCGACCGCGCGCCCGCTGTCCGTGACCGCGCGCATGATCTTCTTGCGCACCTGGTCCGCATCGTCGAGCAGATAGACGATGCCGGCCCCCGAGTCGTGAGACTTCCCCATCTTCGACGTCGGGTCCTGCAGATCCATGACCCGCGCGGCCACCTGGGGACGGGTCGCCTTCGGCACGGTGAACGTGTGCCCGTACCGCTGGTTGAACCGCACCGCCAGATCCCGGGTCAGCTCCACGTGCTGCGTCTGGTCGTCACCCACAGGGACCTCATCGGTCCCGTAGGCCAGGATGTCCGCCGCCATCAGCACCGGATACGTCAGCAGTGACACCCGTACGCTCTGCCCGGCCGCCTGCGCCCGCGCGCCCTTCTCCTTGTACTGGATCATCCGCCGCAGCTCGCCGTCGGTGGCCGTGCACTCCAGCAGATACGACAGTCGCACGTGCTCGACCACCTGGCTCTGCACGAACAGGGTGCACAGCGCCGGATCCAGCCCCGCCGCCAGCATCAGCGTCGCCGCCTGCCTGCTGAGCCTCCCGACCCGCGCCGGATCGTGTTCCATCGTCAGCGCATGCAGATCGACCACGCTGAACAGCGCGTCCGACTGGTGCTGGTCGACCTCGACCCACCGCCGCATCGCGCCGAGGTAGTTGCCCAGCGTCGCGTGCCCCGTGGGCTTGATCCCGCTGAAGATCCGCGTCATCCCGTTCTCCGTCTCCTGGTCGGAGCCACCGCCCGGCGGCCGACTCCCGGAGGGAGAAACGAAGAACGGCCGCCGAGGCGGCGGCCGTTGAGTCATACGTAGGTGCCGGCCGCCGTCAGGCGGCCCACCACTGAAGGGAGCACATACGCGTAGTCATGGGGCGGAGTCTACAGACACACGCCCTCAAGTTGACACGGCACGGCGATCCTCCATAGTGTTCTCCGAGTTGCCCGCAGTGAGCGCCGACCACGGTTGGTCCCCGGGCAGCCATTCCGCAAGACCTACTACGAACGAACGACGTGTTGTCGTGCGCTTTTGGTGTGCTTTTGTGAAATGAGGAATCCCGCGTTCGAAAGAGCGCGACCCCGATTAGCGTCGGGGCGGATGATTCCGCTAAAGTCTCACTCGTCGGAACGGCCGAAGGGCCGGAAAGACATCCCGATTTCGACCGGGAATCAGGCCCGAAAGGATCTGATAGAGTCGGAAACGCAAGACCGAAGGGAAATGCCCGGAGGGCCTGATGAGGGTCTGATGGAAGCGTCCGTTCCTTGAGAACTCAACAGCGTGCCAAAAGTCA
>NZ_JBIALS010000040.1:0-67937 GCF_042873655.1 Streptomyces sp. NPDC004609 | reverse complement strand
GGGCTTCGGGTTTGGCGAGGGGGGCGCAGGCGTCTTCGAGGTCGAGGAAGACCTGGTCGGCGGGCAGGCCCTGGGCTTTTTCCAGGAAGCGGGGGACGACGCCGTTGTACGAGTACTGGTAGACGATGCGTTCACAGGCGGCGACCACCGCGTCGTACATACCGACGTCGACGAACCGCCCGCGTCCCGTGACCTCGCGTTCGCGCAGGGCCGCGAGGGCGCCCACGGCGGCGAACAGCCCGGGAATGGTGTCGCCGAGACCGGGACCGGTCTTCACGGGCGGGCCGCCCACCGGGCCGGTGATGCCGAGCAGCCCGCCCATGGCCTGGGAGACGATGTCGTAGCTGGGCCAGTCCTGGATCGGGCTGACGCCGGTCCGAGGGTCGCCGAAGCCGCGTACCGCCGTGTAGACCAGGCGCGGGTTGATCTCGGCGAGCTGTTCGTACCCGAGGCCGTACCGCTCCATGACGCCGGGCCGGAAGTTCTCCACCAGGATGTCCGCGCGGGCGGCCAGCGTACGGATCACGTCCGGGCCGCCGGGCTTGGTCAGATCGACGACCAGGCCCTGCTTGTTGCGGTTGACGCTCTGGAAATAGCCGCCGTACGCCTTGAGTTCGTCGCCGTCCGCGTACGGGCCCTGGTTACGGGTCATGTCGCCGAACGGCGGCTCCACCTTGAGCACGGTGGCGCCGAGATCCGCGAGGACCATGGTGCAGAAGGGGCCCGCGAGCATCCGGCTGAGGTCGAGCACGGTCAGCCCGGTCAGCGGGCCGCCCGCCCCGGCACCGGGCGCCTGCCCGGTGCCTCCTCCGGCCGTACGGTCGGCTGTGTGGTCGGCGGCCATGTCAGCGACCCAGCAGGGTGTCGGAGATGATCTTCATCTGGATCTCGGAGGTGCCCTCGAAGATCTTGGTGAGCCGGGCGTCGCGCCAGTGCCGTTCGACGGCGAAGTCCGTCGTGTAACCCGCGCCGCCGTGGATCTGGATGCCTTCGCTGGTGACGTGTTCGGCCATCTCCGTGGCGTGCAGTTTGACCATGGACGCCTGGAGGTTGGACGGCTGCCCGGCGTCGTAGTCGGTGCAGATACGGTGCAGCAGCGCGCGGGACGCCTCGATCCGGGTCGCCATGTCCGCGATCTTGAAACGGATGGCCTGCTTGTCGGCGATCGGCCGGCCGAACTGCACCCGCTGGGCGGCGTACGCGATCGAGTCCTCCAGCGCCCCCCGGGCGAGGCCGATGGCGCGGGCGGCGGTGTGGATACGGGCGATGACCAGGTCGCCCATCGCGACCCGGAACCCCTTGCCCTCCTCGCCGACGATCATCCCGGGCTCCACCCGGGCGCCCTCGAAGGACAGTTCCCAGGTCTTCCAGCCGTGGTAGCCGATCTTGCGCACGGGCGTACCGGTCACACCGTCGGGCAGTGTGCCGCGCTCCTTGGGCATCAGGAAGCAGGTGATGCCCCGGGAGCGGTGCTCGGGATCGAGCGGCCGGGTGCGGGCGAAGACCTGGAGGTAGTCGGAGCCGTCGGCGAAGGTGCACCACATCTTCTGCCCGGTGATACGCCAGCCGCCGTCGGCCTCCGGTTCCGCCCGGCAGCGCAGGTTCGCCACATCGGAGCCCGCCTCCGCCTCGGACAGGGCGAAGGCGCTCAGGAACTCGCCGCGCGCCATCCTCGGCAGATACGCGGCGCGCTGGCCGGCGTCGAAACCGTGGGCGAACTGCTGGCCCCGGGCGATCAGGCTGGCCACACTCATCCAGCCGCGGGCCAGCTCCTCGACCACCAGGGCGTACTCCGAGACACCGAGGCCGAGTCCGCCGTACTCCTCGGGAATGAGGATGCCGAAGAAGCCCAGCTCCGCCATTTTGTCGCGCAGTTCCATCGGGATCTCGCCCGCCACCGGGTCCAGCTCGTTCGCCACGGGCAGGACCTCCCTGGCGACGAACTCCCGTGCCATCGCCTGGATCGCGAGCCGGTCCTCGGTGAGGAAGGGGACGGTCGCCGGGGTGTCATTGCTTGTGGTCACCGGAGGATTCCTTGTCCGCCCGAGAGGGCCGGGTCACCGCGCCGGCGGACGGCGCGTGGTTCCGCTGGGGGTCGTGATGTCAGGGCCGCCGGGGCCGTGGTGGCGCTCGGCGTGGCCTGGGGTACGGGTACGGGTCGGTCGGTGGGTGTCGGCGGGCTCGGTGGGCTCGGTGGGCGATTCGGAGGTCAGTCGGTGACGTCGGGGGCGGTTGGTGGAGTGGCGGGGTGGGATGCGTGAGGTCCGTGGGGAGCCGGTGGAGTCCGGGTGCGGGCGGGGGCGCGTACGGGTGTGGCGTACGGGCGGGTGCGGGACCTCCCGGGAGCCGGGGGCAGCCGGGGCGAGGCGGCCCCGGTCCGGTCCGGGGTCAGTCCGTGAGCGCGGCGGTGATCTCCTGGGCCGTCGCGCGGACCCTGCTGCCCCACCAGGGCACCCGGCCCCGGTCGAAGCGGCTCTCCGGGACCGAGACGCCGACTCCGGCGACCGGCACCCCGGACCCGTTCACGACGGCCGCGCCCACAGCGCAGACGCCGGGCCGGTTCTGGCCCACGTTCACCGCGTATCCGTCGGCCCGCGCGTGCTCGATCGCGGCCCGGATCGACGCGGGCTCCACCACCGTCCGCTCGGTCAGCCGGGGCACCGGCACCGCGAGCACCCGTTCCACCTCCTCCTTGGGCAGCAGGGCGAGCAGGGCGATCCCGGCCGAGGTGACCGGCATCGGGGAGACGGCGCCCAGCCGGTTGAACGTCCGTACCGGCTGCTGGGAGTCCACTCGTTCGATCAGCACCATCCGGTGCTGCCCGTCCGGGACCTGGAGCGTCACGGTCTCGTCGGTGAGATCGCGCAGCTCCCGCATCGGTCCGAGCGCGGCCTCGCGCAGATCGCCCTGCCGGGAGGCCCGCCGGCCGAGGTCCTGCATCCGCGAGGTCAGTTCCCAGCGGGTGTACTCGACACCGACGGGACGGATCCAGCCCGCGTCGGCCAGCGCGCCCAGGGTCCGCTGTACGGTCGACTTCGGCAGTCCCGAGGCCCGGGACAGATCACCGACACCGACCGGCTGGTGCTCGGAGACCAGCCCAGCAGGTGCAATACCCGTTGCACACCCTGCATGTCCGTCCTCGGTTCCCCTTGGCTCCCCTCGGCGGCGGCTGCGGGGCCGGGCCGGGCCAGGCCCCGTGCGACCCATCCACCGGCACGCTATGCCGCAGAACGACATCAGTAAATCCTTGGGATACCTATGGCTCGCATAGGCAATCTCGATGTGCTGTCCGGCGTGCCGTGCGGCGGGCGGCCATCCGGGCCGACTCACCGCCCGCCCACCCCGCCCTTCCCGCCCTCGCGGGCCCGGCCGTGCGGGCCGCCGGAGCCGCTCCCTTCCCACCCGTCGGGCCGGCCACCCCGGGCCGGGCGGCTCCCGGGGCGACCTCGGGCCCGGCTCCTGTGGGCCGCCTCCCTCCGGGCATCGGCCTCCCCTTGGGATACCCGGCCTGTGATAGGTGTTGCCTGTGGACCGTCGCCATCTGGCTTACTTCATCGCGGTCGTCGAGGCCGGCAGCATCTCCGAGGCGGCGCGGCGCATGCACCTGAGCCAGCCCTCGGTCTCCCAGGCGGTCAAAGAGCTGGAGCGGGAGCTGCGCACGCCCCTCATCGAGCGCGGCCGCACCCTGACCCTGACGCCCGCGGGCCGCGCCCTGGTCGGCCCGGCCCGCCGGACGCTGCGCGCTTTCGACGGCGTACGGGCCGCGGTCGAACAGGTCGACCGCCTCACCACCGGCGTGCTGGATCTCGCGGTCGGACCGCTGCTCCGGGTCGACCCGGCGGTGCCTCTGATCACCCGGTTCAGCGAGCGCTACCCCGGGGTCCGGCTGCGCGTCCACGATGCCGCACCCGACGAGGACGGACTCGACAGTCTGCGCCGGGGCGAGGCGGAACTGCTGCTGCACAGCCACGCGGCGGCCTACCCCAAGTACCGTTCGATGCGTCTGCCGCTCACCGAGTCGTTCGCCGTGTTCCCGCCGGACACCGGGCCGCTCCCGGACGGGCCGCTGCGGCTCGCGGAGCTCGTCGGGCGCCGGGTGCTGATGGGGCTGGCCCAGCAGACCGAGCTGCGCGCGTGGTTCGCCGCCGAACTGGCCGCCCGTGAACTGCCCCCGCTCACCGTCGTGGTGGAGACCGCGCACCGGGACGCCATCGTTCCGCTCATTCTGGCCGGGGTCGGGGCTGCGGTGCTCCCCGAACCCGAGGCGCGGGCCGCCGAGCGGCTGGGCGCGATCGTGAAACCGCTCGACTTCACCGTGCCCCGCACCTGCTACCTCCTGCACCGGGGGGACCCGCTGTCCCCGGCCGCGCAGGCGTTCTTCGACCTGGCCCAGAGCGGGGCGGTGCCGGGCCGGGCACCCTCCGGCGGCGAGGTGACCGACGCTACGGACGACTCCCTTGAGTAAATGATTGTTTGCCGGTATTTCCTTGCCGTTGATCGGGGTAAGTTCCCTTTTGTCGTCATGAGAAGCTTGACATGTCTCAATCGCAGACGAAAAAGTAAACAGCGGATCTTTGCTTGGAAGCAGGATGCGGGGGCTGCGAGCGGCGGACACGCCCGTCGGCGCGGGTCCCGGCGAGAGGAGCCCCGTGAGCATCGAGATCACCGGCCGCGAGCAGTGGCAGGCGTGGCAGGACGGTGTCCTGCCCCCGGTGGAACGGGTGGCCGACGGGCTCTGGTCGATCCCCGTGCCGATCCCCGACAATCCGCTGCGCTACGTCCTGGTGTACGCCCTGGAGGCGGCCGACGGTCTGGTGCTCGTCGACGCCGGGTGGGACGCGGACGAGTCCTGGCTGGCGCTGACCCGGGGCATCGCCTCCTTCGGCTACGGCGCGGCGGACGTACGGACCGTCCTCGTGACCCACTTCCACGGTGACCATCTCGGGCTCGCGGGCCGGATCCGCGAGGCGTCCGGCGCCCGGGTGGCGATGCACTCCCTGGACGCGGCGGAACTGAAGTCCATACCCGCCAGCGTCGAGCTGTGGGCGGGGGTCATCGGCGATCAGATGCGCCGGCACGGCGTTCCGGAGGACATGGCGTGCTCGGCGGCCGGCGGCTTGGAGCTGGAGCGGCACTTCCGCCCGCCGCTGCCGGACCTCCTGCTGGAGGACGGCATGACGATCACCGCGGGCGGCCGGGAGCTGCGGGCCGTGTGGACGCCGGGGCACACCCCGGGGCACACCTGCTTCTACGAAGAGAGGCAGCGACTGCTGTTCTCCGGGGACCATGTGCTGCCGCGCATCACCCCGCAGATCGCGGTGATGCGTCAGGACCAGGGGGATCCGCTGTCCGCCTTCCTCCTGTCGCTGGAGCGGCTGGACCGGCTGTCCGTGGACGAGGTCCTGCCCGCGCACGAGTACCGCTTCCGCGGGCTGTCCCAGCGGGTCGCGGTGATGGCGGAACACCACGCCCAGCGGCTGAAGGAACTGCACTCCCTGCTGGGCGAGGTGCCCGGCGCCACCGCGTGGACGCTGGCCGGGCGGCTCGCCTGGTCCCGCCCCTGGGAGTCGTTCAGCGCCACCAACCGCCGCTTCGCGCTGGCGGAGACGCTGGCCCACCTCAGACTGCTGGAGATGCGGGGCGAGGCCCGCCGCGCCGAGGGTGCCCCGGTGAGCTGGCACCTGGCGGCCGCCGCCTGAGCCCGGTGCGTACGCGTGACGCACGCGTGCGCGTGCGGGTGCGGTTCGTCGGAGTGACGGGGTGCGCGGATCCGGCCGGGGCGGTGTCGCCCCGGCCCTCGTGTGTCCGGGTGCCGGGGCTCCGTACGGCTGCCGTGTTCTGTGCACGCACCCCTGCCCCTGCCCCTGCCCCTTCCCCTGCCCCGGCTCCGGCTCCGGGAGGCGCCCGGTGCGCCACGGAGCCGCGCCGAGCCCCCTTGGCCCCCTTCGCCCCGGGGCTCGTGCCTTCACCTGCGCCCCTGAAGTCGTCACCCCCTGCCCCTTCCCTGAGTCCCTGAATCCCCTCACGATCAGGCGCGGCGCCGGCCGGTCGGCCGACCCGCCAGGCGTACGGAGGGCGGGCCGGCCGCACCGGCCCCGCGGCGTACGCCGCCGCACGCCCCCTCTCCCGCAGCCCGGGCCCGCACGTCACCCGCCCGTCGAGGCGGTTGACTGCGGCGACGTGCGCGCCTAGGTTTGCTGCACTTTGGATCGTTCAATGAACCAATGTTCAAAGGTTCGGTTGTGGAGGTTCATCAGTGACTCGGCAGGCAGTGGTCGGCATCGACGCTGGCACGACCGCGGTCAAAGCCGTTGTCCTGGCCCCCGACGGGGAGCAGCTCGGCCGGGCGCGTGTGCCGTTGCGGGTCGCGCACCACGGTGACCGGGTGGAGCAGGACATGGACGAGGTGTGGTCCGCGGTCTGCGACACCGTGCGTTCGGCTGTGCGGCAGGCCGGTGACGGAGTGGAGATCGCGGCGGTGGGGGTCACCGGCCAGGGCGACGGCGCCTGGCTGGTGGACGCCGACGGACGGCCGTGCGGCCCCGCGGCGATCTGGATGGACGGCTCGGCCGCCGCGCGGGTCGCCGAGTGGGAGCGGGACGGCCGCGGCGCCCTCGTACGGGGTGTCACCGGCTCGTCCCTGTTCCCCGGGGCCCTGCCGGTGTTGCTGGAGCAGCTGGAGGAGGACCGTCCCGAACGGCTGGCCCGGGCGGTCCACCAGCTGAACTGCAAGGACTGGATCCGCTTCCGGCTGACGGGCGAGGTCGCCACCGACGCGTCCGAGGCGTCCCGCACCTATCTGGACGTGTCCACCGGGACCTACTCCGACGCCTTGATCGAGGCGCTGGGCCATCAGCGCTTCCGGCATCTGCTCGCACCCGTACGTCCGCCGGAGTCGGCGGCCGGCACGGTCGGGGCCGAGGCCGCGGATGCCACCGGGCTTCCCGTGGGCGTTCCGGTGGCCGCCGGACTCGTCGACGCCGCCGCCGCGGGAGTCGGGCTGGGCGCCGTCCTGCCCGGTGACGCCTATCTCATCGTCGGCACCACGGCCTTCGCCGCGACGGTCCGTCAGGAGAGCGGAGGCAGCACCGCCGAAGGACTGATCACGCTGGCGACCGGCCCGGGCGGGCCGGTCCTCGAATGCCTGGCCCCGATGGCGGGTGCGCCCAACCTGGACTGGGTCCGTTCGGTGACCGGGCAGCGGGACGGCGACTGGGCGGAGGTGGAGCGGCAGGCACGGGCCGCCGGGCCGGGTGCCGGTGGTGTCGTCTACCTCCCGTACGGCTCGCCGAACGGCGAACGCGCCCCGTTCGTCGACCGTGCGGCGTCCGCCTCCTGGATCGGCATGAGCGTCCGTACGACCCCGGGGCAGCTGCTGCGCTCCGTCTACGAGGGGATCGCGTTCACCGTGCGGGAGTGCCTCGGCGAACCGGCGGACGGGCGCGTGCTGCGGATCGCGGGCGGCTCGGCCTCCTCGGACCTGATGTGCCAGGTGCTCGCCGACATCACCGGACGGCCGGTGGCCCGCTCCGGCGCGCCCGAGCTGGGGGCCCGAGGAGTGGCCGCGCTGGCCATGGTGACCGGCGGGGTGACCGACGACCTCGGCACCGCGCTCGCCGCCCTGGCCGGTTCCGTGGCCACGTTCGCGCCCGACCCCGCCGTGCGGGACCTGCACGACCGGCAGGCGCGCGCCTTCGCCGCCGCCAGGGACGCGCTGCGGCCCGTGTGGCCGTCGCTGCGTGAACTGCGGTCGGCGACCGAGGGGTTGGCGTCCCCGCCCGCTTCCGCCGACCCCGGTTCCGGTTCCGGTCCGTCCGCGGTTTCCGGTACGTCCGCCGCTTCCGGTACCGCCGAGAGCGCGGGCGGCCCCGGCAGCGCGGGTACCGCCGACGCCGCCGGTACCTCCGCCGTTTCCGACACGTCCGTCGCTTCCGACAGCTCAGAGTCGGCGCCTGGCGCCGATGGATTGGAGTCCCTGTGACCAGTGCGTCGCCGCGTTCGCGGCTGCTCATCACCGCGCCGTTCGACCCGGTGGCCGCCGCACGGCTGGCCGACCTGTTCGACGTCGAGATCGTGGAGCCCTCCATGGAGGGTGCCACCCTCGCGAGGCCCGGGATCACCGACCGGCTCGCGGTGGCCGACGCGGTGGTCTGCGAGGTGGATCAGGTCGATCAGGCGGCCCTGGACGCGGCCCCCGCACTGAAGCTCGTGGTCACCTGCCGGGCCAGCCCGGTCAACGTCGACCTGCCCGCCTGCACCCGCCGGGGTATACCCGTCGCCACCACTCCGGCGCGCAACGCCGAGATCACCGCCGATCTCGCCTTTACGCTGATCCTGTCCACGGTCCGTCACACCGGCGCGTCCGAGCGGTGGATGCGGGCCGGGAACTGGTGCGCCGACGACGTCTTCGAGCCGTACGCCCGCTTCCGCGGGATCGGTCTGGGCGGACGGACCCTGGGCATCGTCGGCGGCGGCGCGATCGGGCGCCGGGTGATGCGGCGGGCGCTCGCCTTCGGCATGAAGGTGCTGGTGTACGACCCCTTCCTGGAGCCCGGCGCGCTCGGTGACGACGCGGACATCGTCGGCCTGGACGACCTGATGAGGCGCTCCGACGTCGTCACCGTGCATGTGCCGCTCAACGACTCGACCGTGGGGCTCATCGGCGCGCCGCAGATCGCCCTGATGCGTTCCGGTGCCTACTTCGTGAACGCCGGGCGGGCGGCCGTCGTCGAGGAAGAGGCGCTGATGGCAGCGCTGCGGGAGAAGCGGATCGCCGGGGCGGGGCTCGACGTCTTCTGGACCGAGCCGCCGCCGGCCGACTCCGAGCTGTTCCGGCTCGACAATGTGACGCTCACTCCGCATATCGGCGGGGCGTCCGACGACGTCGTCACCGAGCACTCCCGGATCGCGGAACGGGCCCTGCGGGCGTGGGCGACGGGGGAGCGGCCGGAGGCGGTGGCCAACGGGGAGGTGTTCACCACGGTGTGACGTGGGGCGGGGGCGGGTGGGGCCGGTGGCCCCGGCGGGGGCTTGGTGCGGATGCCCCTGCGGCGGTGCGGGCCGCCTGCCGGGGGCTCTGCCCCCGGGCCCCCGCGCCTCAATCGCCGGCGGGGCTGGTTTTTGTGCTCCCGCGCCTCCGAAGCATGGCGGGTTGCTTGTCGCGCGGCCTCAGGAGGCGGCGGTGGTGGAATGTGCCCCCGCGCCTCGATCCGCTGGCGGTGCTGGTCTTGTGTCCCCGCTCCTCAAGGCGGGTGGGGACGGGTTTATGCTCCGCCGCCTCACCAGCAGCCGGTGGGGGTGGATTTGTGTCCCCGCGCTCGATCGCCGGCGAGGCTGGTTTCTTGTGTTCCCGCGTCTCCGAGGGCTGGCGAGGCTGGTTGCTTGTGGCCCGTCGGGTACTGACTGTGGGCGGGCCCCCGTGTGAACGGGGGCCCGCCCAGTGGTGTTGGTGTGGTCAGGCGTGGTGGAGGGAGGACAGGGCCTCCGGGGGGAACGTCGCGGTCGTGTTGCCCAGGGTGAGGGCGCGGTAGGTCGCGATCGCCGCCTCCTCCAGGTTCATGGCGCGGCGGAAGGCCATGCCGATGTCCTTGCCGAGGGAGGAGCAGCCGTGGTGGGAGAGGACCATGCAGTCGTGGTCACGAGCCTGCTCGGCGGAGGCGTCGGCGAGTTCGTCCGAGCCGTTGGGGTGGTAGGGGACGGTGCCGACGGAGCGTACGTAGTAGGCGTGGTCGAGCGTTATGAGCCGGATGCGTTCCCCGACCGCGTCGAGGAGGACGGCGTGCTGGGGGTGGAGGTGGACCACGCAGTTGACGTCGGGGCGGACCTGGTAGGTGCGCTGGTGGAGTTTCCACTCGCTGGACGGCCTGGCCGCGCCCCCGGTCCGCTCACCGGCCAGGTTCATCACGGTGAAGTCGGCGGGCTCCAGGCGGTCCAGCCAGGTTCCCGCGCCCGTGACCACGAACTCGTCGCCGCCGGGCAGCCGGGCCGACAGGTTTCCCCCGCTGGCGAGGACCAGTCCGCGTTCCACGGCGGTCCGGCCGACCTCGGCCAGCCGTTCGCACAGATCCTCCCGGGTATGAACCGGCTTCACATCGTGTCCTTTCGTCCGAATGCCCGCATGCTCATGAAGGCGCTCAAGGGGTGCTGCCGCCGGCGCTCGCCAGCAGCTCCTCGGCGGTGGTGACATCGGTCACCAGTACGTTGATCAGGCCCTGGCGCATCGCGACCTCCAGCGCCTGCCGCTTGGAGGCGCCGCGGGCCACACCGATACGGACGGGCACCGCCCGCAGCTGCCGGAGGCTCGGGCCGATCAGGCGTTCGTCCACCTCGCCGGGCACGGCGGCGCCGTCCGCGTCGAAGAAGCGGCCGGAGAGGTCGCCCACGGCTCCCCGCTCGCGGATGCCGTCCAGTTCGGCGGGGCTGAGGCTCTGGACCAGGAGGCCGGCGTTCACACTCGTACCGCCGATGCCCGCGATCAGCACATCCGCCGATACGGCCCGCTCCAGCGTCTCCTGGACGGCGGGGTCCTCGCGCCACACCTGTGCCGCCTGCGGATTGCGCGCCAGCAGGGGCGCGGGCAGCTGATAGGCGTGCCCGTCCACGGCGGCGGCGAAGGCGAGGGCCAGTTCGAGCGAGCCGCCCGCCCGGGAGACACCGCCCCGGCTGCCGGTGAGCGGGACGAAGCTCAGGTCCCGGGCCGCGGGCCGGCGCAGATGCCCGGGAATCGCGGCGACCGACCCCGACAGGCCCACGGCGACGGTCGTGCCGTCCTCCAGGAAGGTGGCGACACACTCGGCGGCCACCGCCCCCAGGGAGTTCAGGGCCCGCGTCCCGTCCTCGAACGCCGGGCCCACCCACGCCTGCCGCAGCGGGTAGGCGTCCGCCAGGGCCGACTCCAGGCCCACGAACAGATGGTCGTCGCTGTGCACCGTGATCTCCACGATGCCGACGCGCCGGGCCTCCGCCAGCAGCCGGGTGACCTTGATCCGGGAGAGCCCGCACAGGTCGGCGATCTCCTGGTGGGTCAGACCGTGCTCGTAGTACAACCGCGCGATCTTGCCCAGGGGCGGTTGCTTCTGACCATTTGTTCTCTCCATTGATCCTCCGTTCGGATCCTGCCCCTCGTTCCGTCCGCCGGTCAAGGGGCGGTGAACGGGAGCGCGGACCCCTGCCCGCCCCGGGCGGCTCCCGCGGCGGCCCCGTAACGGGTACCCGGCCGAGGCTTGACAGCCGAGGGGTGGCCACTCATATTACATGCACTTTGGTTCGATTGTTGATCAGATGTTCACGCGTCTGCTGTGTACGCCGGAGGACACATGACCACCTCGCCTCGTCCCACGGGCGAAGCCGCCGCGCCCCGCCCCGGATTCCTCGAACGGCAGGGGATCGTCCGGCCGCTCGCCTTCGGCTATCTCGCCGTCATGCTCTTCATGGTCGGCGACGGCATCGAAGTCGGCTTCCTCTCCCCCTACCTGGAGTCACGGGGCCTCGCGGGCAGTGAGGTCGCCCTGCTGTGGACGGTGTACGGCTTCGTGGTCGCCGTCGCCGCCTGGCTCTCCGGCGCCCTCGCCGAGGCATGGGGCCCCCGCCGGGTCATGCTGCTGGGCCTCGGGATCTGGGCCGTCTTCGAGGTCCTCTTCCTGACCGTCGGCGTGGCCGCGGGGAACTATCCGCTGATGCTCCTCACCTTCGGCATCCGCGGGCTGGGCTACCCCTTCTTCGCGTACGGATTCCTGGTCTGGATCGCCATGGAGACCCCGGAGAACAAGCTCAGCCGTGCCGTCAGCTGGTACTGGTTCGCCTCCACCATGGGCCTCGGCGTCATCAGCTCCTACTTCGCCGGCGCGGTCATCCCCCTCATCGGTGAGATGGCCACCCTCTGGCTCTCGCTCGCCTTCGTCGCCGCGGGCGGCCTTCTGATCGTCTTCCTCGTCCGTGCCCGTGCCGTCACCGGCCCCCCGGCGTCGACGAAGGAGTCCGTGGCGAAGATGCTCAACGCGCTCACCATCGTCAAGACGCACCCCCGGGTGGGCGTCGGCGGCGTGGTCCGCCTGATCAACACCCTGTCCTTCTACGCCTTCGTCGTGTTCCTGACGACCCATATGGTCAACGACGTCGGCTTCTCCACCGCCCAGTGGCAGACCATCTGGGGCACGATGCTCCTGGCCAACGTCGCCGCGAATCTGCTGTCCGGCTATGTGGCGGACTGGATCGGCAGCGTCAACACGGTCGCCTGGGCGGGCGGACTCGGCTGTTTCGTGACCGTGCTGGCCCTGTACTACGTGCCCGAGGCGGTCGGCCCCGGCTTCGGTATCACCCTGGCCGTCGCCATCGTGTACGGCCTGGCGCTGGGAGCGTTCGTCCCCCTGTCCGCGATCATGCCGATGCTCGCCCCGCGTCACGTGGCCGCCGCGGTCGCCATCCTCAACCTGGGTGCCGGTCTCAGCCAGTTCGCCGGCTCGGCCATCGCCGGTCTGGTCGGCCCGCTCGGCATCGAGGGCACGGTCTGGGTCCTCGCCTCCGTCTACCTCCTCGGTCTGGTCCTCACCTTCTTCCTGAAGGAGCCGGACTCCGGAGCCACCACCGGCCCCGGCCCCGGAGCCGTACCGGAGCCCCTGACGCCCGCGACGGCGGGCAGCACCCGCCCGGCCTCCGAACGGGCGACAACCGGCTGACCCCCAAGCCGCCCAGGCCCCCCGGGTCCGCCGGAACCTCACGGCCACGGAACCGTACGGGCGCGGGCGCACGGCACGACCTGCCGCGCCCCCGCGCCCGTACCCATGCACCTCGTACACCCGCCGCGCCCGTACCCGCTCCCCTTCGCCGTCCGGGGAGACCGGCGCCGCCGTGTCAGCCGCGGACCAGGACGTCCCGCGCGATGTCCGCCAGCACCACCGGCTCGTCCGCGCCCGCGAACCCCAGATGCAGTTCCCTGCGGGCCCGGGTGGCCAGCACGTAGTACGCCATCCGCAGCCCCGCCGACGTGGGATCCGCCGCCGCGTCCGTCTCCGTGTCCGGAACGACGACCGTGTCGAAGCCCAGCCCCTTGGCGCTGGCCCGGTGGACGACGACCGGCCCGGGCCGGGACAGATCGAGCGTCCGGTATCTGCCGTGGGTCGCCTGCGCGGTGTACATCTGCGGCTTCAGCTCCGGAGCCCGCCGCTCCAGGCGGGTGATGAGCTCGAACTGCGTACGCGTCGAGTTCACGACGACCCCGACGCTGTGCCCCGGCCGCTCCCGCACCAGGGAGACCAGCAGCTCGGTCACGGCTTCGGGACCCGCCAGCCGGTGCAGCCGGGGACGCGGCCCGATCCGCTCGGGCAGCGCGGGAGGCGCGGCCCCCGTGTGGAAGTGGGCGGCCAGCTCGGCGATCTGACGCGTATTGCGGTGATTGCCGCCGAGGCCGTGCCGGGCGCACACGCCGAGACCCCGTTCGATCTCCGCCAGGGTCGACTGGGTGTCGGTGAGCCGCTGGCACTCGTCGGCGAACACGGTCACCCCCACCCCGAGCAGCCGGCACAGCCGGTAGAAGGCCGGCGGCAGATCCTGCCCCTCGTCGACGACCAGGCTCAGCCCGCCGGGGGACTCGCCGAGGGCCGCCCGCTCGTAGAACGCCGGCCAGTCGTACCAGCCGTCGTCGGCCCGCGGGGCGCCCTCGCCGTACCAGCCGGCGAGCCAGGAGTGGGCCGTCGCCACCGTCACCCCCGCGTCCTCGGAGCCCAGCGCCTCCACCAGCGGCGCGAGGGACTGGCGCAGCAGATTGGACCGGGTGAGCAGGACGGTCGGGGTGCCGGTGAGCGCCGTCATCAGCGCGCGCTGGGCGGCCAGCAGGCTCTTGCCGCTCCCCGGGGGCCCGTCCACCAGATGGTTCCCGGTGAAGGGGAGCGCGTCGAGCAGATTCCGCTGGGCGGGGGTGAGGTCGAGATACGTCAGGGTCATGGCGCGGTTCCCTCCCGTACGGCCGCGGCGCGCGCCTCGGCGACGAGGGACTCGAAGTACCCGGGAACACCCGCGCCGCCCACCACGAGAACACGGTCCAGCAGGGTGTTGCCCGTCTCGCAGCTCGTCTCCGGGAGCAGGGCGCAGGCATGGCAGGCGGCCCGGTTGAGATTGCCGAAGCCCTGCCCGGAGTGCTCCGAGCAGAGCGGGTCCGCCGAGCACCAGGCCGCGGCCTCGGTCATCCGCAGCAGGGTCTCCGCCAGCCGGGGCGGCTCGCCCTGCTGGACGAGCCCGCCGAGGGTGCCCTCGGCATCGCCCGCGGCCGTGTAGACGAGGATGCCGTACTGGTCGTGCCCGGGCCGGGCGTAGACGCGTTCACGCAGGCTCGCCGTGGTGTAGCCGGACTCGAACGAGAGCTGGCGCACCAGGAGATGGGCGAGGGTGTGCAGGAGGACGAAGCGGGGCGAGAGCTCCTCGCCCGTCAGCGCCTGGAGGCGGTCCTTCTGGAAAGAGCGGTCCAGGTCGCCGGCCATCGCGGCCACCCGGGCCCGCACCCGCGCGTTCCGCTCCCACGCCGTCAGCGCGCCGTGGTCCAGCGTGAGGAACATCCCCTCGCCGTAGACCTCCACCGCGGGCAGCCAGCGCAGCCTGCCGGAGGTGTCGGCCGGGACCACGGCCGCGTCCGGGGAGACCCGGGTGAAGCCCGACAGCGCCCGGACCTCGCGCAGCCGGTCGGCGAGCACGACCCGGCCGGTGAGCCGGCGCAGCCCCGCCCAGGGCCCGGCCGTCTCCGCGTCGAGCCCGAGCCCCGACTCCCGCAGACTGAAGTCCCGGGTGAGGGGAGGGTCGGGGGCCATGAACGCCGCCCACTCCTCGACGCTCAGATCCGGGCGCACCGGCCCCGTCGCGGCAGCCGCCTCCCCGGCGCCCGCCGGAGCGCTCGTCCCGGTCTCCTCCGCGAGCAGCGCGTCGAGCAGGGCGTCGTCCGCCCCGGTGTCCTCCTGGATCATCTGCCGGAACACACCGGCGCGGGGCGTCCCGGCGACCCGGCACAGCGGCACCCAGAAGTCGCTGGCGCGTACGCGCTCCGCCAGTGCCTCGTCGGCGGGCGCGGGCAGCCCGCTCTCCGGGATCGACAGCGCCGAGTGCACCAGCGGGTAGTACAGATTGCCCGCCGTGCGCTGGACCACCTGCACGGGCCTCGCGCAGTCGGCGGCCTCGGCGAGCCGCTGCCACGGATTCCGCCCGGAGCAGCGCATGCCGTGGGTCCCGAGCACGTCCAGCAGATCCCGGGAGGCGCCGCAGCCCGGTGCCGTACAGCCGACGGACAGCGCCTCCAGACCGGCCGCCCGCTCGGAGACCCGGAAGCGCAGCCTCTCGCGCGAGCCGCACGCCTGCCGCGCCGCCGCGTCCCGCCGGGCATGGGCCCAGAACCACCAGTCGACGTCACCGAGATGGCCCGCCGCGCAGATCTGCACGAACCGCATGGGGGTGAGCCGGCGGACGGGCGAGCAGGACGGACAGCGCGGCGGAGTGCCGGGCTTCTCGTCCGTGATGCGCCAGCGGACCATCCGGCGGCAGGAGCCGCAGAACAGCCAGGCCGGGAAGCGGATGTACGGCGCTCCCGGCGCGTCGGGGCGGTCGTAGCGGTCGTTGAGGGTGGCGGGCGCCGAGTAGAAGCCGCTCACCCCGAGCCGCGAGGCCAGCCGGGGCGAGTCGACGGGCAGGCGCGCCCTCGGCCAGTCGCCGATGCCCGTCGCGACGAACGACTCGCCCTGGATGTCGAAGACCGCGCCCACACCGAACGGCACCACCGTCTGCGCCTGGCGCACCCGCAGAGTCCGGTTCACTGATCGGCTCCCTTCACCGTGACCTGGCACTCCCGGTCCACACTGCGCATCGAGTGCGGGGTCTCCCACAGACCGCCGTACTGCTCGTAGTTCTTCAGCAGATGGTGCTGGCCCTTGCCCTGGCTGCGGTAGTACAGCTCCTTGCCCTCCCGGCGGGCGTCCCGCGCGGCCTGCTCCCAGGACGCCAGCAGCTCGGCCACCTCGGCGCGCACGGCGTCGGCGGCCCGCGGATCACCGGCCGCCGCCCGGCGCACCAGCAGGCCGGCCGCCGCCCGCGCCTCGGGCATCAGATCCGGCAGATCCCCCGCCCGGTTCTCGGCGGCGAGGCCCAGCCGGTGGCGTACGAGGACGACCAGCGCGGCGTGCAGGGCCCGGCGGCGCGAGGGCACCGACCAGGGGGTGACGCTGGTCGGCTCGACATGCCGGTACAGGGCCTGGTGGTAGGCGCCGAAGGTCTCGTAGTGCGAACGGTCCCGCGGACGGGTGGCGTTGAAGAACGCCACCACCAGCCCCGGCACCCGGTGGCGGCCCACCCGGCTGGTCGCCTGGATGTACTCGGCGGTCGTCTTGGGCTGCCCCTGCATCAGCATCAGCGCCAGCCGCTTCACATCGACCCCGACCGACAGCATGTTGGTGCAGGGCAGGAAGGACACGGCCCCGGGATCCGTCCAGGGCTTCTCCAGCCGGTCCAGCAGCAGCGGCTGCTCGGCACGCGCCAGATTGCTGGTCAGCTCCTGCACCTCGTGGTCGGCCAGCGGGCGGCTGCCCCTGCCGGTGTCGAGCCCGGCGAGCTGGGCCGGGATGTCGTCGGCGGCCGCGGTGACGGTACGGCCCAGCTCCCGCAGGCTGTGGTGGTACGCCACCAGGGTCCAGTACGCGTCCCGGTGCTCCTCGGGCAGCTCCCACGCGCCCTGGAGCATCGCCGCCGCCGTGGCCACGGCCGCGCGGCCCGCCGTGTGCCCCTGCGCCATCACCCCCAGATAGCGGCGGCCCGGACGGGAGGTGTCGGGTTCGGCGAAGTACGAGTGGCGGGCGTCGAGCCCCGCGGGCGGGAAGAGCTGCACCTCGGTGCCGTACAGGGCCCGGACCTGCTCACCGGATCTGCGGATCGTCGCCGTGGACGCCACCACCTTGGGGCCGACGCCGTCGCCGGTCTCGCACAGGCTCAGGATCGCCGACTCGTACAGTCCCACGGTGGTGCCGAGCGGGCCCGTCAGCAGATGCAGCTCGTCCTGGATGACGAGCGACGGCGGCCGGTTGCCCGTACCGAGCCCGAACAGCCGCCCCGCCCGGCCCTCCCACGCGAGCCGGGCGAACTTGTCGACCGTGCCGAGGACGAAGGTCGGCGGCCGGTCGTACAGCTGCTGGTCGACGACCGCCACGGGCAGTCCGTCGTGGAACGCGCAGGCGTCACGGGGGCAGAAGAAGCCGAAGGAGTCGGCCCCGGCCCGGATCCCGTAGTCACCGATGTCCGCCGAACGGCGCTCCGGCAGGACACGGGTCCCGCACCACGGACAGCGGTCGAGGATGAACACGTCCTCCGGCCGGGCCGCCGCGCGCACCTCGCCGAAGGCCGTCACGGCCGCCTCGTACGAGTTGGGCGAGGTGGCCTCGCCGACCCACAGCCCGATCGAGAACGGTTCGTCGCCGTAGCGCTCGGGCTCGGCGCGCCGCAGCGTCTCCAGCGCGCACACCGTGGTCGCGGCCCGCTGGAACTGCTGGGTGGTCAGCAGACTGAGCGTGTAGCGGCTCAGCACCGCCGTACCGCCGCCGTCGTGCTCGTAGCGGCGCAGCACCATCACGAACGCCGCCAGCAGCAGATACGCCTCCGTCTTGCCGCCGCCGGTGGGGAACCAGATCAGATCCGCCCGCTCCCGGTCCGGGTGGCTCGGATCGGCCACCCCGTCCAGCGCGAGCAGGAAGAACGCCAGCTGGAACGGGCGCCAGGAGGCGTCGGGGTCGGGTGCGGGATCGCTCTGCGCCGGATCGCGCCGCGTACGCCGTTCACCGGCCTGGTCCCGGGCCGAGTGCCGCATCTGGAGGGCCATGGCGAGCTGGGCGGCCCGGAATGCCTCCAGCAGTTCGGGGCGCCCGGGGTCGCACAGGGTGGCCACCCCGGACTCCATCCGGATCAGCGCCGCCTCGATCCGGCCGAGCACCCGGTCGGCGGCCTGCCGCCCCCACGGCGGCACCTCGGTCCGCCGCTGCGCCTCGTACCAGAGGCGGTAGTCTGCCGTGAACGCCTCCAGTTCCCCGCGCAGTTCGTCCACGGGCAGGGCGGGGTCGGCCAGATGGAGGACGTTCAGGACGGGGGCACCGGTGAGTCCCGCCGCGCGGGTCGCCGGGACTTCGGCCTCCGGCAGTACGGCCGCACTGAGCGCGGTGACCGCCCCGCTCTCGTCCGTGAGCTCCTCCACCGCACAGCCGTGACCGACGGCGTACGTCCTGACATGGCGGTACTGGAGGCGCAGCTCCTGCTCCTCCGGGTCGCGGCTCGCCAGCCGGACGCTGGGGTACTCCCGGACCGTGCCGTTCAGCGGCCGCGCGCCCAGCGTGACCTGGAACAGCGTCTTGCCCCACTGGTCGGCGCGGCCGAGCGCGGGCTCGGTACGGGCCGCGTTCACCAGGGCGACGGTGACCAGGCTGCCCTCCCCGAGGGGACGGCGGCGCAGCCGGATCTCGGCCCGGCCCTCCAGGACGGTGATCAGGTCCCGGCCGGGCCCGAGCCGGTGGATCTCGTCGTGCAGGGGGAGCCGCCGCCAGCGCCTGCCGTGGGTGCCGTCGGCGGGCAGCGTGCGGTAGTGGGCACCGCCGCAGGTGACCTCGATCTCCTCGGCGTCGGTGTAGAAGCTGAAGCCGAGGGAGGAGGGGAGCCAGGCGTTGGACTCGGGTACGGGATCGTCCGCCGGGCGGGTGTCGGCGGCGGTGCCCTCGGTGCCGGGACCGTCCGGTTCCTCGGCGGCGAGTGCCAACTGCCGCTGGAGATCGGCCTCCTGGGCGTAGAGGGTGCCCAGGAGATACTCACGGTCGGGCGGAGCCGCGAGGATCTCGTCCTCGCCGTGGGCGGGGCCGACGAGCCGGCGCCGCAGATGGTCGACGAGTTCTTGCCTGGGGTCCATGGGTTCCTCGGAGGTACGTGAGGGTCGCGCGCGGGCGGGGCGGTCGGCCCCCGGTCCGGCCGTGGTCCGGGGGACGGGCGGGGTGGGGCGGGCCGCTGCCGGTGGGACGGGCGCCGGTGTGCTGTGCGAGGGGTACGGGTCGGCGGGTGGCGGGTGGCCTGCGCGGTGGCGGTCAGTCCCGGCCGGGTTCGTCGCGCGGGGCCGGACGGGAGCCGGTGCTCCGGGCGGCCTCCAACTGCGCCTGGAGTTCGGTGATACGCAGCCCGGTGTCGTGCGCGGCCCGGGCGGCCCGCTGGGCCGCGGTCCTCTCGGCCTTGGCGATCTGGTGGGCCGCCCACCGCTCCACGGCCTGGACCCGGGAGGCCGCCAGCTCCTCGGCCTGCCGGAGCGCCTCGTCCCGCCGGGCGGACTCGGCCTCCGACTGCCGCAGCCGCGCTTCGAGTTCGGTGATGCGGGGGTCGGGGCCGGGGTCGGCTTCAGGGGCCTGGTGTGCTGCGAGGCGCGGGTGCGCCGCCTCGGGTGCCTGGTGGGTCCCGCCCCGCAGCCGTTCGAGCCGTTCGCCGGCCTCGTGGCGCAGTGACCGTTCCTGGCGCAGCAGCGCGAGGTCCACGCGCCGCAGGAGTACGGCCTCCAGCTCGTCGAGCTGCCGATCGGTGTCCGCGCGTGCGGCGGCCAGCTCCGCCTCAGCCCGCCGCCGCTCGGCGTCGAGGGCACGTTCGTGCTCCGCCCGCAGTCGGCGTTCCGCCGCCTCGCGGTCCGCGTAGGAGCGATCGAGACGCTCCTCGTACTCCTCCAGGGCGACGGTCAGCTGAATCTCGTACTCCTCGCGCAGCGCGAGGAGCTGCTCGTGATCGACGCCCGGGGGCACGGGTGGCGCGGTGACCGGCGGGTGCGGTGGTGTGCCCTCGGCGGTGGCCTCGGGTGGTGCGCCCTCGGCCGCGGCCTCCTCCACGCCCTCGGCCCCCGACCCGGCCGCCGTCCCGGCCGCGGGTTCCACGGCGACCTCCGCCGCGGCCGTCATGGCCGCCGACTCCGCCGGAGTGTCCGGTTCATCCGGCTGCTCCCCTCGCTCCTCGTGTTCCTCGTCACGTCGTTCCTCATCAAGCGCGCCGGCGGCCCCCGGCAGCGCAGAGTCCGGCGGCGCGAGGCCGCCCCCGGGCACGGCGGGTGACGCGTCCGGGGCCGCCTCGGCCGGAGGTTCGCTGCCGGAGCCTTCGCCACGGGAGTCCACCTCCGCCCCGGCTTCGTCCCGTGCCCCCGCCCCCGTGGGCAGCACGGGCTCGGACCGGGGCGCACGTACGGCGGGCTCGCCCGTACCCCGGTCTTCCCGGTCCTCCGCCACGGCCGGTACGCGTTCCCGTACGGCGTCCGGGTCCACCGCGCCCAGCTCCTCCGGAATCGGCATCACATGGGCGGCGAACTCGCGCAGAGCGTCACGGATCGCGACCCGCGACTCGCCTCCCACGAGCGGGCGGTCCGCCAGGTACCGGCGCGGGGTGACCCCCTTCAGCACCGCGCAGGGGCGCTCGAAGAAGTCCTCGGGCCGCAGACCGGCGCCCTTGAGGGTGTCGAAGACCCTGTGCAGGACCTCCAGGGCCGTGACCACCTGCCGGTCGTCGAGCCGCCGGTCGCGTACGGCGGCCACGACACGGTCGGCGCCGGACCGGCCCAGCAGAACGGCGAGCTGGAGATGGCCGAGGGCCAGCAGGGCGTACTCGGCGAGCCCGACCGCCCCGCCGTCGGACCGCGCGGAGAGCCGGACCGCCTGCTGCCAGTCGGCCGTGTACCGGGACATGTCCGCCGCCTTCCCGTCCGCCGCCTCCCGGGCCGTCCTGCCCGCCGAGGATTCCGCCGCGGCCGTCGGTTCCTCGCCGGGCGGCGCTGCCGGACCGTCGGCGGCCCGCGCGGACACCGGGTGCCGTTCCTCCCGTACGGGCACCGGGATCCCGGCCCCGCCCGGCACCCCCTGGTCGTGCGCCGCTCGGCCGGGCGGCCTCTGGCCGGTGACCCCTCGGCCGGGCGGCCTCCGGTCCGGCCGCCCGGCGTCCCCGGACGGGCGGCCGCCGACCGGCGTGCGCGCTGCCGGACCGCGCGGAGCGGCCTGGCGGCCCGCTGCCCGGTACGAGGCCGACGGGCCCCCTGCCCCACGCCTGGCCGACGGCCGTCTCGTGGCCCGGAACCGCCGCGCCGACGGGCTCGGCGGGTCGGGCGGTTCCACGTGCCCCGGGCCGAACCCGGCGGCCAGCAGCTTCCCCCGCAGCGCCTCGAACGCCTTGCCCTCCAGCTGGCGGACGCGCTCACGGGTGACGCCGAACTCCCGGCCCAGCTCCTCCAGCGTGGCCGGGTCCTCGCCGTCGAACCCCGTCCTGCGCTGCACGATGCGCGCTTCACGCTCGCCGAGGGTGTCCAGCACATGCTGGAGGTAGTCGTGCTGGAGCGTCCCCATCACCAGCTGCTCCGTCGAGGGGAGGGGATGGGCGAGGGCCACCAGATCGCCCAGGTGCGCGCCGTCGCCGACCACCCGGTCCAGCGAGTCCGTACGCCTGCTCAGACGGCGGACCTCCTCGACCCGGTGCACGCTCAGATCGCACGCCACCGCCACATCCGCTGCCCGCGCCGGGCGGCCCTGCGACTGGAGCTGCCTCTCCGCCAGCCCGACCTTGCGCATCGTCTCGTGCATATGGACCGGGATCCGGATGACGGCACCCTCGTCCGCGATGGCTCGGGTGATCGACTGCCGGATCCACCAGGTCGCGTACGTGGAGAACTTGTTGCCCATGGCGGGGTCGAACTTCACGGCCGCCCGCAGCAGCCCGAGGATCCCGTGCTGGGCCAGATCGTCCATGTCGAGGCCCTGTTCGGCGTAGCGCGTCGCGATCTTCCACACCAGACGGGTGTTGTGGGCCACCAGGCAGTTGCGGGCCGCGATCCGGATGTCCGTGGCCGGGAGATCCGCGACCTCGCGTTCGGTCGGCGCCACCACGATCGCCGCCGCGCCCCCGCGGATCAGCACTCCCAGCCCGACCTCTTCCTCCGCCGTCAGCAGGCGCCGTCCGGGTTGTCTGGTGAAACGGTCGTCGTCGAGCACGGCCCGCGCCGCGGCGACGGCCCGCGCGAGCCCCCGAGTGTCTCCGCCGCCCCCTGCCCCGGCCTCCGCATCCGGCCCCCGGCCGGAACCGGCCTCCACCGCTCCGGTCCCGGCGTGCCCGGCCCGGGCTCCGGGGGCGTGCTCGCCGGAGCCCTCCTCCGGCAGTAACCTCGCGGACTCCCGCAGCTCACGCGTCTCCCGTGCGTCCAGCCCCGCGAGCCGGGCGACCCCCTCGACGGCCCGCGTGCTCACGCGGCCCTCGCCGTCCGCGTACCGGGCGAGGAGCGCGCGAGCGGCCCCGACACGCCCCGCCCCCGGATCCGGTGCAACCATTCGGGGCCGAGAACTGTCCCCTTGTGCGTGATGCGCCCCGACCTGTCGGACCGTCAGTCCCATCCGGGCCAGCTCGGCCCGCAGCCGTATCTGTTCCGCTTCGCCGAGCCCGATGGCCTGGGCCCGTACCCGGAAGGTGAGTTCGGAGACAACCCCTCGCACCGCCTCCCGGCACAGGTCCGCGTACAACTCGCGCAATGCCTCCCGGAGCCCGGGAGTACCCCGCCCATCCGCCGTGGCCTCACTCATGACTCACACCCCCCTGTGTCGCATGACATGCCCCCGGAACTCGCCCCGCACGGCTGCTCAACGGAAGCAGGACAGAACCTCAGGCCCACAAGGTAGAGAAGCGTGTTGACATTGTCAACGCGTCGATCGGCAACGGGAGATGGCCGATCCTGTGTACGCCCGCCGGACCGGTTCGCGGTCTCGGTCGCGCCGGTTCCGTCGGCCGCTCGGCGCCGGGGGTGCGGCCGGAGTGCCGGCCCCCGTCCACTTCCTCGTTCCGGTCCTCACTGTCCTTGGGCAGGGCTCGGCCTTCGGGCCCTGCGGGGTGGGTCGGCCTCATGACGCGAGAACGCCCCCGGGGGTACGGGGGCGTTCTCGCGTGATGAAGTTCAAGGATTGTCAGTAGGGCCCGAATACATTGTCGATCGAGCCGTACCGGTCGGCCGCGTAGTTGCAGGCGGCGGAGATATTGGCGACCGGGTCGTAGCTGTTGGTCGAAGTACCCGGAACATGGTAGGCCCGGAAGGTCGGGTCGATCACCTGGAGAAGGCCCTTGGAGGGTGTTCCGGCCACCGCGTTGGAGTCCCAGTTGTTGATCGCCAGCGGGTTTCCGGAGGACTCGCGCATGATGTTCCGGTGAATTCCCTCGTAGCTGCCCGGAATTCCGTTCGCGGCCATGACGGACAGCGCTTCCCTGATCCAGCCGTCGAGGTTGTTGGGGTACGTCGTGGCCTTGGCCGCCGTCGCGGCGGCGGGGGCCGCGTGGGCCGTGGCCGCACCGGCCAGCGGGAGCGCCAGCACGGCGCCTGCGGCCCCGAGCGCGACGAGTCCCCGGGTGAACGAGCGGTTTCCGAACCGGTGCTGCTTTACCTGGGCAGGCATGTTGTTTTCCTCTCCGTCGCCTGCGAGGTGAGCTGTCGGATTCGGGCTGGAGATGCCCTACCGCATCGGATGATGCGGATTCACCCCAAGCCGGTCCCTTGCGGTACCGGCGGCTTACCTGGTTCCCCCGCTCCTGCCATGAGTGAGTGAGTTGGTCCTCGTTTGTCGGACGGCGGCAGGATGAGGCGTTCCGTCCCGAGTAGTGCAAGACCGTAGACGAGACCGGGCGGGGGGAACAAGACGCGGATTCCTTTTCGAAACCCTTTGCCGGGTGCGACTGTCGAGTGCCGGATGTTCATGATCTGGCGGATATGCCCAACTCGCGTTTTGTGGCGATGGAATGAGACAGGGGTGAATTGATCTTTTTGGCTCCCAGGTGACGCTTGTCACTTATCGAGCCGTTATCTAAAAGAGGCAACAGGAAAGGCTATTTAGGGGCATTGGAGAGAAAGGCAGGCATAATGGACATTTAGCCCATTAGCCCCAACGGGTGTCATACTCTCGCGGAGGTGAGCCCTGACCGGCGACTCCCGCATGCCGCGCGCACTGCGCAGGTCCCCAGCCCCTCCATGAGGGACCTGACCAGCCGCATCCCGAGGCGCCGCGCGTCACCCTCCCCGCCCGCCGCTCCCGGGCCCGGCGGATCCCACCGTTACCCGGGACCGGCTGATGGCATGCCTGCGTACGGATCAGTGGTGTGCGGCGTACTTCACGAACCGGGCCCACCCGAGGTGGCCGACGGCGAAATGCGGGAGCTCCAGGTCCTTGGAGTCACGAACGTGTACGGCCTGATCGGTGACGGCGACCTCGATGCAGTCGTCACCTTGGGCGCTGCTGTAGCCGGACTTGAACCAGACGGGACCGGTTGAGTCGCTCATTGCACTCCTCTCCACTGGCTCGGGCCCGCACCTTGCGGGCGGGCCCAAGTTGTGATGACTCACTCGTTGTACGAGTGGGTCACTTCGGAGGCTCAGCTTCGGGTGTACTGCACGAACACGGCCCAGCCCTCCCGACCAACGGCGAAGCGGGGGCCTGTCACGTCTTTGGAGTCCCGTACGCAGACGACCTGTTCGGTGACGGCGACCTCAACGCAGTTGTCGCCTTGAGTACCGCTGTAACTGGACTTGAACCAAGAGAGTTCTGCTCTCCTGCTCATCGTGCGCTCCTCACCCACAGCCGGGCCTGCGCTTGCTCGTGTGCCCGGCTGTGTTGGCTGGGGTTGGTTGTACGGGTTGAGCCAGTTCCGAGGGGTCAGTCTCGGACGTACTGAACGAAGGCCGACCAGCCGTCCCGCCCGACGGCGAAGTGCGGGCGCGCCAGGTCCTTGGAGTCCCGTACGTGAACGGTCTGGTCGGTGGCGGCGATCTCGATGCAGTTGTCGCCAGCGGTGCCGCTGTAACTGGACTTGAACCAGGCCGGTTCGGTGTCACTCATAGTGCTCCTCTGATCCGCTCCAGCAGGCCCACGGACTCCAAGGGGCTGAGGGCCTGTGAGCGGAGTGTTGCATACCGTCGATGCAGCACGGCTGCCTCTTTCGGGTCAGCAATCAACCGACCGCTCTCCTGCCCCTCCGAGTAGGCAAGGTTTCTGCCTTCGGGGGTCTCCAACAGAGCCAACGGGCCGTCGAGTCCGGCGTGATGCTGACATGTGATCGGCATGATCTGGAGCGAGACGTTGCGCATCGAAGTGAACATCAGTATGTGATCCAGCAGTTGGCGAGTGACCTCGTCTCCGCCGAGTCGTCGCTGAACGATGTGCTCATCCACTACGAAGCTGAACGAGGCGTTGGGGCGCTCCCGGATGAGCTGCTGCCGTTCCATCCGGGCGTTCACCTGCGCGTCCATCTGCTCGTCCGACAGCGGTGGGATGCGACTGTCGAATGCCGCTCGCGCGTACCCTTCCGACTGCAACAACCCCGGCACCAGCCTGCACTCATACGTGCTCAGGCTCACCGCCACCCGCTCCAGCTTGGCCCACCGCCGGAACCACGCCGCCAGCCCCGGCTCTCCCCTGGTCAGATGCCGCGCCGCCTTCCGCAGCGCCCCCGTGTTCCCCAGTACCTCCTCCGCCCGTTCGATGAACGCCTCGTCCGGCATCCGGCGGCCCAGTTCCACCGATGCCACCGTGTGCTTGGAGAAGCGGACCGCGACCGCGAACTCGGCGCGGCTCAGACCCGCGTGTTCGCGTAACGCCTGGACGACCGCGCCGAACGTTCGCAGACTGTCCGACGGGTCGGGCTCCCGTTCCCAGTCGCCGGCCGTCGTTTCGGTATCGTCGATGGTCATTCGCCACACCTCCGGGTCCTTGCGTGGGGCGCGCGCCCCGAGCGGAACTCACCCAGAGTGATCGAGCCGTTCACGTACTGTCCATCGAACAGGCGCGTACGCGGGCCGCGCGTACACGGTTCGGCGCTGGTGGAGGCCCCGTAGCCGCCGTCATCGTGTCGGCCATGCACTTCACCGCACCTCAACAACCGCTCACCGTACGTGTGTTCTCCCAGCGTCTGCCTACCACCCGCCGGGGCGCGCGGCTGGCGCGGCAGCTCACCGTCGGGGAGCTGCGCCGCTGGGGCATCCCGGCCGCCGTCATCGACCGCGCCGAGGTCGTCGTCGCCGAGCTGGCCGCCAACGCAGCGCTCCACGCCGGAGTGCGGGACCGGGGCTTCCGGCTCGGGCTCTCGTACGACACGGCTGCCGGCACGCTCCGGCTGGACGTCACCGACGCCCGGGGCGACCGGCCGCTCGTACCGCCCGAGGAGGTGCCGGAGGACGACGGGGAGTCGGGCCGGGGGCTTCTCCTGGTCGGAGCGCTGGCGGACCGGTGGGGGAGCACGCCGTGTCCGCCGAGCGGCAAGACCGTGTGGGCGGAGCTGGACACCGGCTCGGACTGAGGACGCCAGGGGCCGCTGTCGGCGCGGGTCAGTACGCTGCGGCGACAGCGTGCCCCTGGGGACGGATCCGCGAGGCCGTTCGTGGCCTGGCGGGTGTTTCTGCACCCCTCGCAGCGCCGGGTCGCCTACCGCCCCTCGTACAGCGGGCCGGCGCAGGTCACCGGCGGACCAGGTACCGGGAAGACGGTCGTGGCGCTGCACCGGGTGAAGCATCTCCTCTCCCGTGCGCCCCGCACCCGCGTCCTGCTCACCACGTACACCAACGCCCTGGCGGCGGCCCTGCGCGAGAACCTGTCCCTCCTCCTGGACGGTGACGAGGCACAGCTCGCGCGGGTGGACGTGACCACCGTCAACGCGTACGCCCACCGGATCGTCGGGGACCTGGGCACGGGCCCGGCCCTCCACCTCGTCGACGACCGCGAGGAACTGCGGCTGTGGGCGCGGATCCGCGGACAGCTCGGCCTGCCGTGGACGGAGCAGTTCCTCGCCCAGGAGTACCGGCATGTCGTCCTGGCCCAGGACCTGCGCGGGCTCGACGGCTACCGGGCCGCCTCCCGGCGGGGGCGCGGCACCGCGCTGTCCCAGGCCCAGCGCGGGCGGCTGTGGCCCGCGGTGGAGCACTTCGAGTCGGCGCTGCGGAGCCGGTCCGCCGCCACGCATCTCCAGGTGTGCGCGCGGGCGGCCCGGCTGCTGGCGGCGGCCGGACCCGGATACGACCACCTCGTCGTCGACGAGGCGCAGGATCTGCACCCCGCCCAGTGGCGGGTGCTGCGCGGCGCGGTCGCGCAGGGCGCGGACGACCTGTTCCTCACCGGCGATCCGCACCAGCGGATCTACGACTCCAAGGTCTCGCTGGGCTCGCTGGGCATCGCCGTGGCCGGGCGCAGCAGCCGGCTGAGGATCAACTACCGGAGCACGGAGGAGATCCTGACCTGGTCGACCGGCATCCTCGCGCCCGTGACGGTCACCGATCTCGGCGGCGAGGGCACCGACAGCCTGGCGGGCTACCGCTCCCTGCTGCACGGCCGCACACCCGTCGTCCGGGGCCACGGCAACGAACGCGCGGAGGTGTCCGCACTCGCGGAACGGGTCGGGGAGTGGATCGCGCAAGGCGTCCGGCCGTCCGAGATCGGCGTCTGCACCCGCTTCAACGTCCTGCTCGACAAGGTGTACGAGCGGCTGTCGGCCGACGGGATCCCGGTGGTCCGCGTCCGCGACCACCCGGTGCCGGAGAAGGAGGCGGTCCGGCTGGCGACCATGCACGCCATGAAGGGCCTGGAGTTCCGGTGCGTCGCCGTGGCCGGCGTGACGGCGACCGCGCTGCCCTTCGCCCGCGAGGTCACGCCCAGCGACGTGGACGTGCTCCAGCACGACTCCGATCTCCTGCGGGAGCGGTGCCTGCTGTTCGTGGCGTGCACCCGGGCGCGCGAGGCGCTCCAGGTGTCCTGGAGCGGACGGCCGAGCGGATTTCTGCCGGGCGCCGATCCGTACCCGTCCCGGACGGCCACCTGAGAGCGGGCCGCAGGTCCCGTGCCGCTCAGGGCCGTGCCTCTCAGGACACAGGAGGCGTACGGGGCGACAGCGCCCCGTTGCCGAGGCCGTCCCGGGCCAGGGAGGCGGTCTCCCGGCTCAGTTCGGACACCGCCCGCACGACCTCCTCGAACTCCTGGAGGGCGCGGAAGACCTGTCCGTACCGGCGCTGTTCCCCGATGTCGAGCTGGGGGACGCGGGCGCCCCGCCCGTCGGCGCGGTAGGTCCCGCTGGCGCTCGTGGACCGCCTGACGTTCGCCGTACTGTGCAGGAAGCCGCGCAGATAGTCGGTGTCGAGCTGGTCGCTCACGGAGACCGGCTGCGGACCGCCGTACTCGACGAGACCGGCCCTCGCCAGTTCGGCGACACTCACCATCGACCCGTCCAGGGAGCCGGGGCCCGGCCCTTCGGCGAGATCGGGCAGCAGGGTGCCGAGGCGGGTGAGCTGTTCCGCCAGCCGCCCGCGCAGCTTTGCGTACTCCGCGCCGTAGTCGCGGTGGGACGCCGTCGTGTGGCGGCCGGGGGTGAGATCGACGCTGTCGTCCAGGAGGTCGATCAGGGGAACGTCGGTGACCTGGGCCGGGGCCGGTTCCAGGGTGCCGTCGGGATCGTTCGCGGTCAGGTCGACCAGCCGTACGGAGGCCATGGAGTCCCCCGGGGCGCGAGGGCGCCGGAGCTGCCACAGATGGACGGGCAGGGAGTGGGAGGCGGCGACCCCGGCGGGCAGGGCGACGATCTGGGTGAGCAGACCGCGGCGGACCAGTTCGGCGCGGATGCGGCGCCCGGCCTTGCGGTACGCGACCGACGCGGGCATGACCATGATGAGCCGCCCGCCGGGCGTGGTGTGCGCGTAGGCGTGCTGGAGCCAGGCCAGTTCGCCCTCGGCGCGGGGCGGGGTGCCGAACTCCCAGCGGGAGTCCAGGAGCAGGGACTCACGGCCCCAGTCACCGGCGCCCGCCGGCGGGTCGCACACGACGAGGTCCGCCCTGAGCTTCGGCCACTCGTCCGCGCGGAGCGAGTCGCCGGTGGCCACCAGGACGTCGGTACGGCCCAGGAGTTCCGCCCGCAGCCGTGCCAGGGAGGCGCTGGGGGGATCGGACTCCTGGCCGATCCGGCGGGGGCCCTGCTCCTGGTTCGGGTCCTGGCCCGGCTCCTGCTCCTGGCTGGGGTCCTGGTCCGGATCCCGCTGCGGACCGAGCGTCCGGCCTCGTCGCCTGCTTCCTCCCGGGCTCGCTCCCGTGCCCTGCTCCGGTCCGGCGGCCGATTCGGCGGCTGGTCCGGCGGCTGGTTCGGTGGCATCCGCCGCTCCGACCGAGAGGAGGAGCGTGCCGATGCCGCAGGCCGGGTCGAAGACGGTGGCGTCGTCCGCCACCGGACCGGCGAAGTGGCGTACGGCCCGCACGACCCGCTCCGAGGTGACCTGGTCCGAGCCGGACCGCCGGGCGGAGTCCGTGAGCCGCCGCACCAGATGCGTGAGCAGCGCCGACGGCGGACTCCCCGCGGAAGCTCCTGGGGCGTCCTCCGGGGAATGTCCAGCGGTCAGTTCGCCGGCGAGCCGTACGGCTTCCGCGGGCAGGGAGCCGGCCGTCTCCCCGCCGGCCAGATGGCGGGCGAGCGCGTCGAGACCGGTGACCATCTCCTCGCCGTAGGCCGCTCGCAGTGACTGCCAGAGCCTGACCTCCCCCGAGATCTCCTGCCCCTTGTCCTGCTTCTCCAGCCAGGCCCGCACGGCTTCCAGGACGAACAGCGGACTGCCCGCCCCGCCGCCCGCCGGCTGCGGGAAGTCCTCGTACCGCCGCCGCCAGTTGGAGACGGCCGCGCGGGTGACCCCGGCGAGGCGCGCGATCTCCGACCCCGAGACCAGGGGGCCCGGCGGGGACGGAGCCGTGTCTGTGTCAGCCATGCAAACCACCGTATACGGTCGATGCACAGCGTTGATGGGCGGAATGTGTTGACGTTGTATACGAGCGGATGTCTCGCCACCGAGCGTGTCAGCAAGATCACCTTGAGTGGGGTGGGGCCGGAGGTGCGGAGGTGACCGCGGTCCGCGTCCGGTCGTCGCGCCCGGGCTCGCGGGCTTGCAGAGAGAGGGCACGCGCAGGGGGTGACACGCACCACCGTCCGTGAACAAAACCGGAATCCGAGGGTTGAGATCACGGACCCGGGGCAGACGCACCGTCACACCCGCTCAGTGTCCGTGCCAGTGGAGGGAGTCCATCATGCCGAGCGCAGCGGTTGCCGCGCAGCGTGACCGTGTCGAGCCGGGAACGATCGGTGGGAGCGAGGCGGAGGGGGTGTGCGGACTGCCCCGGGTGGAGGACGCGGCCAAGGTGGCGCCGCGGGACGCGAAGAGTCTGTCGAAGGTGTTCTTCGACCGGCTGCGGACGCTGGACGAGGGGTCCTGGGAATACCAGTACGCCCGCAACACGCTGATCGAGATGAACCTCTCCCTGGTGCGGTTCGCGGCACGGCGGTTCCGCAACCGGGGCAGCGGCGAGATGGAGGACATCGTCCAGGTCGGCACGATCGGGCTGATCAAGGCGATCGACCGGTTCGACCTGAGCCGTGAGGTGGAGTTCACCTCGTTCGCCGTTCCCTACATCGTGGGTGAGATCAAACGATTCTTCCGGGACACCAGCTGGGCGGTGCACGTGCCGCGCCGGCTCCAGGAGTTGCGTACGGAGCTGGCCAAGGCCCGGGACGAGCTGGCCGGGGTGCTGGACCGCGACCCGACGGTGAAGGAGCTGGCCGAACTGCTCGGCATGAGCGAGGAGGAGGTCACCGAGGGCATGGTGGCCGCCAACGGCTACACCGCGGGCTCCCTCGACACGCCCGACAGCGACTCCGAGGACGCCCCCTCCCCGGGCGCCGGCCGCGTGTACGCGGACACCCTGGGAGATGTCGACCCGGCCATGGAGCTGGTCGAGGATCTGCACTCCCTCGCGCCCCTGCTGGAGAGGCTCGACGACCGTGAACGGGGCCTGCTGGAGATGCGGTTCGGACAGGAGATGACCCAGTCGCAGATCGGCGGCGAACTCGGCATCTCCCAGATGCATGTCTCCCGGCTGCTGAACCGCACCCTCACCCGGCTGAGGTCGGGGCTGCTCACCGAACGCTGACCGCCGCCCGCCCGCGTCAACTCGCCCTGTTACGTACCCTGTATCAGGACGGACCCTCCGGCATCTGTCCGGATCGCTCGGAATCCGCCCGGATCCACCGGCACCCGCCCGGATCCACCGGCACCCTTCCGGACCCGGCCGCACCCGTCCGGACCGACCCGACCGGCCACCACCGGGCCCGGGGGCGACAAGACCTGAACCCAGGCGGCCCCCGAGCCCCCGCCCGACCGCCACACCCACACACCGTGGACCGAGAGAGGCGCACCCACCGTGATCCAGCAGCACCGGCCCGAACCGACAAGACCCGTAAGGGCCCTCACCGACAACCAGTTCATCGAGACCGTTCGTTACGAGGGCCGCTACCCCACCCGTGAGAGGGCCGCCGTCGTCACCCGAACCGTCCTGGCGGCGCTCGGGCAGCAGCTCAGCGGCGGCGACCGCACCGATCTCGCGGCCGCGCTCCCTCCCGTGGCCGCAAGCCATCTCACCGCCCGGACCGGCGCGGACCGTCCCCTCGGCGGTGGGGAGCTGGTCGCGGACATCGCCCACCACACACCCGGCGCCACCCGGGCCACCGCCCGCTGGGACACCGGTACGGTCCTGACCACCGTCGCCCGGCTCGCGGGCCCCGACCTCCTGGCCCGTGTCCTCACCGGGCTCCCCGACGGCTACGCCCTCCTGTTCGGCCAGGCGCGGCTCGTCCGCCCGCGGCCCGCGTCACCGTCCCCGCTGTAGCGGGCGGCGGGGGCCGGCCGGTGGCGTGCCGCGAGGCCGTGCCCGGTCCGCCGGCCGGGCAGGGGCGCGTTCCCCGCGCTCGCCCGGCACTTCCCCGAGACTTCAGTCCTGATTTCCGTCGTGATTTCCGTCATACGTGAACGGGCGGAATCGCCGCGCCGCCGGCCGGAGTCCACGAGCGCGGCGCCCTGTACGGGGTCGCCGCGCCGGACGCCGTACCGGCACGGGTCACCGGACCGGTGTCCGCCACTCCCGCTCTCATGCGGCGGGACCGGGGGCGGTCGGCGCGGTGGCCGGGGCGGGTCGCCGCCCAGGCCCTCACCGGAGGGCCGGAAGCCGTCCTGACGAGCCGTCGGCCCGGCTTCCGCCCGGACTCTTCGGTGTTCGAGGAGCGAGGGGTTCGGCGGGCGGCGTTCTCCGGCCGGAGCCCGTGCCGGTGCGGTGGATCGTAGGCCCGGGTGCTGTGGTCGGCCGGGTCTCCGTCACGGCGGGCCACCTGACCGCCGGTGCCGGTCGCCGGGCCCGTGCCGGGGCGCGCGGCCCTGCCCGTGGCCGGGGCGGTCGTGGGCTCCGGCGGCAGTCCGGTGTGGATGGCGCGGCAACCCCCCTCGGTCACCGGGGCGAAGGGCGCCGGGGCCGGCCGTCGACAGCGCCCCCGGCCCGGGATCCACCGCCCGTCCGCCGGTGAGGCGGTGGGCGCCCTCGGCACCGGCCCGTCAGCGCTTGGGCTCGGGTGTCAGCACGATTCTGCCGGAGGGGTGTCCGTGTTCGCTGTCCGTCTGGGCGCGGGCCGCCTGTGCCAGGGGCAGCGTCCCGGCGACGGGGATGCGCAGCCTGCCGTCGGCCGCGAGGGCGGTGAGGGCGGTGAGCCGGTCCAGGCTCCGGCCGCCTCCCGAGGAGAAGACCACACCGTAGGTGGCGGCGGCGGGGTCGGCGATGGTGACGATCCGGTCCGTGGTGCCCCCGCGGAGTTCGATCGAGTCGGGCAGCGCGCCCTTGCCCGCGGCGTCCAGAACGGCGTCGATCCCTTGCGGAGCCGCCTCGCGGACCCGGGCGACGAGGCCCTCGCCGTAGGCGACGGGTGTCGCGCCCAGCGCGCGCAGTGCGTCATGGCGGGCGGGGGACGCGGTGCCGACGACGTGCGCACCCCGCAGCAGGGCGAGTTGGACGGCCGCGGTGCCGACGGTTCCGGACGCGCCGTGGATGAGTACGGTGTCCCCTTCCTTCAGGGCGAGGAGTTCGAGGGTGCGCTCCGCCGTGTCGGCGGCCGTGGGCAGCGCGGCGGCCTCCTCGAAGGAGAGCCCGCCTGGTTTGCGTACGGCGAGGGTGGCCAGGGCGTAGTCCGCGTACGAGCCGGTGTCGGTGAAGCCGAGGGCCTCGTCGCCCACCGCGAGATGGCGGACGCCGTCCCCCACCGCGTCGACCACTCCGGCCGCCTCGAAGCCGGGGATCGCGGGGAGCGGGGTGGGGAAGGCGCCCTGCATGAACCCGCTGCGGATCTTGTAGTCGAGCGGATTGACACTGGCCGCCGCCACGCGCAGCCGGACCTGCCCGAGCCCCGGGCTGGGCGTGTCCACCTCCCGCAGCTGTAGTACGCCGGGCCCGCCGAACTCCTCGAACACGATGGCTTCCACGCCCGCGGCCTCTCCCTGTGGGGGCGGCATCCGCTGCCGCCCGCTGCCGAAGTCACGCCATCGTAGGCCGGACCCCGCCCCCTCCCGCCCGGCGCACCCACCGTCGCGGCGACGGCACCCGAACGCCCTGTGGACACCCCTGTCCCGCCCTCGCGGGCACCGCCGGTGAGACGCGGCGAGCACCGCCGGCGGCTTCGGGCTCCCGAGCGTCCAGCCCGTCGGGAACCGCCCCCGCCTCGGCCGGTGCCGCGACAGGAGGGTTCGCCGGGGTGCCGGTCGGCGGGATGTGCGGGAGCGGTGGATGCGCGGAGGGCGGCGGAATGCGCGGGGGCGGTGGGAGTCCGGCGCGCTGCGGGAGTCCGGGCGGGCCGTGGCCTTGGCTAATCTGCTCGGGTGACCACCGACCTGACCCTGCTGCCGCGGGTCGCCTTCCGCGGACAGGAGGTCACCGCGCCCCGGCTCCGCGGCCTCCTCGCGCTGCTCGCGGGCGACCTGCGCACGGGCTGCAGCACCGGGCGGCTCGTGGCGGGGCTGTGGCCGGACGAGTTGCCGCAGCGGCCGGGAAAGGCGGTGCAGGTCCTCGTGTCCAGGGCGCGGGCACGGCTGGGCGCCGGCGTCATCGCGAGCACGCCGACCGGATACCGGCTCACGCTCGCCGAGGATCAGGTCGACAGCTCCGCCCTGCTGCTGCACGCCGCCGCGAGCGCGGACCGGGCCGGGGCAGGGGACCACACGGGATCGCTGGCCGCGGCCGAGGCCGGGCTCGCGCTGTGGGAGGGCACCCTCGATGAGACCGGCGGCACCGGCGACCCCGTGGCGGCGCTCCGCACCGACCGCGCTCCCGTCCGCGCCACGCTCGTCCGCGCGCGGGCGCTCGCGCTCGCCCGGCTTGGGCGGCACGCGGAGGCGGCCGGTCCGCTGGCCGTGGTTGCCTCGGAGCATCCGCGCGACGAGGAAGTACTCGCCGAACTGCTGCGCGGCCTGGCGGCGACGGCGGGCCCGTCCGCCGCGCTGACGCGGTACGAGGCGTACCGCCGTGAACTGCGCGACGAACTCGGCACGGATCCGGGCGCCGGGCTCAGGGCCGTACAGCGGGAGCTGCTGCACGGCGAGGCACCCACGGTCAGGCACGGCGTACCGCACGAGCCGAACCGGCTCCTCGGCCGGGACGAGGACATCGCGGCGGTGGAGCGGCTGCTGCGCCGCTCCCGCGCCGTCACCGTCGTCGGCCCCGGCGGCCTCGGCAAGACCCGGCTCGCGCACGCAGTGAGCCGCCGGGCCGGGCAGCGCGTGGTGCACTTCGTGCCGCTCGCCGCCGTCACCGCGGACGAGGACGTGGCCACGGAGGTGGCCTCCGCGCTCGGCGCGGGCGAGGGGAGGCCCGGCGCCCTGAGCGGCCACGCCCCCGCCGACCCCGTGTCCGGCATCCTCGGCGTGCTCGGCTCCGGGCCCGCGCTGCTGGTGCTGGACAACTGCGAACAGGTCGTCCGGGGCGTCGCCGGCCTCGTACGGGCCCTGGTCTCGTCCTCGGAGGACCTGCGGGTGCTCGCCACCGGCCGGGCCCCGCTGGGCCTCACGTCGGAGGCGGTGTACGCGCTGCCGGAGCTCGGTCTCGACACCTCGGCCGAACTGTTCACCCAGCGGGCCAGGGCCGCGCGGCCCGGCGTGGAGCTGGCACCGGACGCGGTGGCCGAGCTGTGCCGCCACCTCGACGGGCTGCCGCTCGCCGTTGAGCTGGCCGCGGCACGGGTGCGGGTGCTGTCCGTGCCGGAGATCGCCCGCCGCCTCGGCGACCGGTTCGCGCTGTTGCGCGGCGGGGCGCGGGACGTGCCGGAGCGCCACCGCACGCTGCACGCGGTCGTGGAGTGGAGCTGGAACCTCCTCGCCAAGGACGCCAGGGCGGCGCTGCGCACGCTGTCCGTCTTCCCCGGCGGCTTCTCCGGCGAGGCGGCGGAGCACATGCTGGGCGAGGACGCGCTGTCTCTGCTGGAGCAGTTGGCCGATCAGTCGCTGCTCACCGTGACCGACACCCCGGTCGGCGTGCGGTTCGGGATGCTGGAGACCGTACGGGAGTTCGGTGCGGCCCGCCGTGCCGAGGCGGGCGAGGAAGAGGAGGCCGTCGGCGCTTTCCTCGCCTGGGCACGGGACTTCGGGGTCGCGTACCACGACGTGCTCTTCGGCTCACGGCCGCTGGCCGCCCGGGACTGGATCAGGGCGGAGCAGGACAACCTCGTACCGGCCCTCCGGTACGCCCTGGCCCGTGAGGACGGCCCCGCCATCGCCGCCCTCACCGCCGTCCTCGCCACTCTGTGGTCCACCGACTCCCACTACTCCCGCCTCGCCGCTCTCGCCGCCGAGACCGGCCCGCCGCTGTCGCACTACCACCCCGGGCCCGAGTACGTCGAAGTCGCCCGCGCCGCCGCGGTGCTGTGCACGGCGGGTCTGTTCATGAACCACGGCCCGCGCGTCGTACGCCAGCTCGTCACCCTCCGGCGGCTGCCCCCGGCCCCGCCGGACACGCTGCCGCGCGCCACCGCGGCAGTGCTGAGCGCGGTCCCCGAGATGCTGCCTCCCGACTACGAGGTGCTGCACAGGCTCTGCGACAGCGGGCAGCCGCTGGTCGCCGGCATCGCCGAGTGCGTCGCCACCTACGTCTGGGAGTACGAGCACGACATCGACCGCGCGATCGCGTCGGCCCGCCGGATGAACGCCGTACTGGCTCCGGTCGACAACCCGACCCTCCGGCTCATGGGCCATTCCCGGCTGAGCGAGCTGTGCCTGCGAACGGGGCAGGGCGAGGTCGCGTACCGGCATCTCAAGGCGGCGCTCCAGGCGCTGCCGCGGCCCGGCGACCAGCACGACTACGTCGGCATCCGCTCGGCCCTCGCCCTCGCCTGTCTTCAGCGCGGCGATCCCGACGAGGCCGAGTACTGGCTGGGTCAGGCGGAGACCGACAACACACCCCAGCAGGACGTCTTCTACAGCCCCGATCTCGGCGCCCGCGCCGAGATCGCGCTCGCCCGCGGACGGACCGAGGCCGGGCTCGGGCTGTGGCTCAGGGCCGTGGAGCGGATGCCCGAGGCCGGTTCGGCGCACGGCGGCGATCCCTGGCTCGACCCATGGGCGCTGGAGATCCAGTCGGCGGCGGTGACGGCGCACGCGCAGGCCGGCCGTCTCGAACCCGTCGCGGAGCCGGTCGACCGGCTGCGGCGGGCGCTGCGGACACTGCTCTCCGGTCCGGCCCGCTCGCCTCTTGAGCTTCCGGTGTTCGGAACGGTGCTGTACGCGCTCGGCATGGCGGGGCTCGTGTCCGGCGACGCCCGTGCCGTACGGATGATCGCGCTGGCCGAACGGCTGCGGGTGCCGCGCGAGTTCCAGCCGACGATGTCGGCGGCCCGCGCCCGGCAGGCGGTGGGGGCCGCCGGGCACGCTGTCGGGGCGGCGTACGCCGACGCGGTGTCGGCGTACGCCGCCCTGGGGCGTGACGAGCTGCGGGGGGCAGCCCGCACGCTCATCTCGGGTCGCGGTTGAACAACGCCGTCGACCAGTAGGAGCCCAGTACGGTGAGTCCGATGCACCAGGCGACGGCGAGCCATCCGTTGTGGCCGATCTCGGTGCCGAGGAGCAGGCCGCGCAGGGTTTCGATCGCGGGGGTGAACGGCTGGTACTCGGCGATGGGTTGGAACCAGCCCGGCATCGCGTCGACCGGGACAAAAGCGCTGGAGAGGAGCGGCAGGACCATCAGCGGCAGGGCGTTGTTGCTGGCCGCCTCGGGATTCGGGCCGGCCAGGCCCATGCCGACCGCGATCCAGGTGAACGCCAGGGCGACCAGTGCGAGCAGCCCGAACGCCGCCAGCCACTCCAGGGCGGTGGCGTCGGTGGAGCGGAAGCCGATGGCCACGGCGACGGCGCCGACCACGACCACGCTGGCGATCGACTGGAGCACGCTGCCGACGACATGCCCGACGAGCACGGAACCGCGGTGGATCGCCATCGTACGGAAGCGGGCGATGATGCCCTCGTTCATGTCCATCGAGACGGACACGGCGGTCCCGGCCGGGGTGCCGCCGATCGTCATCAGCAGGATGCCGGGGACGAGATAGGCGATGTAGTCGGAGCGGTCCGCGCCGCCGCCCCCGATGCCCGCGCTCATCACGTCGCCGAGGACGTAGACGAAGAGCAGCAGCAGCACCACCGGGGTGAGCAGCAGGTTCAGGGTGAGGGACGGATAGCGCAGTGCGTGCAGGAGGTTGCGGCGCACCATCGTGGACGAGTCGCGTACGGCGTGGGACAGGGAGCTCATCGGACGGACGCGCCTTCCTTGTCGGGTCGGCTGGTGCCGCTGGTGAGGGCGAAGAAGACGTCGTCGAGGTCGGGGGTGTGGACGGTGAGTTCGTCGGCTTCGACGCCGGCGGAGTCGAGCCAGTCGAGGAGGGAGCGCAGTTCGCGCTGGCTGCCGTCGCTGGGGATGGACAGCGACAGTGCCTCGTCGTCCCGGGTGACCTCATGGAGGGTGGAGGCGGCGGCCCGGTAGGCGGCGGGGTCGGCGAACCGCAGCCGCACATGCCCGCCGGGGATCAGCCGTTTCAGCTCGTCGGCGGTGCCTTCGGCGGCGATCTTGCCGTCGTGGAGGACGGCGATGCGGTCGGCGAGCTGATCGGCCTCTTCGAGGTACTGGGTGGTGAGGAAGACGGTCACCCCGCCCGTGACGAGTTCGCGGATGATCTGCCACATGTTGTGGCGGGAGCGGGGGTCGAGGCCGGTGGTGGGCTCGTCGAGGAAGATGATCCGCGGGGAGCCGACGAGGGTCATGGCGAGGTCGAGGCGGCGCTTCATGCCGCCGGAGTAGGTGGAGGCGGGCTTCTTTGCCGCCTCGGTGAGGTCGAAGCGTTCGAGGAGTTCGGCGGCGGTGCGCCGCCCCTCGGCGCGGGGCAGGTGGTGCAGGTCGGCCATCAGGAGCATGTTCTCCTCACCGGTGATCAGACCGTCGACGGCGGAGAACTGTCCGGTGACACCGATCGCGGCCCGTACGGCCTGCGGGTCGGCCGCCAGGTCGTGGCCGCCGACGCGCAGGTCACCGGCGTCGGCGGTGACGAGGGTGGACAGGATCTTCACGGCGGTGGTCTTGCCGGCGCCGTTCGGCCCCAGCAGCGCGAACACAGACCCGGCGGGCACCACCAGGTCGATCCCATCGAGGACCGTCTTGTCCCCGTATGCCTTGCGCAGCCCCTGGGCCGCGATGGCCGAGGGGGGCGTTGTCGTGGTCGTCATGCCGCAGAGGTTGCGGCAGGGCGCATTCAGCGCGGTTTCACGAGGGTTTCAGCGCTCCGGAACCCGGGTCGCCCAGGGCGGCTGTCGAGCCCCGCTGCCGTGGCCGCGAGGGTTCGCCGGGCCGGGCGATCAGGGCTGCGACGACGAGCGGCCGCATGCCCTCGAACGTCCACAGCGGTTGGTGCGGTTGGTGCGGTTGGTGCGGTTGGTGCGGTCGGGCGGGAGCGCCGCGCCGGATCACACTCAGTCACCGAAACCGCCGCTGCGTAGCCGCGCCGCATCGACGGCGCCGGACGGCCGCGCCGGAGATCGCTGTCGGGCCGGGCGGTATCAGGGCGGCGGCCGGGGGCCTTCTCGCTCACCCGAACCCTGGTCCGGGGCGCGTCCCGGTCCGCCGCCGAGCGCCGTGCGGGGATCTGGTGGATGTTGGAAGAAGCCCCTGGTTCGAGAGGCGTGATATCGATGCGAGCTACATATATGTACGGTCCCGGGGACGTTCGGGTCGAGGAGGCCCGCGAACCCCGGATCGTGGACCCCACGGACGCGCTCGTACGCGTCACCCTGACCTGCGTCTGCGGATCGGACCTGCACCCCTACCACTCCATGGCCGTCACGGACGAGGGCGTGCCGATGGGCCATGAATTCCTCGGGGTCGTCGAGGAGACCGGATCCGAGGTCACCGGCCTGAAGAAGGGCGACTTCGTCGTCTCACCGTGGGCGTTCGCGGACAACACCTGCGCGATCTGCCGCGACGGCTTCCAAACCGCCTGTCCGCGCGGCGGCTGGTACGGAACGGGCGGGGTGGGCGGGGCACAGGCCGAGGCCGTCCGGGTACCGCAGGCCTCCGGCACCCTGGTGAAAATCCCCGGGGACGCCGACGTGGCGCTGCTGCCGTCCCTGCTGACCCTGAGCGATGTGTACCTCACCGGCTACCACGCCGCCCACATGGGCGGAGTGTCCGCGGGGAAGACGGTCACGGTGATCGGCGACGGTGCCGTGGGCCTGTCCGCCGTGCTGGCATCCGGGCGCATGGGCGCCGAACGGATCATCCTCATGGGCCGCCACAGGACCCGCACCGATCTGGGCCGCGAATGGGGTGCCACCGAGGTGGTGGCCGAGCGGGGCGAGGAAGGCGTTGCCCGGGTGATGGAGCTGACCGGCGGCGAGGGATCCCACGTCGTCCTGGAGGCGGTGGGGCTGATGCCCGCGTACGAGCAGGCGTACGGTGTCGTGCGCCCCGGCGGGATCATCTCCCGGGTCGGCGTACCGCAGTACGAGGAGGCCCCGGTGGGCGTCGGCTCGCTGTTCGGGAAGAACGCGGGCCTGACCGGCGGGCCGGCACCGGTGCGCGCCTACATCGACGCGGCCGTCCCGGACGTCCTGGAGGGCCGTATCGAACCGGGCCGGGTGTTCGACGCCGAGGTCACGCTGGACGAGGTCGCCGACGCCTACCGGAGGATGGACACCCGCGCCAACCTCAAGGTGTTGGTGCGCCCGTGACACGCACACAGCGCGCACCGCGCGTACCCGACCGGCACCGCGCGCACTCGACCGGCGCCGCGCCCGGCGCCCACCGCGCCCGACGCCGCCGGCGCCCCGGCACCCGTCCACCCCCATGCGCTGGACTCGCCTGCTGACACGGTACGTATACGGACCGTCAGGTCCCGGTGAGTCATCGTCGCGTCAGCGAGATCGAACGGCGGGACGCGGTCGACAGCGCCATCGTGGGCGTACCCCCTCGTCGTGTACCTCGTCCTCGTACCCCTCCTCTTCCACTCTCTGGCAACCGTGCCAGGAAAACGAGACTGCAATCTTCACTGGCAAACCCGGACAACCAGTTCCGGGCGGCGGTCTGCGCCGTTCTCCCACGGGAGGGCGTCCATGCCAGACATCCGGGACCCGTACGGCAGCCTCCACCGCACGCTGTGGATCGGCGGGGCGCAGTGGTCGGGCAAGTCGACGGTGGCCGAACTCATCGCCGCCACACATGGCCTGACGGTCTATCACTACGACTACCACGACTCCCGCAGCCACCAGGACCGCCGGGTCGCGCGCCGGATCGCCCTGGGTGAGCCGGTACAGGGCCCGACCCTCGACCACGTCTGGGTGGAGCGGAGCCCGGAGGAGATGGCCTCCGAGACCTTGGCGGGCTTCCCGGTCCGGTTCGCGTGGGCGCTGGACGACCTGCGCGCGTTGTTCACCGGCAGACCGGCCATCGCGGAGGGCTGGGGCCTGCGACCGGAGCTGGTCGCGCCCCTGATCGACTCACCCCGGCGGATGGTCGTCCTCGTCCCCACCGAGGACTTCCGGCAGCACCAACTCCGTACCCTGCCCCGCGCGGGCGCTCTCGACGTCCCGGTGAGCGACCCTGCCCGCGCTCAGGCCAACCGCGTCGCCCGGGACCGCCTGGTCGCCGAGGACGCGGCACGGAGCGCCCGCCGTCTCGGCATCCGCGTCATCGAGGTCGACGGCACCCTCGGCGCGTCAGCCGTAGCGGCGGCGGTGGCCGAGCAGTTCGCCCCCTACCTGGCCCTCGGCACCGGTGAGCCGGCGTCGTGAGGTCCGGGTCCGGCGGAGCGGGGGATTCCTGCGAGTCGTCCCGCCGTTCTACTCGGACGGCACGGGCGCGGCGCCGGTTCGCGCGGCGGGCTCGTCGGCCTTGTCGGCCGCGGCGGGCGGCCGACGGCCGGGCAGGAAGAAGGCGGGCACGAGCGCGAGCGCCGTGAAGGCCAGGGCCCACCAGAACGGCGCCCGGAAGGACGTCGCGAGCCCGTGGGCCACGGCGCTGTCGGGCAGTACGGCCGTCAGACCCGGGACCCGGGCGGGCAGACGGCGCAGCGCCTCGCTCTGGAGCACCACGGCGAGCACGGCGGTGCCCAGCGAGGCGCCGATGCGCTGGAAGACGTGGAAGGCGCTGGTGGCGCGTGGTACGACCTCCGTGGGTACGCTGCTGAACGCGGCGGTCATGGTCGGCATCATCGAGGCGCCCAGCCCCATGCCGCGCACGACCAGCGCCGCGCTCAGCAGGAACTGGTCCGGATCGGCGTCGATGACCACGTACGGCAGGGTCCCCACACCGACGAGGACCACGCCGGCCAGGGTGACGGTGCGCACCCCGAAAGCCGCCGTCAGCCGCTGGAGCAGGGTGATCGCGATGAGGTAGCCCACGCTCTGCGGCAGCAGCAGCAGCGCGGAGACCAGCACGCCGGTGCCCTGGACCACCTGGAAGTACAGCGGCAGCGGGATGAGTACGCCGTACATCGCGACGGCCATGACCATGCTGGTCAGAGTGCCGGCCGCGAAGTCGCGGACGAGGAACAGCCGCAGGTCGAGCACGCCCTCGGCGCGCCGGCGCAGCGCGTGCGCGACGAACGCGGCACCCAGGACGAGGGCGGCGGTCAGACCGGTGAGGGCCTTGGCGCCGGTGAACCCGCCGGACGCACCGGCCTCGGAGAGTCCGTAGACGAGCCCGGCGAGCGCGGGAACGAGCAGCACCAGGCCGAGCGTGTCGAGGACGGCGTCCTTCGAGGGGGCGATGACGTTGTGCACCCGCCACAGGACCAGGGCGATGGTCACGACACAGAACGGCACGTTGATGAGGAAGATCCACCGCCAGCCGGCGTGGTCCACCAGGACACCGCCGAGCGAGGGGCCCAGGAGCGGGGCGAACAGGGCCGGGACGGTGACGATGGACATCAGTCTGGTAAGGCGGCGGGGTCCGGCCGCCTGGGCGATCAGGGCCTGTCCCACGGGAAGGGCGAGGCCGGCGCCGATGCCCTGGAGGATGCGGAACCCGATCAGGCTGGGCGCGTCCCAGGCAAGCCCCGAAAGGAGGGACCCGAGCAGGAACGCGACCTGAGAGAAGACGAGTGTCCGCCGCGCCCCGAAGCGTGCCATCGCCCAGGCTCCCAGCGGGAGCGTGGCGGTGATGGCCAGCAGATACCCCGTGACCACCCACTGGACGGTGGCGATCTCGGTGTCGAAGGCGGTGGCCAGCGGTCCGATCGCGACGTTGGTGATGGTGGCGTCCAGCAGCCCGGCGAAGCTGCCGAAGGCCATGATGGCGGCGAGCCACCACAGGTCGGGATCGATGTGTTCGGAGTCGTCCGCCAGGGCTCGCTCCTGATGGGGCGTCACGTCGATCTCTTTCTCTCGTCCGGAAGAGCAACCGCCCCAACGTTCCACAACACATGTCGTGTTGGCAACACGTGTTGGATAGTGGTCCCGGGTGGGTGAGCCCCTTGCGGCATCCGACCGGGCACGGCGTTCCGGGGGGTACGGGCACGCGCCGACGTGACCGTCCGGCCGGGCACACCGTGCGGGCACCGCCACCGGGCCGCCGGACCACTCTGCGACATCTGTCGGATACCGAGGTAGCCTGGCCGGATGTCCGACACGACGGAGCCCGGCACCAAACGCGTCGATCCGCGCGTGCTGCGGACCCGGGCGCTGTTGCGGTCGGCCGCACTGGAACTGGCCGCCGAGCGCGAGCTGACCGGCATCACCATCGCGGACGTGGCCGAGCGGGCGACGGTGAACCGCGCGACGGTCTATCAGCACTACAGCGACCGTGACGCGCTGCTGCTCGACGCCACGGAGGACGAACTGACCGGACTGGTGGCGCTGCTGGCGCGCTGCCCGCTGGTGGACGGCCCGCGCCGGACACCGTCGGCCTTCGTCGACGTCTTCCGCCACATCGAGTCCCATGTCGTGCTCTACCGGCGCATGCTGGGCCCGTGCGGCTCCGCCCGCTTCCTCAACCGCCTGCAGCACCTGGTGGCCAAGCAGGTCGCGCACCAGCTGACCGCGCACCCCGCCGGACCGCGGGACGGCTCCGGCGTCGCGCTTCGGGCGCACTGCGCGGCGGGCGCCTTCATCGGCGTCCTGCGGCACTGGCTGACGGCGCCGGACCTGGTTCCCCCCGAGACGATGGCGACCGGAGCGTGGCACGCCCTGTCGTCGGCGGACTGAGCCTCAGGGCGTTTTCCGGAAGTCCCGCCCGGCCTGCGACGCCCTGCACGCACGCCCCCCGGGCCCGGCGGCCCGGGAGATACCCCCTCGCTGCGTTGCCGGAATCGCCCAAGGACGTCCACCCTCTGTGGTTCGGAGTTCCGGCAGCCCGGGCGGACCCGCTTGCCCCGACCGAGCACATGCAGCAGCCTTGAACCATGGCCGTTTCCGCGTCCACGCCTGCCACGCACAGTGGCTGGGCTGTAGGGACACCGGGGCCGATCGACGCCGGGCCGTTGGAGCGGGTCCGGCGGGAGACGCCGGCGCCCGGCCCGGGGGAGCTGCTGCTGCGGGTGGAGGCGTGCGGTGTGTGCCGTACGGATCTGCATCTGGCCGAGGGGGATCTCGTACCGCACCGCCCCTCCGCGATTCCCGGTCATGAGACCGTCGGCCGGGTCGAGGCCGTGGGCGAAGGGGTCAGCCTGTTCCGCGTCGGTGACCGGGCGGGCGGGGCCTGGCTGCGCGGCACCTGCGGGAGCTGCGCGTACTGCCGGGCCGGCCGGGAGAACCTCTGCCCGCGGTCCATCTATACGGGGTGGGACGCTGACGGCGGGTTCGCCGAGACGGCCGTGGTTCCGGAGGCGTTTGCCTACCGGCTGCCGGAGGACCGGGACCCGGCGCTGCTCGCGCCTCTGCTGTGCGCCGGGATCATCGGCTTCCGGGCGCTTCGGCGCAGCGCACTGCCCGAGGGCGGACGGCTGGGGATCTACGGCTTCGGCGCGTCGGCGCATCTGGCCGCCCAGGTGGCACTCGCCGAGGGCGCCACGGTTCATGTGCTGACCCGGTCGGCGCGGGCGCGGGCGCTCGCTCTGGAACTCGGTGCGGCGTCGGCGGGCGGCGCCTACGACCGGGCGCCCGAGCCGTTGGACTCGGCGATCCTCTTCGCCCCGGTGGGGGACCTCGTGCCGGTTGCGCTGGAGGCTCTGGACCGGTCCGGGACCCTCGCCGTCGCCGGTATCCACCTCTCCGACATCCCGGTGCTGAACTATCAGCGCCATCTGTTCCAGGAGCGGAATCTGCGCAGCGTCACCTCCAACACCCGCCGGGACGGGCGGGACTTCCTGAATCTGGCCGAGCGCGTCGGCATCCGGGTCACCGTGAGCCCCTACCCCTTGAGCCGGGCCGACCGGGCGCTCGCCGACCTGGCGGCCGACCGGGTGAACGGCGCCGCAGTGCTGGTGCCCGGCTGATGTCCGCCGGCGCCGGGCCACCGGAGCATCCCGGTACCCTCCAACCGGTTGACGGGCTGGCTTCACCGGAGTTCGTATCTCACGTGTCCGTCTGTTCCCCACACCACTTCCGGTAGGCGGCCACGGCGGTCGGGAGGGTCGGGAAGATCAGATCGGTGCCGACCGACTCGGTCAGCCCGTACGCGTCCAGCGGGTCGCGCAGGTCCTGTTTGACCCGGGCCATGGCGAACACGATGCCCTGTCCGGTCAGTTCCCGCCGTAGTTCCTCCACGGAGTCCAGCGCGGTGATGTCGACCTCCACATTCGCCTCGGTGTTGAGCACGAACCAGCGGACGGGTTCGGTCTGTTCGTTCACGGCGGCCAGCGCCCGGCGCTTGAAGTCCTCGGCGTTGGCGAAGAAGAGAGGGGAGTCGTAGCGGTAGACCAGCAGACCGGGGATGGTGCGCGCCTTCGGGTAGTCGTCGACGTCGTGCATGCCGGCCATGCCGGGCACGAGCCCCTCGACGGCGTCGTGCGGGCGGGCGACACGGCTGAGGAGCTCGGCCACGGACAGGCCCACCGCGACGAGGACGCCGTAGAGGATCCCGAGAGCGAGTACGCCGAGCAGACAGCTCACGGCCAGGAGAAACTCCCGTCGGCGGAAGGCGGCCAGGCGCCGGAACCCGGCCAGGTCGATCAGCCGGACCGCCGCGTAGACGACGAGCGCACCCAGGACGGGGACCGGGATCCGGGCGAGGACGGGGCTGAGGAACAGCAGCACGGCGATCACCGCCGCACAGGCGGTGATCGAGTACGCCTGGCTGCGTCCGCCCGCCGACACGGCGAGGGCGGTGCGGCTGGCGCTGCTGCTCACGGGGAAGCCCTGGAAGACGCCCGCGCCGAGATTGGTCGCCCCCAGGGCCAGTAGCTCCTGGTTGGGGTCGTGCCACCTGCGGTCGTCGCGGTCGGCGAAGGCGCGTCCGGTGAGGATCACATCGCTGTAGCCGACGAGCAGGACGCCCAGGGAGGGCAGCAGCAGGCGGGGAAGCTCGCCCGGGTCGGGCAGTGCGGGGGCGGGCAGCCCGGAGGGGATCGCCCCGACCACCGCGATGCCGTGCTTCTCCCAGCCGAAGAGCGCGACGGCGGCGGTGCCGAGCACAACTGCCAGAAGCGGCCGGGGGACGGTTCCCCAGAGGCGCGGCACCGCGAAGAGGAAGGCCAGGAGCGCGGTGCTGAACCATATGGTCGCCGGTTCGGCGCCGGAGAGATTCCGCAGAAACGACAGCACCTGGGGGAAGAACTCCGTTCCCGTGGTGGTGACTCCGGTGAGCCGGGGGAGCTGGTCCACGATCATGATCAGGGCGATCCCGGTCAGATAGCCGATGAGGACCGGCCGGGACAGCAGGTCGGCAACGAATCCGAGCCGGGCGGCCCAGGCCACCAGGCACAGCAGTGCGACCGCGACCGCGACCGCAGCGGCCAGCGCGGCGTAGCGTGCGGGGTCTCCGGCCGCAAGTGGTCCGACGACGGCCGCGGTCATCAGCGCGGTCGTCGATTCGGGGCCGACGGACAGGAGCCGGGACGAGCCGAGCAGCGCGTAGAGGGCCAGTGCGGGCAGGACCGCCCACAGTCCGGTGACCGGTGGTAGTCCCGCGACGCTCGCGTAAGCCATGACCTGGGGTACGAGGTACGCCGCGACCGTCATCCCGGCCAGCAGGTCGCCCCGCAGCCAGGAGCGCCGGTATCCGGCGAGCAGCGTGATTCCCGGCATCCGGGGAAGGAACGGATACCGTCTCCCGCTGGGGTCGTCGGCGCGCTGGGGCAAGGGGATCTCCTTTCGCCCGGGCCTTCAGCATCCCGCCACAGGGCCGACAGCCGCGCGTCGGCGCCCCGTCCGGCCGCACCGGCGGGCTCTGAGGCAGGGGAGTGGTCGACTCTTCACCGGGATCTGTGACACCTCGCCCGTTCGCGTCCCGGCGTTTGCCGGAAGAGGCCGCCCCCCAGCCACCGCCGCCTCAGGAGGTGCACCTGTCCCGCACCGTCAGCGTCGGTCTCGACCATCCCGGGAGAGCCTCGCCGCCGCCCACTGGGCCGTCAGGGAAGCGAGCCTGCGCGGGCCGGCGCTGAAACTCGTGAACGTCTGGGAACCGGTGCCCCTCGGTCAGGCTCCGCTCAGGGGCGAAGAGACCCAGCGTCACTGGTCAGGGCGTGTCCCCCGCGAAGCGGCCCAGGAACCGTGGCAGAGCCATCCTGATCTCAATGTGGTCATGAAACAGCTCACCGGTCGGCCCGGGGAGGTGCTGCCCGAGGCTGCGGAAGGCGCTGACCTGCTGGTTCCGGGATCCCGGGGGCTGAGTGGACTCGCTGGCTTCCTGGTCGGCTCGGTGGGGCAGGCGGTGGTCGCCCGAGCCGAGCCGCCCCGGATGCCCGATCCCCTTGCCCGCGGGACGCTGAAGGTGCCCAGCCGCTACATGAGAGAGCGAGGTCACCGCGATGAAAGCGCTCGTCTTCGAAGGCCCGGGGCGAACCTCCTGGCGGGATGTGCCGGACCCCGGGGTCAAGGACGCCGCCGACGCGATCGTCCGGGTCGACACGGTGTCGATCTGCGGCACCGACCTGCACATCATCAAGGGGGACGTGCCCGAGGTGACGCCCGGCAGAATCCTGGGGCACGAGGCCGTGGGCGAGGTGATGGACGTGGGGGCCGAGGTCCGCACCGTCCGCCCCGGTGACCGGGTGTTGATCTCCTGCATCTCCCCGTGCGGGAGGTGTCGCTTCTGCCGTGAGAACCACTACGGGCAGTGTCAGGGTGGCGGCGGCTGGGTCCTGGGCCATCTGATCGACGGAACCCAGGCCGAGTACGTCCGCGTGCCCTTCGCCGACCTCTCCCTGCATCCGCTGACCAGCGTGGTCGACGGCGCCGACGCGGTGCTGCTGGCCGACATCCTCCCCACCGCTTACGAGGTGGGCGTGCTCAACGGCCGGGTGAAGCCCGGAGACACCGTTGTCATCGTGGGCGCCGGCCCCATCGGGCTCGCCACCGTCGCCACCGCCCGGCTCTACACCCCCGAACGGATCATTGTCGTCGACCTCGCCGAATCCCGGCTGACCGCCGCACGGGCGATGGGCGCCGACGCCACGGTCCTCAGTGCCGAGGATCCCGAACGGCTCGTCGCCGATCTCACCGACGGCCTCGGCGCCGACGTGGCGATCGAAGCGGTCGGCCTGCCCGAGACCTTCGACCTGTGCACCCGGACGGTCCGCCCCGGCGGCCGGGTCGCCAACATCGGCGTCCACGGCAAACCCGCGACCCTCCATCTGGAGGATCTGTGGATCAAGGACGTGACCATCACGACCGGCCTGGTCGACACCTTCTCCACACCGCTGCTGCTGCGCATGGCGGCGGCGGGGAAGATCTCCTCGACCGCCCTGGTCACCCACCGTTTCGAGCGGGATCAGATGGAGGAGGCGTACGACGTCTTCTCCCGCGCCGCCGACACGGGCGCGATGAAGGTGGTCCTGGGCGACACCCCGCACGACGCCGTGCTGCCCGCGGTCGAGGTGCTGTGACCGCATAGGTGCGCCGGGTTGGCGGTCGTGGCGGTTGGATGTGCGGTGACGTCTGATCCCACCGCTGCAGGTGCGGTGAGCGAGCCTGCCCGTGTGCGCAGACTGACCGACCAGGAATACAAGGCTGCGCGGTTTCTCCAGGTGTTTGCAGCCGTCGGCAGACCGACTTCTCGATGGGGGCGTAGGCGCGCCGGAAGTGTCCGGTCTGCTCTGCGAGCGGCTGAGTGAAGAACTGCGTGACATCGGGGTGCACACCAGCGGACGCCTCCGGCGGTCGCGGTCGCGGACGGTGCGGCTGGACGCACACCGGAGGATGAGGCCGATGCGATCTCCAGGGCCAGAGGATCCGTCGAGGACCGACCGCAGCTGACGGTGGTCTCACACCCCGACAGCAGGGCACGGCGTGCCTGCGAGGACGCAGGGGATCCGACGCACACAATGCCCGTGAATACCCCGATCTGTGAGAAAAATCCATGCCGAGTTCATGACACAGGAGTGCGTGCGATGGATCTGGAGCTCACCGGCAAAGTCGCCGTCGTCACCGGTGCCAGCAAGGGCATCGGCCTGGCCATCACCGAGGCGTTCCTGCATGAGGGCGTGCGTGTGGTCGCCGGCAGCCGTTCCGAGACCCTTGAGCTGGCCGCGTTGCGCGAGACATACGACGTGGCCTTCGCCGCCGGCGATCTGGCTACCGGCGAAGGCGTGGATGCACTGATCCAGGCGGCGATGGAACGCCATGGCAGGATCGACGTCCTGGTCAACAATGTCGGAGCCACCGAGCCCCGCACCGATTTCCTCGCCATCGACGACGCACAGTGGCAGCGGGGCTTCGACCTGAATTTCTTCAGCGCCGTCCGCGCCAGCCGCGCCGCGCTGCCGCACCTGCTCGCGGACGGCGGAGGCGCGGTCGTCAACATCAGTTCCATCAACGCCCGGCAGCCCTTCCCCACGGTGGTGGACTACTCGGCGGCCAAAGCCGCGCTGACCAGCCTGACCAAGTCGCTGTCGGAGGAGTTCGCGCCGCGCGGCGTACGGGTGAACGCCATTGCTCCGGGACCGGTCCGCACCCCGTTCTGGACCGCCCCCGGCGGCTTCGCCGACGCCGTGGCGGCCGGCGCGGGAACCACTGCCCAGGAGGCCATGGACGTGGTGGTGCCCCAGCAGATGGGCATCACCACGGGACGCTTCACCGAACCTCAGGAGGTCGCCGACCTCGCGCTCTTCCTGGCCTCGCCCCGCGCCGCGAACATCACAGGCGCCGAATTCCTCATCGACGGCGGCCAGACCAAGACGACCTGAGCCCTGGCGCGACGGTGCCGCGGGGAATCCTGCTCGGGGCTCATGGCATGACCACTCGGGCGGCGCGGATCGACTTCAGCGCGGCCAGGCCCCAGCGGATGCCCTTCCCGACCCGGCGAACCCATGCGGCCACAGCACGCGCCCCCTTCCTCGCCTGCGGCCCGGTCTCACCTGCCCCGGCTCGGCCGTCGGCAGGTGAGACCAACCGGTGCGGCTCAGCGGGTCCGGTAGCGCGCGTAGATCAGTCCGCTGTCGAAGGCACGCTCCTCGACCAGCTTGAGATCGAGGCGCACGCCGTCGGGGAAGAACCGCTTGCCGCCGCCGACCACGCTCGTGGTCATGAACAGGTGGTACTCGTCCACCAGACCGGCCGCGATCGCCTGGGCCGCGAGGTTCGGGCCGTCGACGGTGAGATCGTGATCAGCCTCGGCCTTGAGCTTGCGCACCGCGTCCACATCGAAGGTCCGCTCGATCCTGGTCTTCGCGCTGGACACCGACTCAAGCGTCGTGGAGTACACGATCTTCTCCGCGGCCTGCCAGTCGCGGGCGTACTGCAGGATGTGCGGCGGCTGGTCGGGCTCGGTGTGCGCGGTCTCCCAGTAGACCATCGTCTCGTACATCCGCCGGCCGTAGAGGTACGTGCCGACGGGGCGGAAGAGGTCGTTGATGAAGGTATGCACCTCCTGGTCGTCGGCCCCGGTGCCGAGGCCGCCCTCCGCCGCCTCGGCGTAGCCGTCGAGCGAGGTGATCATCGAGTAGATGAGCTGTGCCATGCGTCTCCTTCGGGTACGAGCGCGTCAGTCTGCCGGCGGTCCAGGCTGTGACCTCCGCACGACCCGGAACTCATCGATCGGCCGGCCGGCGGCCGGGCCCGTGGGAGCGTCGGCCGAGTCGGGGGCGGGCACGGTTCCGGGCGGCAGGATCCGCAGGGCGCGCACGACCGCACGGCCCGCGGCCTCGTTGGCGGCCGCGATGAGGCGGGTCTGCTCCAGCCGCGCCTTCGTCGCGCAGCCCGTCGACTCCGGGCACACGATGAGCCGGCCTGAGTCCGGGTCGAAGCCGACGGCGGCAACGTGCCCGGCCGGCTCAGGAGCAATGGCCGCCCACCGCCCCCGCGGCGTGGAATCAACGGAGTTGGCGTATCCGCCGTCGGCCCGCACCAGACCGGCCGTGCGCAGGCCCGCGGCGGGGCGGGCCAGGACGATGCGGCCTCCGGCCCGGTCCTGCACGGACGCGGGGGTGACCATGACGACCGGCAGCAGGCCCGTCGTGTCGGCCCACACCCCCAGGGCAGCACCCCGTCGTCACACTCCACACACGACCAGCCACCCGACAGGCTCTCAGCCGTGCGGCGCCGGCACCGCCGCCAGGAGCTCCCGCGTGTACGCGTGCCGCGGTGACCCCAACACCTCCTCCACACCGCCGCACTCGACCAGCTCCCCGTGGTGCAGCACCGCCACCCGGTCGCACAGCGCCCACGCCAGGCCCACGTCATGGGTGATGAACAGCAGCCCGATGCCCTCCTCGCGGCGCAGCTCGGCGAGCAGCCCCAGCACCTGGGAGCGGATCGAGACATCCAGCGCGGAGACCGGTTCGTCGCAGATCAGCGCCTGGGGGCCGAGTGCCACGGCGGCGGCGATGACGACGCGCTGCCGCTGGCCGCCGGAGAGCTGGTGCGGATAGCGGTGCCAGTACCGTTCGACCGGGGCCAGTCCGCACCGTTCCATGGCGGCGACCGCGAGCGCCGTCCGCTCCTGTCCGGGCGCGCCGATCCCGTGCACATCGAGCCCTTCGAGCACCTGGGCGCCCACCGTCCGCCGCGGGTTGAGCGACTGGTACGGATCCTGGAAGACCATCTGCACCCGGCGCCGGAAGGCCCGGTCGCGCGGCCCCGTCAGGGCCTCGCCGCGGAAGCGCACGGCCCCGCTGCTCGGCTGCTGCAACCCCATCAGGGTCCGGCCCAGTGTCGACTTGCCGCTCCCGGACGCCCCGACCAGTCCCAGTACCTCCCCCTCGGCCCAGGCCAGATCCACCCCCCGGAGCGCGTCGACGGTCGTGGCGCGCCCCGGCCCGCGACCGCGTCCGGGGAAGGTCACGCAGAGGCCCTCGGCCTCGAAGAGCGGGGCGGCCGCCGTCCCGCCCCGGGGGCTGGTCGTCGTGTCGCTCATCGTGCGGCCTCCTCGTTCACGGCGGGCCAGGGAAGGAGATGGCAGCGGGCGGTGTGCCGCCCGCCGGGTTCCGTACGGGCCTCGGGCGCCGCGGTACGGCACCGGTCCTCGACCCGGTGACACCGGGGCGCGAACGCGCACCCCGGCTCCGGCGCCGCCGGGTCGGGCGGTGACCCGGGGATCGGCGGCGGCAGTTCGCGCGGCCCGCCCACGGCGGGGAAGGAGGCGAGCAGCCGCTGGGTGTACGGGTGCCGGGGCGTGCCGTAGACCTCGTCGACGGTGCCCGTCTCGACGACGCGGCCCGCGTACATCACCGCGATCCGGTCGCAGGTATCGGCGAGGACGGACAGATCGTGGGTGATCAGCAGGACCGACAGATCCAGTTCTCTGCGCAGCTCGTCCAGCAGGTCGAGGATCTGCCGCTGGGTGATGACGTCCAGCGCGGTGGTCGGCTCGTCGCCGATGACCAGATCGGGTTCACACGCCAGGGCGAGCGCGATCATGAGCCGCTGGCGCTGGCCGCCGGAGAACTCGTGCGGATAGGAGCGCACGCGGGCCGGGTCGAGCCGTACCTGCTCGAAGAGTTCGCGGACGCGGGCGGTGGCCGCGGTCCGGTCCAGCTCGGTCCGGTGCAGCCGGACGGCCTCGCGGATCTGGTCGCCGACGCGCATCACCGGGTCGAGGGCGTTCATGGCGCCCTGGAACACCAGAGAGATCCGCCGCCAGCGCACCGCGCGCATACCGCGCGGGGACAGGGTGTGCAGCGGGCGCGGTCCGCGCTCGGTGTCCAGGTGCAGCTCGCCCCCGGCGCGTACCAGACCGCCGGGCAGCAGATCCAGCAGGGCCAGCGCGGTCGTCGTCTTGCCGCAGCCGGATTCCCCCGCGAGGCCCAGGGCCTCGCCCCGGTGCACCTCGAAGCCGACGCCGTCGACGATCCTCGCCTCGGGCAGATCCCGCCGTACGACGGTCAGTTCACGGACCGAGAGCAGCGGCCGGACCGCCGTGCCCTCCGTCGCGGTGGTGGTCGGGGCGGTCATCGCTGCTCCCTGAGACGTGGGTCGACACGGGTCTCGATGGCGTGGCCGAGCAGGGAGAACCCCAGCACGACCAGGGTGATGCCCAGACCGGGCGCGAGGAAGTAGCCCCAGGCCCCGCTGCTCATCGCCCCGGCGTCCTGCGCGGCCTGGAGCATGCCGCCCCAGGAGAAGCGGTCGGGGTCGCCGAGGCCCAGATAGGACAGGGTCGATTCGGTGAGCACGGCCAGCGCCACGTACACCACCGCGTTGGCGAGGACCAGCGGCATCACATTGGGCAGGATCTGGGTGCGGATCACCCGCAGCCGCCCGGCGCCCAGCACCACCGAACGCTCCACGAAGGCACGGCGTTTGAGCGACAGCACCTCCGCGCGCACGATCCGCGAGGTCCCGGCCCAGCCGAACAGTCCGATGACCAGGATCAGCACACTGGTCCGGCCCAGCGGCAGATCCGCCGCCCGGTTGCCGAGCAGGCTCGCCGCCAGCACCGTCACGGGGATCATCGGCAGCACCAGGAACCAGTCGTTCAGCACATTGAGCACCCGGTCGGTCCAGCCGCCGAAGTACCCGGCCGCGATGCCCACCGTGGTGCCGATCACCGAGGACACCAGGGCGGCCGTGAACCCGACCAGCATGGTGTCCTGGGCTCCCAGGAGCAGTTGGGACAGCAGATCGCGGCCGTTCTCGTCGGTGCCGAGCCAGTGTGCCCCGCTGGGTCCGTCGAGGATGTCCGGCGAGAAGGAGCCGGCCGCCTTCGGATCCTGCGGCGCCAGCCACGGCGCGAGCAGCGCCATCAGCGTGAACACGGCAAGCAGTACGGCGCCGATGGCCCCGCGCCGGTCCCGCAGCACGGCCCGCACGGCCGCGGCGGCCCTCTCCCGCCGCCCGCCGCGTCCCTCCCCGAGCAGCCGCCGGGCGGTGGCGCGGTGCTCCGCGGTCGCTGCCGGCGTGGATACGTTCATCGTCCCCTCCTTCATGGGCGGCACCTCCTTCATGGACGGCATCAGTCCCGGATCCGCGGATCGAGCCTGCCGTACAGCAGATCGGTGGCCAGGTTCATCGCGATCACCAGGGCGGACGAGAGCAGGAACAGCCCCTGGAGCATCGGGTAGTCCTTGCCGTGGATTGCCTCCAAGGTCAGCTGGCCGATGCCGGGCCAGGAGAACAGCGCCTCCACGGTGATCGCGCCGCCCAGCACGAAACCCAGGTTGAGGCCGATGACGGTGACGACGGGGAGCATCGCGTTGCGGACGATGTGCCGGTTGCGGACCGCGCGCGGGGCGAGCCCGATGGCGCGCGCGGTCAGGACGTAGTCCTCCTGCATGGTGTCCACCACGGCGCTGCGCATATTGACCGCGTACTGGGCCAGCAGGCCCAGGGTCAGCGTCGCGACCGGCAGCACCGCGTGCCGGGCCACGTCCTCTACGTGGGCCCAGCCGGTGGCGGTGGACCCGGGAGTGGAGCCGAGACCGGTGGGCAGGAGCTGCCACCACTGCGCGAAGACCGCGATCAGCACCATGCCCAGCCAGAAACTCGGCATGGAGTAGAGCACCACCGAGCCCTGGGTGAGGAGGGTGTCGCGGGTGCGGCCGCGTTTCCAGGCGGCGAGCAGGCCGAGCCAGGGGCCGAGCAGCGAGGCCAGCACGGTGGAGACGCCGACCACGATCAGGGTGTTGGGCAGGGCGTTGAGCAGTTCGTCGGAGACCGGGCGGTTGGTGATGAAGGAGGTGCCCAGGTCCCCGGTGAGGGTGTCCTTCAGATAGCGGGTGAACTGGACCCACTGGCTCTGGTCGAGTCCGCGCTCCTTGATCAGGGCGGCCTGCGCGGACTCGGTGAGGTTCGGGTTGCGGGCCAGGTCGTGCTTGGGGTCGCCCATCGCCCGGAAGATCACGAAGTTGAGTACCAGGACGAAGACGAGGGTGCCCAGCGCGGTGAGCACGCGGCCGGTGAGGCGGCGGAAGGTCGTCATCTGACTGCTCCCGCTCTACTCGTCGGTCCAGTCGCGGATCTCGGCGGGGCGGGTGCCCCGCCGCCGGCCGAGCGCGTATCCGCCGGCTGCGGTGAGCAGGGCGAGCGCCAGCCACGCGGGGGTGCCCAGTGTCGTTCCGCCGGCCGCCGAGGCGGTGGACTTGCCCGGTGCGGGGCCCGGCTTGAGTCCGGTGAGCTGGAGCCAGTTGGCGCCCAGCGGCGAGCCCGCGCCGCTGCTGGGAGACGCCTGGAAGGCGTGCCAGCGGTCGTTGCGGGTGAGCATGATGTCGGCGGAGTAGACGGTGGGGATGTACGGCAGGTCGGTGAGGGCGATGCGCTGCGCCTCCTGCATGGCGGCGACGCGTTTGGGCATGTCCATCTGGCGTACGGAGGCGAGCGAGGCCTTGTCGTATGCCGGGTTGGAGTAGTACGAGTCGGACCAGGAGCTGCCGGTGCGCAGCACCTCCAGGTTGAGGTCGGGGGTGACCTCGCCGCTCCAGGCCCAGTAGAAGGCGTCGAAGCTGGGGGCGTACTTCCCCTTCGTGCTCGACGGGTTGTAGACGGTGTTGTTGAGCGCGTCCTCGGTGACCACGCTCATGTCGATGGTGATGCCGATCTGGGAGGCCCAGGCCCGGATGCGGCGGACGGCGTTCTGGTCCTGCTTGGACGTGGAGCGGACCATCATCTCGAACTGGGCCTTCACCCCATTCTTGACGCAGGGCTTGGTACTGCAGTCCCAGCCGCCCTCCTTGAGGATGGCGCGGGATCTGGCGGGGTCGTAGCCGTAGCCGATCTCGGGATCCTTGGCGAAGCTGCGGTAGTAGGGCGCGTAGTACGGCGAGATCAGCCCGTCGGCGGGCAGGTTCTGCCCGGCGTAGATGGTCTTGGAGAGGTCGGCCCGGTCGATGCCCCAGGCGAGCGCCTTCCGGATGGCCTTGTCCTGGACGACGGCGGTCTTCACGTTCTTCGCCGGACCGGTGCAGGCCCCGGCTCCGCCGGGCGGGCAGGAGTTGAAGGCGATCTCGGAGAAGCCGGGCGCCGGCGCGCTCCAGACGGTGATGTCCTTGTTCGTCTTCAGCTTGGCGACCCAGCTGCTGTCGCCGTCCGCGACCATGTCGAGGCTGCCGAGCTTGATGTCGCGCAGCGCGGCCTCGCTGGCCTGGTAGTGGACGAAGAGCACGCGCTTCATCGCCGGAGGGGTGCCCCTGAAGCTCGGGTTGACGCCGAGGACGGTGGTGCCGCCCTTGTCGTACGAGGTGATCCGGAAGGGCGCGGTGGTCACCGCGGGCAGCGGGATCGGCACCTTGTCGATCGAGTCGATCGGGTACTTGGCGAAGACGTGCTCGGGCAGGATCGGGATGGCCGCGGACTCCAGCCGGGCATCGGGTTCGGTGAGCTGGATGACGACGGTCCGCGGGTCGGGCGCGGAGACCTTCTTGACGTTCTCGGTGTTGCCGCGCAGCACGTTGGTCTCGTTGTCCAGTACCGCCTGATAGGTCCATCGGACATCGGCGCTGGTCAGGGGCTTGCCGTCGGACCAGGTGATACCGGAGCGGAGCTTGAAGGTCCAGGTGCGGCCGTCGGGGGAGGCCTGGTACGACTCGGTGAGGGAGTTCTCCAGGTCCGGACGCCCGTCCGAGGTGCGGTAGTTGAGGAGCAGGTCGTAGCCGAGCAGGCTGACCGTGTTGGAGATCATGTTCTGCTGGCCGAACGGGTTGATGCTGTCGATCGGCTGGGAGTGGCCGATGCGGAAGTCGCCGCCGGTGGCGGCGCTCGGGGCGGACTTCGGTTCCGGGGCCTCCGTCCCGGTCCCCGGGGACGGCGAGACGGCGGTCAGGGTGAGGGCGAGCCCCACGGCGAGCGGCGCGACCCATCCGGGACGCGGGCGGATTCTTCGGGACATGGCGGCGCGGGCCTTTCTCACTGGCTGTCGAGGGGCAGGTGGGTCCGGAACCAGTCCAGGAGACGGCGGTGGCGGTCCACACGCCGGTCGAAGCGGCCGGTGCCCTGGTACAGGTGACTGGACTCCGGATACAGGACGTAGCGGACGGTCCGGCGCAGCCTGCGCAGCGCCAGGAACAGCTGCTCGTTGTCGGCGGGCGGGCAGCGCAGGTCGTCCTCCGCCTGGAGCATCAGCAGCGGGGTGCGGATCCGGGAGACGAGCCGCAGGGGAGACGCCTCCCACAGCCGGGCCGCGCCCTCCTCGTCCAGCGGATCGCCCATGCCGCAGGCGTCGCCGTACGCCGGTCCGATGTCGCAATTGGCCCAGGCGGAGACCTGGTTGCTGACCCCGTTCTCGGCCACGGCGGCGGCGAACCGGTCGCCGGTGGCGATCAGCCAGTGGGTGAGGAATCCGCCGTAGGAGAGCCCGCAGACGCCGAGGCGGCCCGGTACCGACCGGCCGGTGGCCAGCAGATGGTCCACGACGGCGTGCACGTCCTCGGCGTCCGCCCGGCCCCAGGCCCCGTACAGACCGCCGACCCAGGCGCTGCCCCGGTCGGTCGAGCCGCGCGGGTTGGGCAGCGCCACCCGGTAGCCGGCCGAGGCCAGCAGCAGCGCTTCGAGGTTCGGCAGCGGGCCCCACTGGCCGGTGGGCCCGCCGTGCAGGGACACCACGGTGGGCAGCGCCGCGGCCGGGTCCGCGCCGGGCGGGTGCACCAGATGGACGGTGACCGGTCCGGCGGGGCCGGGCGCCTCGATCCGCTCCACGGTGGGCAGTTCGCGGTCGTCCAGCCAGGCGGAGCCCCCGGTGGTGAGCCGGCGCGGGGGCGCGCCCGGGTCCAGGGCGTACACCTCCGGGGCGGCGATCGTGCCCGGCGGCACCAGGACGGCGGCGGTGAGCGCGCCGTGCCGGGCGAGCGAGGCGGCGACGGTGCCGGGCTCCGCCAGCGGGCGGCCGGTGACCAGGTCGTACGGACGTACTCCGTCGGCGTGGGCGACCGCGGTGACCTCGGCGCAGTCCTCGGGCTCGGTCCACCAGTCGTGCAGATCGCTCTCGCCGCCGAGGGCGCCGACCCACCGGTCCGCGCACTCGGTCAGCAGCGGTTCGACCCGGCCGGCGGCCGGGTCGATACGGAACGCCTGCGGCGGGTCCTGGTCCCTCGGGTCCTTCCCGGCGCGGCCGACGACGGTGAGCGTGCCGTCCGCGCGGACATGGTGGCGGACCACACCGCCGGCCATCGCGGTGACCGGGCGCAGCCCCTGCGCGGATATCGCGTGCACCTGGGGGCAGGGGGCCAGGTCGGCGTCGGGACCGGGGTCGGCGAGGACGTACACGGTGCCGTCCGGGCCCACCCGGGGCCGGGCGAGGGAGCGCGGACCGTCGGTGAGGCGCCGCACCGGGCCGTCGAGGGACACCCGGTGCACCTGACGGGGGTGCAGCAGCAGCCCCTCGCCGTCCAGGCGCCAGCCGGCCCGCTCCAGCACGCGGCACGTCGGCCCGCGGTCCCCGGCGGGCGGGTGCTGTGCTCCGGCGGTTTCCGAACCGGCGGTCTCCGCCCCCGCGGCTTCCGAACCCTCGGCCTCCGCGGTCGCGTCCGCCCCCGCGGCCCCGCCCGAGGCCGTCCCACCGCCCCGGGGCCCGCCACCGCCGATCGCGTACGGCGGCTCCTCGTACCGTTCCTCGGGCGCCTCGCCGTCCTCCGCGAGCACGGCGAGCCAGCCGCCGTCGGGCCCCCAGTCGAAGTCCTGGACCCCGCGCGGGAACTTTGCCACCCGGCGCGGTCCGGAGTCCGGCAGCTCCAGTACGTACAGCTGCGCGTCGCGCAGGAAGGCGAGGCTTCGGCCGTCGGGGGAGAAGCGCGGCCGGGTGTCGCACCACGGGCCGTCCGTGAGCGGGCGGGCCGGGCCCCCGGCGTACGGCTGCGCCCAGAGGCCGATCCGGTCCCGTCCGCCGACGACCGTGCGCCGGGTGAAGACGATCAGCCCGCCCTCGGCGGCGGAGTGGACGTCCAGCTGCCCGATCGCCACCTGGGTGTGCAGCCGCTCGGGAGCGAACGGGCCGCGCGGTGTGGTCGCCATGGCCATCCGTGCGCTCCTTTCCTCGGTTGTCGGTGAGATGGCGCACAGCTTGCCAGTACATCTATTTTCAGACAAGACATGCCTTGAAATTAATCGGATCAGACATCTACTGTTCTGATCGTGATGGATTCAGACAGCCTCGACTCTCTTGATCGGCGCATCGTCGCGGCGCTGCAGATCGACGCCCGGGTGCCCTACGGCTCGCTCGCACAGGCCCTCGGCGAGGTGGAACGTACGGTCGCGCGCCGTGTCCAGCGCCTGGTGGACGCCGACGCCCTGCGGTTCACCGCCTTCGTCGACGAACTGCGCACCGGGCTCGGACAGACCGTCAATCTGCGGGTCGAGGTCGAACCGGGCAGCGCCGACCGGGTCGCCGAAGCGCTCGCCCTGCGGGCCGACACCCGCTGGGTCGCCGTGGTCACCGGTGACGCCGACGTCTCCTGCGAACTGGTCGCCGACGGCCGAGCCGCACTCCACCGCGTGGTCTCCGGCGAACTGCCGGCCATCGACGGCATCCGCAGCACCCGCAGCTATCCGGCCCTGCGCCATCTCAAACCCACCACCGCCTGGCACGCCGGATATCTGACACCCGAGGAGGCAGCCGTGGTCTCCTCCGGCGCGCCCGGCGTGCGCGAGAGCGGTGATCGGTTCGAGCTCCAGCCCAGCGACCACCGCCTGATCGAGCTGCTGGTCGAGAACGCCCGCTACAGCTGGGTCGAACTCGCCGAACGCCTCGGCGTGGTCCCGGCCACCGCCCGGCGCTGGACCGAACGCCTGCTGGGCAGCGGCGCGGTGGCGCTGCGCGCCGAGATCGAGCCCGAACTGCTCGGTTACGGCGTCGAGGCGGAGCTCTGGCTGGAGACCGTCCCCTCCGCCATAGAGCCGGTCGCCGCGGAGCTGGCCCTGCACCCCGCCGTCCGCTACTGCGGAGTCGTGGCCGGCAACCAGGCAGTCAACATCCTCGCCGTACTGCCCGCGATGGACGACCTCTTCGACTTCCAGGTCGACGTCCTGGGCCGGCTCCCCGGCCTCGTCCGCTGCGAGGCGACCCTCGTCACCCGGGCCCACAAGCGCGGATTCGTGGTCAAGCGATGAACCACGCCACCGACGACGCCCTCACCCTGCTCACCGACCTGCTGCGGATCGACACCTCCAACCCCGGTGACGGCAGCGGCCCCGGCGAGCGCCGCGCCGCCGAGTACGTCGCCGAACGGCTCGACGACGCCGGACTCGACCCCGTCTATCTTGAGTCCGCCCCCCGCCGCGGCAATGTCGTCCTGCGCATACCGGGCCGGGACCCCGCCCTCCCCGCCCTCCTGGTCCACGGCCATCTCGACGTGGTCCCCGCCGACCCCTCCGAATGGTCCGTGCCGCCCTTCGCCGGGGAGCTGCGCGACGGCGCGATCTGGGGCCGGGGCGCGATCGACATGAAGGACATGGACGCGATGATGCTCGCCCTGGCCCGCTCCTGGGCCGGGACGGGCCGCCGTCCCCGTCGCGACCTGGTGTTCGCGTGGATGGCCGACGAGGAGGCGGGCAGCGGACTCGGTTCCCGCTATCTCGTCCGGCACCACCGGGACCTCTTCGACGGCTGCGCCGAGGCGATCAGCGAGGTCGGCGGCTTCTCGGTGGAGGCCGGCCCCGACCGCCGTCTCTATCTGATCGAGACCGCCCAGAAGGGCCTCCACTGGCTGCGCCTGGTCGCCGAGGGCAGGCCCGGCCACGGCTCGATGCTCCACACCGACAACGCGATCGCCGAACTGGTCGGCGCGGTCGCCCGGATCGCCGCCCACCGGTGGCCGCTGGTCCTCACCCCCACCACCCGGGCGTTCCTGACCGAGGCCGCCGAGGCCTTCGGCGTCCCCTTCGACGGCGACGCCCCCGACCCGGCCCAGGTGCTCGACTGCCTCGGCCCGCTGGCCCGCTTCATCGGCGCCTCCTTCCACCACACCGCCAACCCGACCCGGCTGAACGCGGGTTACAAGACCAATGTGGTGCCCGGCCTCGCGTCGGCCGAGGTCGACGGCCGCTTCCTCCCGGGCCGGGAGGACGAGTTCGACGACACCCTCGCCGAACTCGCGGGCCCCCGGGTGCGCCTGGAGACCATCGAACGCGATGTCGCGGTGTCCGCACCCTTCGAAACCCCCCTGGTGGCGGCCATGACCGAGGCCCTGCGCGGCGAGGACGAGGGGGCGCGCACCGTCCCGTACTGCCTCTCGGCCGGCACGGACAACAAGTCCTTCGCCTCCCTCGGCATCACCGGCTACGGCTTCGTCCCGCGCAGACTCCCGCCCGGACTGGACTTCTCCTCCCTCTTCCACGGCATCGACGAACGCGTCCCGGTGTCGGCCGTCGGCTTCGGCATGCGCGTCCTCGACCGGCTACTGATCACGTACTGACCCTGGACCGCCCACCGGCCCGGACGGCTCTCCCCGGGAGCGGTTGGCCACCCGGTCCGGATCGCGTACGGGCGCCGACACCCGCGGCTCCGGGGCCGGGGCGCCCCCAGGCCCTGCGACATCTGTTCAATCGGATGCCGGGACAGCTCCATCACTGACTGCTGAGCCGCACCCACTCCGAGGAACGCATCGCCTTTCAGGCAGAGTCCGGCGCTGCTGTCTGATGGCCCGGTCCGCGGGGTGCACCTGGCGAGGCGGCTTGTCAGTGGCTGCTGCTAGCTTCCGTCGCACTGTCGTAACTGGATGCAGAGGCGGGGCTGTCGTGGGTGCGTCGGGCTGGGAGTACTACGTTCCTTACCAGGAGGATCTTGGAGCGGCGTTGGATGCCCTGAGGCAGAAAGTGTTCGAGGCGCAGGACTACTACTGGGATCCCTGGGACGAAGACAACGCTGACGAGGCCAGGGTGCGACCGTCAACGCTCGACCAGCTGTGGGAAGACGAGCAGGTTCAGGAAGAAGGGACGCACTCGATCCTGGACATGCACAGGATGTTGAGGCGAGGTGAGGATCCTGACTTTGGCACCGTGGAGCCCGTTCAGCCTGTCGAGGCCTACCGGATGGCCGGGACCGACCGTCTCACGCGGGCACACGTGCAGGCGATAGAGCCGCTTGCCGGTCGACGTTGGTTCGGCAGATGCGCGGTCCTGCACGACTCTCATGGCTGTCCGGAGGAGATCTACTTCTGGGGCTTCTCCGGCGACTGAAAGGGCCTTGCCGACCGGCGATCGAGGAGCCCCTCGCTTGACGGCTTAACCGCATGAGGTGTCTTTCCCGCGCGGCAGCCGGGGGAGAGGTGTGCTGGGATGCGGGCCGGGCCCGGGGTGGGGCTCCGGTGGTCTGCACGGTTGCTGTGGCTGCGGGCGGTGCCGGGTGCGGGCATGCTGGAGGGGTGGGGAGTGCGCCGGTCGTCGTGCTCCGGTCGTCGCTGTCGGGCGGCCGGCGGGTGACCGTGGGCCGCCGGGGCCGGGACGGGATCCTGGGCCCGGCGTTCTCCGGCCACGATCTGATCGTTTTCCTGGAGGCTGCGGGCGTGCCCGGCCCGGAAGCGGTCCTTGGCAATCCGGCGTGGGCCGAGTGGCGGGGCGCCGGCACCGCGAAGGGGCCGTCCCTGACGGTGAGGGCGGGTGTTCCGGAGAGGGGGACGTGCGCTGATGCAGGAGAGCGGATCTGCTCAGGTGAGCGGGGCGCTGTGATCGGTCTCTGTGCCGTGTTCCGTGGCCTGTGTGTGCGGGATCAGGTCGCCGTTGTCGTCCACGGGTGCCCCGGCCCACACGCGCAGGGCGTCCATGGCCGGGCCCAGCCTCTGTCCGGATTCGGTCAGGCGGTAGGTGACGGCCACCGGCGGACCGGGCGAGACCTCGCGCTCCACCTGCCCGAGGTCGCTCAGCTCCGACAGCCGGTCGCTGAGGACGCGCTTGGACAGGGCGGGCAGAGCCGCGTGGAGCTCGCTGAAGCGGGCCGGGCGCTGCAGCAGCAGGTCGATCAGGGGGCCCATCCAGCGCTTCCCCAGCAGGTTGAAGACGTCTTCGGTGTAGGAGCAGGAGTGCAGCGGCAGGCGGGTCTCGGTCATGCCCTCAAGGATACCGACGGGGAGCCATTTGGCATACCAGGTGTGTTTAAGTAACCTGGTTGCATCAACGCACCATCCAAGGAGGTAATACCCATGACCACCGCTTCGTACCCCGCCCAGCGTCTCGACCGTGACCGCGCCGCGATCCTCCTCGTCGACCACCAGGTCGGCCTGATCCTCGGTGTCGAGGACCCCGACCGTGAGCTGCTGCGACGCAACGTCATCGCCCTCACCAAGGCCGCGCAGGCTTACGATCTCCCGGTCGTCATCACCACCAGCGCCGACAGCGGCCCGAACGGCATCCTGCTGCCGGAGATCTCCGCCGAGCTGCCCGACGCCCCGGTCATTCGCCGTCCCGGTGAGATCGACGCGTTCGACAACGCGGACTTCACCGCCGCGGTCAAGGCCACCGGCCGCGACCAGCTGATCATCGCGGGTATCAGCACCGACGTGTGCGTCTCCTTCGCGGCCCAGTCCGCGGTCGCCGCCGGCTACCAGGTTCACGCGGTCCTGGACGCCTCCGGCACCTGGAGCCGGCTGGCCACGCATGCGGCTGCCAGCCGCATGGAGAAGGCCGGTGTGACGCTCAACAACACCGTGGCCGTCGCCGCCGAACTGCAGCGTGACTGGCGCGAGGAGGGCGGCCAGGGGCTCGCCGAGCTGATGGCCGGCCACGCGATCCCGTTCTACGGCTCTCTGATCCCGTACGTGACGCCCGCCGCCTGACAGTGAGGATGTACGTGTGCGTTCCCCGGCGGGGCCTGATGCACCGCCTGACTGACGCAGGGCTCTCAACGGGATCTTCCGGTCCGGCCCGGGGGACGCTCACGTACATTCACCGGACTGCGGAGGCGACGGCCCAAGAGCCGGGCCGGAGACCTGACGCTGTCCTGTCGCCCTCCCGCCGGGCGGGCGCCGTCCCTGCCGGTCGAATCCGGATGACGGGGCGGCCCGGTCCACGCCGGGGGCACCGCACCCCGCGGCGTCGGCCGGCCCCGATACCTGCCTGTTGAACATGACGTCCCGGCGGCCGGGATCGGCCGGCTCGGCCACAAGGCCCGCCGCGTACGGGCGAGTGCGGCCCGGCCGACGCCCCCGGAGCCACCGCCCGGGCCCGCTCGCGGAACGCCGCACAGGGACCCCGGAGTTCCGTGACAGCGGGCCGCCCGCCGCAGTGCGGTCCAGCAGCGGTCCGACGTCACCGGGCGGGCCAAGACCCTGACCCCTACCTCGCCGGCAGGTGTACCGAACCGGCGCCGCCGTCCGGCCCCACCCCACCTGTTGTGAAAGGACCCCCCCCATGGAATGGAAGATCGACGCGGCCCACTCGTCCGTCGACATATCCGTCCGCTACCTCGTCTCCACCATCCACGGCCGTTTCACCGGCCTGCGTGGCCCGATCCGACTCAGCGATGCCGCCGCAGGCGATACGCCCGAACTGCTCTCCTTCGACGCGGGCTTCGACGTCACGAGCTTCGACAGCGGTGTGCCGATGCGCGACCGGCACATCAGGAGCGAGGAGTTCCTCGATGCCGCCTCGCACCCCGAGGCAAAGGTCCGGCTGGTCTCGCTGGCCAAGGACGTGCCGCCGAGGTACCTGATGCGCGTGGAGCTGACGCTGCACGGCGTCACCCATGCAGTCGACCTGGTCGCGGACACCGCCGGCCCGGTCACCGACGCCTCCGGCATCCCGCGCGTCGGCGCCACCGCCACCGGACGGCTCAAACGCAGTGACTTCGGCGTGACCGCCTTCCAGGGCTTCATATCCGACGACGTCGAGTTCACCGTCAATGTGCAGGCCGTCCCCGCCTCCGTGCCCGACGAGCAACTGCCGCCCGCCAACTGACCAGGCCTCCCCCCCCAAGGAATCACACCATGAGCACTACCACCGCGTCCCCCCTCGGCGGCAAGGTCGTCGCAGTACCCGGCGGCACCGGCAACGTCGGCGAAGGCATCGTGCGCGCCTTCCTCAAGGCCGGCGCCACCGTCGTCGTCCCCAGCCGTAGCCAGGGCCGTCTGGACAACATCGTGAAACTGATCGGCCCCGAACTGGCCGCGAATCTCAGGACAGTTGCGGCCGGCTACGCCACCTTCGAGGAGGCGGACCGACTCGCCGCCGGGATCGTGGCCGAGTTCGGGCATGTCGACCACGTCACCGCCTCGGTCGGCGGCTGGTGGGCCGGCAAGGCTCTGTGGCAGACCACCGAGGACGACTGGCGGAAGATCTTCGTCGACGTGGCCACGTCCCACATGGCCCTCGCCCGCTCCTTCGTCCCCCGCCTGCCGGAGGACGGCAGCTACACCACCATCGCCGGCTTCTCCTCCCAGAAGCCCTACCCGGGCGCCGGCATCGTCAGCATGCAAGGCGCCGCCCAGCTGATGATGCGCGAGGTCCTCACCGCCGAACTGGGCGGACAGCCCAGGGTCAACGACCTCGTCCTCGGCCCGGTCATCAACCGCAGCCGCCCGGGCGGCGACCCCACCTGGCTTACCGCGGACCAGGTCGGGGAAGCGGCCGTCGGTGTGGCACGTACGCCGTCGATCGCCGGCGAGCACGTACAGCTGGCCACCGTCGCCGATCTGCAGAGGGAGCGTGCGCGGATGGCGTCTTGACCCGGGCCGTCCGGGCACCGGGCGACGCAGTCCCGGGTCGGGCAACCGACCCGGGACTGCGTTCCGGGGCTTGGGACCGGTGGGCTCGCATGGTGAGGTGTCGCGTATTCCTCGGTGAGGTCGGTGCCGGCGTCACCGTGAGTGGTCGCCGGGGGCGTATCGGGCCCAGGTTCCTCCGGCTTCGGTGACCAGGCGGGTGGCTGTCTTGTCGTGGTAACCGAGGGCCTTCGCGATGACGGGTGCCGGGGCTTGGAGTACATCGGCTCCATCCACACCCGTGCGGTGCGGGCCTACGACGTGATCCGGATGCTGTCGCGCGACGGACGGCCGACCCTGCTGGGTGACGCGATCGCGCACTACGGGCGGATCTCGAAGTCGCCCCACATCCTGCGGCTGGCCGATGAGCCCGGCTACCGGGCGGCAGATCAAGGCGCAGGCCGATCTGCGGGTGGGCCGCACGCGCCCGCCGGGAAGATCTTCCACTGCCGTGCCGGGCAGCTCTACCAGAACTACCACGACGGCATGGAAGACGAGATCGGTGCGCTCTGCCTGGTCCTCAACGCCCTGGTGTTCTTCAACACCCGCTCCATGGACGCCGCCGTCGACCGGCTGCGTGCCGAGGGCGTCGACGTCCGCGACCAGGATGCCGCCCACCTGTCGCCGTTCGTGCGCCACCACGTCACCATGCTCGGCCGATACTCCTTCCAGCTGCCGGAGCTGCCGGAGCTGCCGGAGCTGCCGGAGCTGCCGGAGCTGCCGGAGCTGCCGGAGCTGCCCGGGGGCGCACGTCCGCTGTGCGACCCGGTGACCGACGGCTGGTGAGGGCGCGACACGTTGCCGGCGCGGGACTGTCGCAGCAGCTGCTGGTCATGCTCTCGACTTGCCGAATGTCGGTTATGTCCATAATTGGACTAAGGTGGGGGTGCTACCGCCATCCGCCCCTACCCGTCCTGGGCATGGGCCTGGCCGGGGCCGGTGATGGAGATGAGAGGAGCTGCGTTGACTGACACGGCGCTTGCGAGTTGGCGGGATGGCAGGGCCAAAGGGGCGATCCTGGACTTCGTGTCCCGCGCGACGAGCCAGGGGCCGGACTTCGTCCCGCCCGCGGATCGCATCGCGGCCTTCGACAATGACGGCACGCTGTGGGTGGAGCAGCCGCTGGCGCCGCAGTTCGACTTCGTGTTCGGGCACTGGGCGGAGGAGGTGAGGGCTGAGCCCTCGCTCGCCGACCGGCAGCCGTACAAGGCGCTGATCGAGAAGGACGCGTCGTTCCTGCGGGGGGTGGCGACACAGGACCCGCAGGTGATCGAGTCACTGCTGAAGGCGTTCGCGCGGTCCTGGGCGGGAAGCACCCCGGCCGAGTTCGACGCACAGGTCCGCGCATGGCTGGCCACGGCCAGGCAGCCGAAGCTCGGAGTCCTTTACAAGGATCTCGTCTACCAGCCCATGCTGGAGCTGTTCGATCTGCTGAAAGACAACGGCTTCCGGGTCTTCGTGTGCTCCGGCGGGGGACGGGACTTCATGCGAGTGTTCGCGGAAGACACCTGGGGGATCCCCAAGGAGAACGTCATCGGCTCAGCCGCCGAGTACACCTACGCCGACGGCGGGATCGTGCGCGGCGAGCGGATTCTCGGCACCGTCAATCTCGGCCCGGGCAAGCCGGAGCACATCTTCGCCCAGACCGGACGCCTTCCCGTTTTCGCCGGCGGGAACGCCGACGTGGACATCGAGATGCTCAGCGCGGCAAGGTTCGCGCTGCTGATCAATCATGACGACGTCGAGCGCGAGTTCGCGTACACCGCCTTCGCCGAGGCCTCTCTGGCGAAGGCCGAGGAACTCGGGTGGACCGTCGTGAGCATGAAGGACGACTGGAGCACCGTCTACGGAAAGCGGGACGGGAGCAGTGATGAGTGACCTGACGCTGTCGACATCCTGGTCGAGCCGGACGCCGCCTCGATCGAGCGAGCGCGCGAAGTGAACCGGCGGATGCCGCCCGGCATCCGCGCCGACGTCACCCTGGACGACACCCACCGGCCGCACATCACCCTGCTCCAGCGCTCCTTCGTCACCGCTGACATCGACGACGCGTACGCCGCTATCGGACCCTGGCCGCCGCTGACCCCGCGTCGCTGAGTGACCACGTCCCCGGGATCACCTCGTCGGAGCACTGGGGGCCGCCGGGCCAGGCCATTGCCGTCCGCGGTGTCCCGCCCCGCATGAACGCCTGAACCGGCCTCCTTTCCCGCCGTGCGGGAATGAAGGCCGGTTCTTCGGAAACTCAAGAACGGCCTTGCTCGGTGCCCAAGGGCAGAGGGGCCTGAGGGCTTGCCGGGAGCGCACCCGTCGCCGGGGCCCCCCGCGCCCCCGGGGCCCCCCCCCGGGGGGGGGGGGCCGGGGGGGCGGAGGGGTGCGAAGTAGAGTGAGGGCCGGGGGCGGCGCGG
>NZ_JBIALS010000039.1:0-72080 GCF_042873655.1 Streptomyces sp. NPDC004609 | reverse complement strand
CCGGGCGTCACTGACCGGACCCGCGGGGCGGCGGGGGCCCCCCCCCCCCCCCCCCCCCCCCCCCCCCCCCCCCCCCCCCCCGGGCGGGGGGGGCGGGGCGCGCGCCCCCCCCCCCCCCCCCCCCCCCCCCCCCCCCCACGCGCGCGCCGGACCGGGGCCACCGGCGACACCGCGGCGCGCGACCTGCGGGACATCGCTCTTCGCGTTCACCGGGTGAACGGGGCTCCGCGCGGTGAGGATGGGGTCATGGGATTCCACGTCGACTCCGAGACCGGGCGGCTGCGCCGGGTCATACTGCACCGGCCCGATCTCGAACTGAAGCGTCTCACCCCGAGCAACAAGGACACCCTGCTCTTCGACGACGTGCTCTGGGTACGCCGCGCCCGCCACGAGCACGACGGGTTCGCCGACGTCCTGCGCGACCGCGGTGTCGAGGTCCATCTCTTCGGCGATCTGCTGCGCGAGTCGCTGGAGATCCCCGAGGCCCGCAAGCTCGTCCTCGACCGGGTCTTCGACGAGAAGGAGTACGGGCCGCTCGCCACCGACCACCTCCGGGCCGTCTTCGACGAGATGCCGACCGCCGATCTGGTCGAGGCGCTGGTCGGAGGGATGACCAAGCGGGAGTTCCTCGCCGGCCACCCCGAGCCGACCTCCGTCCGGTTCCATGTGATGGACCTGGACGACTTCCTCCTCGATCCCCTGCCCAACCATCTCTTCACCCGCGACACCTCCGCCTGGATCTACGACGGCGTCTCCATCAACGCCATGCGCTGGCCGGCCCGGCAGCGGGAGACCGTGCACTTCGAGGCGATCTACAAGTACCACCCGCTGTTCACCGGGCCGCACGCCGGAACGTTCCACCACTGGTCGGAGGGCCAGGACGACTACCCCTCCACCATCGAGGGCGGTGATGTGCTGGTCATCGGCAACGGCGCGGTGCTGATCGGGATGAGCGAGCGCACCACCCCGCAGGCCGTGGAGATGCTGGCCCGGGGGCTCTTCGAGGCCGGTTCGGCGCGCACCATCGTGGCGCTGGACATGCCCAAGCGGCGGGCGTTCATGCATCTCGACACGGTGATGACCATGGTCGACGCGGACACCTTCACCCAGTACGCGGGCCTCGGCATGCTCCGCTCGTACACCATCGAGCCCGCCGAGAGCGCCCGGGCGCTCCGGGTGAGCGACCATCCGCCCGAGCACATGCACAGCGCGATCGCCGCCGCGCTCGGGATGAAGGAGATCCGGGTGCTCACGGCGACGCAGGACGTGCACTCGGCCGAGCGCGAGCAGTGGGACGACGGCTGCAATGTGCTCGCGGTCGAGCCCGGTGTGGTCGTGGCGTACGAGCGCAACGTCACCACCAACACCCATCTGCGCAAGCGGGGCATCGAAGTGATCGAGATCCCGGGCAGCGAGCTGGGCCGGGGGAGGGGCGGTCCGCGGTGCATGAGCTGTCCGGTGGAGAGGGACGCGGTGTAGCGTCCGTTGCCTCCCGGGGACGACGGTCCCGGGCCCGGAGAGGGCCGGAAGTCTGTATAGCAATGCGATGTCTCGTATAGACTTCCATCATTACTGTGTCCACGACCCTTTTGTGCCCCAGGAGCAGCCACCATGGCCATACATCTCGAAGGCCGCCACTTCCTCAAGGAGCTGGACTTCACCGCCGACGAGTTCCGCGGTCTGATCGAGCTGGCCGCGGAGCTGAAGGCCGCCAAGCGGGCCGGGACCGAGGTGCGGCGGCTGGCCGGGAAGAACATCGCGCTGATCTTCGAGAAGTCCTCGACGCGTACGCGCTGCGCGTTCGAGGTCGGGGCCGCGGACCAGGGCGCTTCCACGACGTACATCGACCCGGCGAGCTCCCACATCGGCACCAAGGAGTCCGCCAGGGACACCGCCCGGGTGCTGGGCCGGATGTTCGACGCGATCGAGTTCCGCGGTGACGCGCAGGCCACGGTGGAGGAGCTGGCCCGGTACGCCGGGGTGCCGGTCTACAACGGCCTCACCGACGCCTGGCACCCCACCCAGACGCTCGCCGACATGCTCACCATGACGGAGCACTGCCCCAAGCCGCTCTCCGGGATCTCCTACGCCTATCTCGGCGACGCCCGCTTCAACATGGGCAACTCCTATCTGGTCGCCGGAGCCCTTCTCGGTATGGACGTACGGATCGTCGCGCCCAGGGCCTACTGGCCGGCCGAGGAGGTCCGGGCCCGGGCCCACGCGCTCGCCGAGGGCAGCGGAGCCCGGATCACCGTCACCGAGGACGTCGGCGACGGCGTCCGGGGCGCGGACTTCGTCGCCACCGACGTCTGGGTGTCGATGGGCGAGCCCAAGGAGGTCTGGGACGAGCGGATCAAGGCGCTGGGACCGTACGCCGTGACCATGGACGTGCTCCGGGCCACCGGGAATCCGGCGGTGAAGTTCCTGCACTGCCTGCCCGCGTTCCACGACCTCGGGACGAGCGTCGCGCGTGAGATCCACGCGACCCATGGGCTGACCGAGCTGGAGGTCACCGACGAGGTCTTCGAGTCCGGGCACTCGGTGGTTTTCGACGAGGCCGAGAACCGGATGCACACCATCAAGGCGGTACTGGTCGCCACCCTCGCCACCCCCTGAACAGGGCGGGTGCCCCGTGCCGCCACCCGGGGCGGCGGTGGCCGCGGCGGACCCCGACGGCCGGCCGGAATCCCGGCGGCCGTCAGCCGCGTGCGGGGAGCGTGAACCAGACCGCCTTGCCCGCCTCGGTCGGGCGGTGACCGCAGTCGGAGCTGAGCGCCCGGATCAGCAGCAGCCCGCGCCCGTGCTCCTGCCAGGGGTCGGCGGCCTCGGCGTCCGCCGCCGGACAGATCAGCCTGCCCGGCAGCACCGGGTCGCCGTCGTGGACCTCCACCTGGCAGCCCGTCGCCAGCAGCTCCACCACCAGCACTATCGGGGACTCCCCGCTCGTGTGCTCCACCGCGTTCGCGACCAGCTCCGCCGTCAGCAGCTCGGCCGTATCGCTGTCCGCGGCCGCCTCGATGTCCGTCAGCGCCGTACGGATCAGGGCGCGCGCCATCGGCACCGCCGCCGTGGTGTGCGGCAGTGCGATGCGCCATGAGGTGGCGGCGGGGCCGGATGCTTCGAGCAAGGCGCGTCCCTTCACTGCGTGTGGAGTGGGATACGTGGACCGGGCGGGTTCCGTTCGGCCGGGGCCCGGGGATTCTCCGGTCGCGCTGTCCCCCTTCCCAGCGTAGGGAGCCCCGAGACCCCGGCGAGGGGTCCCCGGGCCGGTTGGTCAGGACCTGTGCCACAACCGCGACAGGACCATTGCCGTGTCACACGCCCCCGGGGGCCCGGCACCGTCCGGCCCGTGTACACCGGCCCGGCGCGGTGCGCCTTTGTCACAGAGCCCCGGTTGTCACCAAGTCCCGGTTGTCACCAAGTCCCGGTTGTCACAGCGCCCTGGTTGGCACAGGGCCCTGCGGCGTAGCGGAGCCCTGGTGCCGATGCGCCCTGAGGTCCTGCGGTGTACCCGGGCGCACCCAGGTATATCGCGTACTCGTGACGACAGTCACCAATGGGTATACCGTCGAAGGAAGGCAGACGGCAGATCACTGCGGGAGGCCACACTCCATGAGCCCCTTCACCGGCTCCGCGCCGCGCACCGAGGAATGGCGTCATCTGCGGCTGACCAGGCAGGACGGGGTCGCGACCGTGACGTTCGCCCGCCCCGCGAAGCTCAACGCCCTCACCTTCGGCGCCTACGCCGACCTGCGGGACCTGCTGGCCGAACTGTCGCGCGAGCGGTCCGTGCGCGCGCTGGTGCTCGGCGGCGAGGGCCGTGGCTTCTGCTCGGGCGGCGACGTCGACGAGATCATCGGCGCCACGCTCGCCATGGACACGGCCGAGCTGCTCGATTTCAACCGGATGACCGGACAGGTCGTACGGGCGATCCGCGAGTGCCCCTTCCCGGTGATCGCGGCGGTCCACGGGGTCGCGGCGGGGGCCGGCGCGGTTCTCGCGCTGGCGGCGGACTTCCGGATCGCGGACCCGTCCGCGCGGTTCGCGTTCCTCTTCACCAGGGTCGGGCTCTCGGGCGGTGACATGGGCGCCGCGTATCTGCTGCCGAGGGTCGTCGGGCTCGGCCACGCCACCCGTCTGCTGATGCTCGGCGAACCGGTCCGCGCGCCCGAGGCCGAACGGATCGGCCTCATCAGCGAACTCACCGGCGAGGGCGAGGCGCACACCCGCGCGGCGGAACTGGCCCGCCGTCTCGCCTCCGGCCCGGCCCTGGCGTACGCCCAGACCAAGGCGCTCCTCACCGCCGAACTCGATATGCCGCTCGCCGCCTCGGTGGAGCTGGACGCCGCCACCCAGGCGCTCCTGATGAACGGCGAGGACTACGCCGAGTTCCACGCCGCGTTCACCCGGAAGCGCCCGCCGAAGTGGCAGGGACGGTGAGCGAGCCGACGGAACCGGTGACGGGGACCCGACTGGGCACGGGACCGGTGACGGGGACCCGACTGGGCACGGGGCCGAGGGTGGGACCGCCCGAGCCCGAACCCGTGCCCGACGGCGCCCGGCCCGGTCCCGGGTCCCGGTCCGGGGCCGCCGAACCGCGTTCCACCGTGTCCCGGCCCACCGGGACCGCGCCCCTCGCGCCCGCGCCGGGTGCGCCCGCGCCCGACGCAGCCGTACCGGACGCGTCCGTATCCCCCGACCCGGGGGCCGAGTCCGCCGGGTCCGGGCCCCCGGGCGTCCCCCTCGTGGCACCTCGCCCCTCCGGGACCGCCGAGCGTCCGCCTTCCGCGTCCGCCCCGGTGGAGCCCGGGCCTTCCGCGTCCGGGCCTTCCGCGTCCGGGCCTTCCGCGTCCGGGCCTTCCGCGTCCGGGCCGGTCCAGTCCGGGTCCTCCGTGGTCCGGGGACCCGCGTCCGCGCCCCAAGGACCCGCGTCCGCCGCCCTCGCCCCGCTGCGCGTCGCCGTCATCGGGGGCGGGCCCGGCGGGCTCTACGCGGCCGTGCTGCTCAAGCGGCTCGATCCCCGCCGCCAGGTCACCGTCTGGGAGCGCAACGCCCCCGACGACACCTTCGGCTTCGGCGTCGTGCTCTCCGACGAAACCCTCGGCGGGATCGAGCACGCCGACCCCGCAGTCCACCGCGCGCTCCAGAAGGAGTTCGTACGCTGGGAGGACATCGACATCGTCCACCGGGGCCGTACCCTCACCTCCGGCGGCCACGGCTTCGCCGCGCTCGGGCGGCGCCGGCTGCTGGAGATCCTCCACCGCCGCTGCGAGGACCTCGGCGTACGGCTCCGCTTCCGCACCCCCGCCCCGCCCGCCGCCGCACTCGCCGCCACCCACGATCTGGTCATCGCCGCGGACGGCGTCAACAGCCCCACCCGCGAGGCCGACCCCGAAGCGTACGGGCCCCGGACCACGACCCACCGCTGCCGCTACATCTGGCTCGCCGCGGACTTCGCCTTCGACGCGTTCCGCTTCGAGATCGCCGAGACCGATTACGGCGCCATGCAGCTGCACGGCTACCCGTACGCACCCGGCGCCTCCACCGTCATCGTCGAGATGCGGGAGGAGGTCTGGCGGGCGGCCGGCTTCGACACCGGGGACGAGCGGCAGTCCGCGGACCGGTGCGCCGAGATCTTCGCCGACGCGCTCGGCGGACGGCCCCTGCACGGCCGCAGATCCGCCTGGACCGCCTTCCGTACCGTCGTCAACGACCGCTGGTCCCACGGCCGTACGGTCCTCATCGGCGACGCCGCCCACACCGCGCACTTCTCCATCGGCTCCGGAACCAAACTCGCCGTCGAGGACGCCCTCGCCCTCGCCGCCCGCATCGAGGAGCGGCCCGGTCTCGACGAGGCACTCGTCGCGTACGAGGAGGAGCGCCGCCCGGTCGTGGAGTCGACCCAGCGCGCGGCGGCGGCCAGTCTGCGCTGGTTCGAGGAGCTGTCCGGCTGCCTCGACCAGCCGCCACGGCAGTTCGCCTTCAACCTGCTCACCCGCAGCCGGCGGGTCACCCACGACAACCTCCGGCTGCGGGACCCGGCGTTCACCGTCTCCGTCGAGCGCGAGTTCGGATGCCCGCCCGCCACACCCCCGATGTTCACCCCATTCCGGCTCGGCGGACTGACCCTGCGCAACCGGGTCGTCGTCTCCCCGATGGACATGTACTCCGCCGACGGCGGCGTACCCGGTGACTTCCATCTCGTCCATCTGGGCGCACGGGCGCTCGGCGGTGCCGGACTGGTCATGACCGAGATGGTCTGTGTGAGCGCCCAGGGGCGGATCACCCCCGGCTGCGCCGGTCTCTACACGGCCGAGCAGGCCGCCGCCTGGCGCCGGATCACCGACTTCGTCCACACGCGGTCGCCCGGCACGGCCATCGGCGTCCAGCTCGGCCACTCCGGACGCAAGGGTTCCACCCGGCTGATGTGGGAGGGGATCGATCAGCCCCTTCCCGAGGGCAACTGGCCCCTGGCCGCCGCCTCGGCCCTTCCGTACCAGCCCGGTGTCAGCCAGGTGCCGGGGGCGCTCGACCGTGCCGGGCTGGCCGCCGTGCGCGAGGAGTTCGCCGCCGCCGCCCGGCGTGCCGCCGACAGCGGCTTCGACCTCCTCGAACTGCACTGTGCGCACGGCTATCTCCTCTCCGGCTTTCTCTCGCCCCTCACCAACCGGCGCACCGACTCCTACGGCGGCGCCCTCGCCAACCGGCTCCGCTACCCCCTGGAGGTCTTCGACGCGGTACGGGACGTCTGGCCCGGCGACCGGCCCATGACCGTCCGTATCTCCGCGACCGACTGGGCACCGGGCGGAACCACCGCGGAGGACGCGATCGCCGTCGCCCGCGCGTTCGCCGCGCACGGCGCCGACGCGATCGACGTCTCCACCGGGCAGGTCGTCCCGGACGAGCGTCCCGAGTACGGGCGCTCCTACCAGACCCCGTACGCCGACCGGATACGCAACGCCGTGGGCATCCCCGTCATCGCGGTCGGCGCGATCTCGTCGTGGGACGACGTCAACTCCCTGCTGCTCGCGGGCCGGGCCGACCTGTGCGCGCTGGCCAGACCGCATCTGTACGACCCGCACTGGACGCTGCACGCGGCGGCCGAGCAGGGCTATACGGGGCCCGGCGCGCCGTGGCCGTCCCCGTACGCGGCGGGGAGCCGGAAGCCGCCGACGGGGCGTACGGATGCGGTGAAGCCGAGGCCCGGACCCGCGCGGCCCGCGTGACGCCCGGCCGACCCACCGGGGGCTCCGCCCCCGGGACCGCCGCTCCTCAATCGCCGGAGGGGCTGGTTCTTGCCCCCGGCCCCCGCTCTCAGCCACCGGAGGGCCCTGGTGTCGCCCACGCTCCCTAGGCGTGCTGTCGCATGAGGTTGGTGCCGCTTCGTCGTCGCCGCAGCAGCGGGCCGTCCCTTCCGGCGGGTCGGCCCGTCGCCCGCTTCCGCCGTGGGGAAGGCGGTGATGAGCCGCTGCGGCGGCAAGGGGGCCCCTCCGAACGGGTGGGATTGGCGGTTCTCATGGCGAGTTGTGAGGCGACTTCCCTAGGCTGCGGCGGCATGAAGGGGCGGCGTTCGGCGCAGCCGCTCGCGGGAGAAGTCGCGCATCCTCTGGCCGACCGCGCCACCCCAGTAACAGAACGAGCACTTGTACGGACAGCCGCGGTTGGTCTCCATCAGCGCAACGTCGCCGGGGAACCGGCCATTGTGGTCGAGCAGCGGGACGGCCCCGGTGAGAAATGGCGACGGAATGGTGTCCAGGTCGTCGATGCGCGGTGCCTCGGCAGTGGTGTGGATCGTGCCTTCCTCGTCGCGGTAGGAGATTCCCGGCACCTGCGCGAGGTCGTGCGGCGACTTCTCCTTGAGGACGGCGAGCAGCAGGTCGCGGAAAGTGAACTCGCCCTCGCCGTTGGCGACGACGTCGACCTCGGGGAAGCGTCGGAAGACGCGTTCCGCTTGGTGAGCGACGAAGACGCCCCAGCCGTCCGGGCGCACCGACTTGTAGGTCTCGGCGAGCGCGCCGAACTGGTTGACGTTCCAGCCGAAGACCGAGAACGCCAGCACGTCCGGCACAACCCCGGAGAAGATCGTGCGCGCCATCGAGCCGAGCGATTCTCCACCGCGGAAGTTCTGTATTCCCACGTCGAACTCGGGTCCCACCACGGGATCGGCCTGTGTTGCGGCTGTTGGAGAACCGGCGGTGAGCGGCATCGATTCCTTGGGCATGTCCCAGGCGCCCTGTTGCACGATCAGCGCTCACCCGCGCTTTTCCCGTGAACGTGGCCCTGGTAACGGAAGTGTGGACTGACTCACTTTTCTGCCCCTATGCCGCCACGCCGCCAGGTTCCCGCGGGCGATTGCACGCCGTACACCGTGTGAAATGTGGTTGCCCAACTGGCTCCGACGTTCAACCGCGGAAATCAGCGCGGCGCACGCTCACCGTCGAGGCGTCCTTCGACGGCGGGCGGACGCGGAGTGCGATGCAGGTGACGAAGCGGTCCACCACCGCCGCCACGGTGAAGACCGTGTATCCATCCGGTAGCTCACCCGGTCGAGTCGTCCATGGCGCGGCGCAGGGAGGCCGGACGCAGGTCGGTCCAGTTCTCCTCGACGTGGGCCAGGCACGCCGCCCGGCCGTCCGGGCCGTGCACCACTTGCCACCCGGCGGGCACCGGAGCGAACTCCGGCCACAGCGAGTGCTGGTCCTCGTCGTTGCGCAGCACCCAGAACACTCCGTTCTCGTCGTCGAACGGGTTGGTCGTCTCAGCCATGCCGCCTCCTAGTCGCCGCACCCTACAACGCGCCGCCGGGTGGTGAAAACTCCCGCCCTCCAGCACGGTGACCCCCGACGAAAGGGGGTCCGGGTGCCGGGCCATCCGCGTGGCGGGAGGACCGTCTGGTTCACCGGCCTCACCAGCTCGGGCAAGTCCGCGGCAGCCGCGGCGCCGACACGCGGCTGCCCGGGCCGGCGCAGGTGCTGGACGGGGATGTTCCGCGATGCGACCTGTTCCCCGGACTCGGGTTCCGGCGCACGCGACCGGAGCGAGAACGTCCGGCGGGCCGGGGCGCCGGCGATGATGCCGGCCCGGCACGGCGTCATCGTGCTGGTACCGGTGATCGCGCCGTACCGGGCAGCCCGCGACGAGGTGCGCGCCGCCCACGCGGCGGCCGGGATCGGCTACCCGGAAGTGTGGGTGGACCGCCGCTGGAGGTGTGCGTGCGGCGCGACGTGAAGGGACTGTACGCCAAGGCGAACGCCGGTCAGATCACCGGGAATAACCGGAATGACCGGGACGACTGGGGTGGACGACCCGTACGTGCCACCCGAGGCACCCCAGCTGCGGCTGCGTACCGACCGCCACGGCCTCGGCGAGTGCGTGGCGGGCCTGCTCGGCCTCCTTCGCGGGGACGCCCCGGCCCGCCCGTGCGGGAGGGCCGGGGCGGTTTGGTCAGATGCGGTAGCCGAGGCTGCGCAGCTGCTGACGGATCGCCTCGTCGTCGGCCGTAGCGGTGCCGCTGGTCGCGGCGCCCGAGTCGGTCGGAACGAGGGCGACTTGCTCCTCACGAAGGTTCTCGTTCACTGGTTCTCCTTTCCTGACATCGGTGTTCATCCTTGCCCGGTCGGACAAGCTCGGTGCCGCCCTTAGGGTGGCGGTATGGATGGCGACATGGATGACCTGGCCTACGACGCGACCGGTACGCCGGCGGTTCGGCTGCGCCAGTGGGAACGGTGCTGGCCACCGGACGACCCCCATGCCAACTTCAAGGCCGAGGTGGTCGACTACGGGCTCCTCGATCCGCTGGAGACCGTGCGCGGCATGTCCCGGAACCTGGACATCCCGGTCGGCGCGATCGTCCGGTATGTGCTGGCGAAGTGGGCCACCGGCGGCAGCGGCGGCCTGCTCGAACTCGGGCCGGTGATGGTGCCGCGCCTGTGGGAGCCGATCGCGGCCGCAGAGGAGGCCGGTTCCGACGAGCAGCGGCTCGCGGCGTACCACCAGCTCCGGCAGATGATCTCCTGGCTGAAGGTGCCGCTGGACGACCCCACGGTGTACCCGGAGCAGTAATCGGCCAAGTGACCGGCTCTCAGTGCTCACGGCGCACCACCCCGGTCACGCAGCCGATCCCGCCGGCCGCCCGCAGGTACTCGCCGATGTCGATCTCGTCGACGGCCACACCCGCCCGCTCCAGCGTCCGCCGGATTCCCGGGCAGCCAGCGGGCATCAGCACCCGCCCCGGCGCGAGCACCAGCAGGTTCATCCCGCGCCGCACCAGCAGTTCCTCGTCCGGCGGCAGCGCGATCACCCGATAGCCGTACTCGGCGAGCAGTGCCGCCAACTCCGGTGGGCTCGCCGCCCGGTGGATGACGGCGGTGGACGAGTCGAGGAACACCACCGTCCCCAGCAGGTGCTGTACGCCCGGCGCCAGCGGCACCGTCACCACCCGCGCCCCCAGTCCCGCGACCGCCGAGGCGACCTCGGCCGCGCCGGCCGCGTTCGTGCGGAACCCGGTACCGACGATCACCGTCGACGGGTCGATCCACAGCGCGTCGGCGCCCTCGAACACGGCGGTGCCGGACACCGTGCGCAGGATCGGGAACCCGGCCTCGGCCAGCGCGAGCGCGGCATGCCGTTCCTCGCCGGCCCGCTGCGCCGACGCCATCCGCGCCAGCACCGCCCCGGCCGGGGTCATCCAGAACAGGTCTCGCGCGAACACCACGTTCGGCGTCGCCGCGGGGGACGTCAGGTGTACCTCGACCCCGTTGTCCCGCAGGCGGTCCGCCAGCGCGTCGCACTGCGCCCGCATCGCCGGGAGATCCACCGGCCCGAGCATGAGCGAGGCCCCCGGCCGTCGCACCTCGGCGATGCTGTCCGGCGGGCGGACCAGCAGCACCGACCGCAGCGCGGCCGTCTCCGACCGGTACCCGCACGGCGCCCACACACCCCCGGCCGCGACTTCGTCCACGTGCGACGCCACCCGGGGGACCCACCCCGGGCCGCCGTGGGTGCTCAGCTCAGATCCAGTGGTCGTCACGGGCATAGCCAAGCCTCTCCGCCATCGCGAGCACGTCGGCGCTCAGCGCGGACCGGATTTCCTCTTCCCGCGCCCGCCACCGGCCGGGGCGTGGTGCGGCGGTCGCCACAGTGGCGGCGATGCCGTCGGTCGCGGCCCGCTTCAGCGGCCCGTCGAACGGGATCCCCAGCCAGTCCGTGATCCGCTCGACGGCGTCCGCGCGGGCGTGCGGACCGCTGATCAGGTCCTCGAATCGCACCGTGTGATCCGCCCCGTGCGCGAGCACCGCACGGTGACTCGACAACCACTGGTGGGCGCAGACCCGGGGCAGGGCGGCGGCGGTGTACGCGGGCCAGGAGGGTGGTAGGTCGAACTTCCACCAGTGCCGGTCGGCCGGCCGCACGTCGGCGTATCCGGCGATGCGCAGCGGTTCGTGCAGCCGGTACGCGTGGAACCCGTGGTGCAGCCACCCGTCGACCAGGCCGTTGATCGACGCGGCCGGGTTCCTGGTCAGGTGCAGCACCCGCAGGCGCGCGTTGGGGAACACCGCCCGCAGGAAGCCGAGCCGGTAGGCGTTGCCCGGCGTCTTGATCACCAGTGGCTTCGTGGCGAGATCGTGTTCGTCCGCGGGCCGCCACGGGCGGGGGAGGACGAAGGGCGGCTCTTCGAGCAGCACGTCACCGGGCGGCCCGGCCGGTCGTGGTCCCGGTGACTGCCCGGGAAGGTCGTAGTACCACGGGTTCACGCCGGCCATACCGATCAGCGCCCGCGCGAACCGGGGGAGATCACGGTCCAGTACCGCCTCGGCGGTCCGCACCAGGTCGACGGGATCGAGGTCCAGCCCCGGCCACTGCACGATCAGCCGCCACGCCGCGTCCACCGCCAGGTTCTCCACGCCGGTGCCGGGAGAGCCCGCGTCCAGTGCCAGTTCCGCCTCGAACAACGCCCGGGACCGTGGCTGAAGCCCGTGCCAGTGCGCCGCGTCCAGCACGTCGGATCCGCTGCCGCTGTGCGGGTGGTCGAGGCCGACCAGCCGCAGCAACGGATTCAGCTCACCGCGCAGGTGCAGCAGGTGCGGCGAGGACCGCAGCAGCTCGGCGAGCATGCTCGACCCGCCCCGCGAACTCGACGCGACGACGACGAGATCGCGCACCTTCGCGCGGAAGTGCGGCACCGGCGTGCCCCGCAGCGGCCGCAGCACCTCCAGCCCGCGCACGACCTCGGCGACCGGGCGATCCACGGTGCGGCTAGGCATGGGCGGGTTTCCGCACCGAGTACACGCACCACCGCCACCGGTCGCGCACCGAGCCGTCCGGCAGCACCTCGAACGGGTGTACGGCGCGCACCTCGCGCGGCGCGTCGTAGTACAGGCGGTAGATCTCCTGCCGGTTCGCCGGTGTCGTCTCGTGGGTGTCGATCCACCGGTCGATCGACTCCCACAGGAAGTACTCCTCCATCCGCACGTCGGTGAACCCGCCGCCGGTGAGCAACGCCCGGAAGTCCTCCTCGCGGAACATCTGGTACAGCAGTGGCTGCTTCTTCTTGAACACGCGGAACATCCAGAACGCGTCCACGTCCGCGTACGGCACGATCTGCCCGACGATGAACTGCCCGCCCGGCCGCAGCACACGGAAGATCTCCGACACCGGCCGCTCCGGCTGGGGCAGCAGATGCAGCACCTCCCGGGTGACCACGAGGTCGAAACTGGCGTCGGGGAACGGCAGGTCGTAGACGGTGCCCTGGTGCACGACGTCCAGCCGGGTGGCGGCGAGCGCGGCCATCTCCGGGGTGAGGTCCAGCCCGACCATCTCGCCGACCCGGCCGCGGAACGCGCCGCCGACGACACCGCTGCCGCAGCACACGTCCAGCATCCGCGCGTCCGGCGGCACCGCGCACAGCTCCGCGTGCTTGCCGAGCAGGTCCTCGTCGGTGAGCCAGGCGCACGAGTCGTGCCAGTCCTTCGAGCGGATCCCGAACTGTCGCTGGTAGACCGCGTAGTCGACCTCGACGGCCCGGGTCCGGGAGCGGGCCGTCCGCCCGGCCAGCCGCGCGGCGAGCCGGGCCCGACTCGCGTCGACGGCCCGTTCGGCGATGCGGCGGGCCAGCTCCGGGTCGGCCGCCAGCGCCCGCCGCGCCTGCTCGGTGACGACGTCGAACACGCGGGCGCCCGCGTCGTCGTTGCGCAGGGTGCGTTTGGTCTGGCCGTCGAACCGCGCGTCCGGGATCCGGATCGCGATCACCGCGGTCAGCCCCTCCAGGATGTCGACCACGGTCATCTTGTCCGCGGACGGGCCGAGGTGGTCGGCCACCACCCCGGCCAGCGCGCCGCGCAGGGCGTCCACATGCGACCCGCCCAGGTCGGTGCGGATGGTGTTGACGTAGCTGAAGATCTGCTCCGCGTACCCCTCGGTCCACTGGACGGCGGCGTCGATCACGCACCCGTCCCCGGCCCAGGTGATGGTGGCCGGCTCGGCGTGCACCTTCTCGGCGTCGCGGGCGCGGTACGCGAGCAGGCCCCGCACCCCGGTCGTCTCGCACAGCGACTCGTGCCGCCCGGTGCGGTGGTCGGTGAGATCGACCCGCAGGCCCGGGTGCAGGTACGCGATGTCGAGCAGCCGGGCGTGCAGCAGGTCCGCGTCGAGCACGCAGGAGGAGAAGATCTCCGGGTCCGGGCGGAACCACACCCGGGTGCCGCGGCGGCCGCTGTCGCCGACCCGCTTGAGCGGGGTCTCGATCGAGCCTCGGGCGAACGACTCGCTGTGGTGCGCGCCGTCGCGCCACACGTCCAGCCGCAACCACTCCGACAACGCGTTCACGCAGGCCAGACCGACGCCGTGCAGCCCGGCCGAGGTCGCGTACGAGGAGTGGTCGAACTTGCCGCCCGAGTGCAGCGTGGTGAGCACGAGCTCACACGCCGGGATCCCGGCCTCCGGGTGCGGGTCGGTGGGGATGCCCCGGCCGTCGTCGGTGACCGAGCAGGAGCCGTCGCTGTGCAGCTCCACCGAGATCGCGCCGCAGTGCCCGGCGGCGGCCTCGTCCACGGCGTTGTCGACCAGTTCGAGCACCAGGTGGTGGGCGCCGTCCGAGCCGGTCGACCCGACGTACATCGACGGGTTGCGGCGCACGGCCTCCAGCCCGGAGTAGACGGTGATCGCCTCGGCGGTGTAGTCGGTGGTCATGGCGCTCCGTTCCCGGCGAACCGCGGCTCGGTCAGCCCGGTGAGGGCCTGCTCCAGCCGGTCCACGTGCGTCTTCTTCAACGTGCACAGTGTCTCCAGCCAGCTCGCCAGATCGGCCACGCCGTCCGTGTGCGCCCGCGCCGCCAGGCCGGGGTAGCGTTCGGTGGCCTCCCCGAGGTCGCCGCTGATCGCCGCGGCGAGGTTGCGGCGGGTGTCGCCGAGCGCGCGGCCGGTGCCCGGATCGTCGCCGCCCAGCAGGTCGCGCAGCACATCCAGGTGCCCGTGGGCGGCGCAGGCCACGCTCTCGGCAAGCTCGCCGAACACCCGGGCCGCCTCGGTGTGACCCTCGATCTCGGCGACCTGTGCGAAGTAGGTGTACCGCGCCGCGGTGGCCGCCTCGGCGAGGAACGCGGCCCGCACGCCGTCGGCAAGGGACTGGTCCGGTGCCCCGTCTTCCATGTCTCGTTCCATGTCAGACCTTCGTTCCCGAGGCGACGACGAAGAGCATGTGGTCGGTGATCCGCCCGTTCGCCTCGGCCACCGCGTGCCGTGCGCGGAACGCGGGTGACGCCTTCCCGTAGCGGTCCCGGATGGCTTCCCGCGCGTCCTCGCCGATCGCGCCGTTGTCCGACCACACGTCCACGTCCTCCACCGACACGTACCGCTGCGACCGCACCGGGTCGCACCCCGCGCCGGCGAGCAGGGCCTCGACATCGCCGGGCCGGAAGAAGTGCCGGCGGGCCGGGTTGCGCAGCCGCAGGATCTCGAAGTACTCGTCGCGGTCGTCGTCCCCGTAGGCGCACAGGTGGGTCAGCACGACCCGCCCACCCGGCCGGGTCACCCGCACCATCTCCCGCACCGCGTCCGGCAGCGTCATGAACTGGATCCCCTGACGGCACACCACGATGTCGAACGTGCCGTCACTGAACGGCAGCTCCTCCGCCGGGGCGATCACCAGTTCGTCGAGCATGTCGCGCGCCTGCTCGGCCATCTCCGGCGTGATGTCCACGCCGACCAGCCGCCGCACCCGCCCGGCGAACAGCCTTGACACCAGTCCGGTGCCGCACGCCACATCCAGGACCGCGTCGCCCGGCTGGGGCGCGGCCGTGGACAGCATCAGCTCGCCGAGCGCGTCGTCGGTGCACCACGAACTGGACCGGTCGTAGGTGCTCGCGCGGTCGGCGAAGTGCGTGCGGACGCTTCCCGTTTCGTTCATCTGCTCTCTCCTGCCGGAACCAGGGCGCGGCCCGGCCTCGCGCGGCGGCGCAGCCGGCGGACGCCTGCGTCGCGCCGCCAGCGCCGGAAGTGGTTGCGGTCGGTGCACAGCGATCGCGCCTCCACCGCCAGCCGCACCGCGAACCCGCGCAGCGCGACGTCGAGCGGACCGGGAGCCGGTTCGTCCAGCGAGGCCACGTCGAACGGGTAGCGAAGCGTCTCCATCGCCCGCGCGGTCACGCTCTCCACCTGCCGCCGCTCCCGGTCGGACAGCCCCCGCCGGTGGGCGCCGATCCGGGCCGTGGTGATCGGGTCGCCCGCCGTGCGCCAGGACGCCGACAGCGACGCGGTCACCCGGGCGTTGCCACTGAGGTGGTGCGCCAGCATCGCGGGCTCGACCGCCTCACCGATGAAGTCGCAGATCGCCCGGATCTCCCGGTCGGGCGCGGACACCAGGTCCTCGTACCGCACCAGGTGCACCACTCCCGGCCCCCACCGCTCCAGGGCCGCGCGGGCGAGCTCCTGTTCGGCCGTCCACCGCAGCGCCATTCGGTACGGGTGGCAGTAGCCGAACACGGCCCGCTTCGCCGACGCGACCACATCGCGGGGATCGCGCACCAGCCACAGGAACCGCGCGTCCGGGAGTTCGGCGAGCACCTCGTCGACGTGCTCGACCATGAACGTGCTCTTGCACCCCCACCGGGCCGCGCCCTCCGCGACGCGGTACTGGTCGTAGATTGCCGACACCACCCCGAACAGCGACGGCGCCTTTCCACTCACGGCAGTCTCGGTCACCGCGGCCCGGTCGATCACGTGCGGCCACGGGTGGATGTGGTTGCGCAGCAACCACATCGCGTCGCCCACCATCGCGTCGACATCACCGTTGTACGGGATGCCGGACAGGTACCGCATGAAGTGCGGCGGGTGCGGGACCGCGATCCGCGAGTGCGCGTCGAGCACCAGCCGCAGCAGGTTCGACCCGGAGCGCTCGGTCCCGATGATCAGGATCGGGCCGTCCTGGGGGGACACAGGTCAGGCCCCGACCGTGAGTTTCTTCGCGCCGCAGTCCATCAGAGTGCTCCCGGCCGCGGCCACCTCCGGGTCGGCCACCTTGTCCAGTGTGTACTGTTCGGAACCGGGAACCAGTGGCGCGGCGGCGGAACTCCACTCCGTGCGCCAGCCGGTCCCGGCGTACGACGTCGACCGCTCGGTGCCGTCGGCCGGCTGCGGGTGGAAGTACTGGAAGTGCTCCGGCCAGTGCCGGAAGTCCATCACCGGGCCGGGCTGATAGGCGTCGTACACACGCTTGTACGCGTCCCGGCAGACCTGCTCGGGCAGCCCGCTCACGTTCAGGAACTCGTCCTCGTGCAGCGCCTGTTCGACCGACAGCCAGTTGAGGTGGTCGATCTCGGTGCGGATCACCTTGTTCCGCACCGCGTCCTGGTACACCGTCGTACCGGGCATGGCCGACAGGTACTTCACCCGGGTCACATGGTTGTACTGCTCGGCGAACTGCACCATGTCCGACAGGGACTCCTCGGTCTCGTTCGGCAGACCGACGATGAGCAGCGAGCCGAACCGCACGCCGCCGTCGAACGTGGTGCGCATCGCGCGGACGGTCAGGTTCTCGCTGCTGCCCTTGCGGGCCTCGCGCAACACCTCGCGGCCCAGCGACTCGACGCCGTACAGGATGATGTCCGCGCCCGCCTCCCGCATCGCGTCGATGCGCGGTTTGTCCATGTCGGCGCACCGGGTCAGACAGGTCCACCGCAGATCGTGCTGGGAGATCACGTCGCACATCTCGATGGTCTGGCCGCGGTGCGAGCTGAACGTGAGGTCGACGAAGAAGCAGAAATCCACGCCGTACTGGGTTTTCAGCCAGTCGAGGTCGCGGTCCATCTTCTCCGGCGACTTCGCCCGTACCTGCGGGGTGGTGCGGTAGCAGAACGAGCAGTCCATCTTGCAGCCGCGGCTGTAGGACGAGATCACCTGCGGCTGCATGCCGAGCGGCGACCGCGACTGGGGCCACAGGTCGAGCCGCATCCTGGGCAGCGCGTCGAGATCCATCATCTGGCCGCGCGGCGGCGTGCGGCGCGTCTTTCCCTTCTCGTCCCGGTAGCAGATGCCCTTTGTGGTCGGGAGATCCTTCTGCCACGAGCCGCGGGCGTAACTCTCCATCAGCTCCAGGATGGTGATCTCGCCCTCGCTGATCACCGCGATGTCGCAGTCGGTGTCCGACATAAAGATTGACGGAACGGAAGTGACCAGCGAGCCGCCGCAGATGATCGGTATGTCCGGGTGCGATTCGCGGACCATCGCCATCAGTTCGCGGCAGAACGGGAAGTTGTCCTCGAACGTGCACACACCGAGCACGTCGGTGCCTTCGATGATCTGCTGGTACGCGGCCTGCAGCGGGTTCGGGGTGTAGCGGACGTCGACGATGCGCACCGGGTACCCGGCGTTGTGCAGCACGGTCGAGATGTACGTCGCACCCTCGTAGGGTGAGGTGAGGAAGAACTCCCAACCGCGCGGCATGGTGAACGGCGAGGGCCCGACGACGAGGGTGAACCTCGGCAGCGCGGGATCGACCGGCACCGGTTCGGCGTCCTGGTTGCGCATCTGCTCGATGTAGCGCTGGTCGACGGTGTCGTTCGCGTCGGCATACAGCTCCAGGGCCAGGGATAACTTGCGCGCCATGTGAATTCTCCCTCGCGTCACGGTCGCGGACGCTCCGCCAGGTAACTGTAGTGGCGGGATGTGCTGTTCGGCACTGGTGTTCATGCCGCACTGTTCGACGTTGTCGTACGCGGGGAGCCCGTTGCTAGCCTTCGGTGCCGCTGGCGTCCGGCCCGGCGGCTCGACAGAGAAATACAGAGGAATCCCGGTGACCACACAGCCGAACATCCTGTTCATCTCCCTGGACACCGTGCGCGCCGACGTGGCCTATTCGGGGAAGTACCCCGGCGTGGAGCGGCTGCGCGCGAGCGGGGTCAGCTTCACGCAGGCGATCTCGTCGTGCCCCCTGACGCCGGTCAGCCACGCCACGGTGTTCACCGGGCTCCAGCCGCCCCGCCACGGGGTCAGGCACCTGTTCCGCGAAGCGCTGGACAAGCGGGTGCCGACGCTGGCGGAGTGCCTGTCGGCGGCCGGGTACACGACCGGCGCGGTGGTGTCCTGCCCCGGCCTGAACCAGTGGTACGGGATTGACCGCGGGTTCGACTTCTACGACGACGAGATCCCGCTGCTGCCGGACGGCCGGGACCCGCTGTCGGTCGGCGACGTGAAGCTGCGCGGGCTGGCGCTCAAGCGCGCGCCGCTGGTGGTCGAACGCGCCACCCGCTGGCTTGAGTCGCTGGACGGCGCTAGCCCGTTCTTCCTGTTCGCGCACTTCTTCGACGCGCACTGGCCGTACGAGCCGCCGGAGGATGTCGGCGTCGAGGTGGCGAACCCGTACGAAGGCGAGATCGCCTACACCGACCACTACGTCCAGCTCCTGCTGCGCCGCATCGCCGAGATGGGCCACGACATCGAATCGATGCTGGTGGTGTGCTTCTCCGATCACGGCGAGGACCTGGCCGGGTGGTACCCCAACGACCACGCCGGCGACCTCGGCCACCCGTACGAGGAGGGCCACGGCTGCCTGCTGTTCGACGCGACCCAGCACGTGCCGCTGATCATCAGCGGCCCCGGGGTGCCGGTGGGGATGAGCGTGGACAGCCAGGTGCGGCTGGTCGACATCATGCCGACGGTGCTCGACCATCTCGGGCTGGACCCGCGTTCGTCGGACGGTGCCTCGCTGACCGAGTTCTTCGCGGACGGCACCGGGGCGTCCCGCGAGGCGTACTCGGAGACCTACTTCCCGCAGGAGCGGGCCGCCGCCTCGGACGACTACCCGGACCTGAAGGCGCTGCACGCGGTGCGGGCGGACGGGCGGAAGGTGATCTGGGAGGCGGACGGGCGGCAGGTGTGGGCCTACGACCTCGCCGCCGATCCCCACGAGCTCGGCGGGCGGGTTCTCGTGTCCGATGAGGACGCGTGACACCCGGGGTGACCTCGGCGCCTCGTTCGGTCCGCCGGGTGCTGATCGCGAGCACGGTCGGCACCGCCATCGAGTGGTACGACTTCTACCTGTACGCGACGGCGTCCGCGCTGGTGTTCGGCCCGCTGTTCTTCCCGGGATCGTCGGCCGCCGGCGGTGTGCTCGCGTCGTTCGCCACCTACGCGGCCGGGTTCGTCGCGCGCCCGCTGGGCGGCCTGCTGTTCGGCCACTTCGGCGACCGGGTGGGCCGCAAGTCGATGATGGTGTGGACGTTGCTCGTCATGGGCATCGCCACGTTCGGCATCGGCCTGCTGCCCACCTATGACACGGCCGGTGTCCTCGCGCCGGTCCTGTTGGTGACGTTGCGCGTCGCGCAGGGCATCGGCATCGGCGGCGAATGGGGAAGCGCGGTGCTGCTCAGCACCGAACACGGCCCGCCCGGACGTCGGGGCTTTTTCAGCAGCTGGCCCGCGATGGGCTTCGCGGTGGCGTTGTTCGGCAGCAACCTGACCTTCGTGCTGATCTCCAAGCTGCCCGAGGAGGACTTCCTGACCTGGGGGTGGCGGCTGCCGTTCCTGGCATCGAGCGTCCTGGTCGGCATCGGTGTCTGGGTCCGGCTGGGGGTCGAGGAGACACCGGAGTTCGTGCGTGGCCGGGCGGAGAACCGCGCCGCCCGGGTGCCGGTGATCATGGTGCTGCGGCGGTGGCCGCGCCGCGTGGTGATCGGCATTCTCGCTTCGCTCGGCACCGGGTCGGTGATCGCGATGTCCACCGTGTTCCTGGTGGCGCACGCGGCGAAGGCCGGGCCGGAGGTGCGGTCGACCGTGCTGACCGGGCTGATGATCGCGGCCCTGGGAGAGTGCGTGACACTGCCGGTGTTCGGCGCGCTGTCCGATCGGTTCGGCCGCCGGCGGGTCATGATCTTCGGCTATGTGGTCGCGGTGGTGGCGATGATCCCGGCGGGCGCCTGGCTGTCCTCGGGTGATCCGACGCTGGTCGCCCTGGTGTTCATCCCCGCGCTGACCATCGCGCACGGCGCGATCTACGGTGGCCTGGCGGCGTTCCTGGTGGACCTGTTCCCGACCATGGTGCGGTTCTCCGCGATCGCCGTGACCTACCAGGTGGGCGTCACGATCTCCAGCTTCCTGCCGCTGGTCGCGGTCGCGATCACCGGCGGCTCGTCGGCGCTGCTTCCGGTGGTCGCGCTGTTCGCGGTGGTCGAGGTGGCGGCGGCGATCGCCGTGGCGTGCGCGCCGGACTCACGCGCTGACGCGGACCTGGCCGCGGACCCGGCAGGCGAGCGCCGACCAGTCAGCCGCGCAGTCCATGGCGAGGTCGGCAACGACCGGTGACCAGCGCTGGGGGACGGCGGCGGCGAGGCGGTCCCACTGCGCGGCGTCGAGGGTGTTGGCGTCGAGCAGCCGCAGGAGCGCGCGGCCGATCTCGGAGAACCGCAACGACGGATCGGTGCGCAGCGAGCGCAGGAACCGGCCTCGTTCGGCGCGAGGCGTGCCGTTGGTGCCGTTGTCACCGCCGGTGTTGTTGCCCGGTGCATTGTTTTCCGGTGCGTTGTTCTCCGCGCGGTGTCCGGCGGAAAGGCGATGCCGCGACGGAATAGGATCCTCGCCGCGGCGCATTCTTTCCCGGACATCCCGGGCGGTGCCGACCGATATTCCGGCGATTCGGGCGATATTCCGCAACGAAAGATCTGGATTGTTCGAAATCGCCCGACTCGCAATCGTGCGTCCGTGGGAGGCGTCGAGTGGCCGCACTTTCCCGTCGCGGCCGAGGCGGGTGTTCAACTGAGTCATTTCCCCGGTTGAACGCTGCCGGATCGCGGCCACCGTCTTGGTGGACAACCCGGCTGTCGACGCGATCAGGCGGTCCGACAAGTGCGGATGCGACGAGAGGATCCGGGAGGCGGCGGCGGTACGGTCGGCCAGCGTCAGCGGCAACCCCTGGGTCACGTTGGCGCTCACGGCCAGCACGAACGCGTCCTCCTCGGTGCCGTCGACGAACCGCACACCGATGGTGGCGTCCCCGCGCAGCTTGGCCGCGCGCAGGCGGTGCACACCGTCGATCACCTGCATGGTCGGCCGGTGCACGAGGATCGGCGGGAGGTCGTCCGGGCACTGCGCGAGCGCGCTGACGTGGTCGGGACTGGAGCCGGCGACCCGCACGAGACACGTTTCGGTCACCTGGTCGACCGGCACGAACGTCGGTGGCATGTCCCTTGATCGCGTACCCGGCGATGTCCCGCTCATCCGAACTCCTCCAGATGGGCCAACCCATTTCCGAGCACGACGTGGTCACGCTCGGCAGCGCGTAACTGATGCAGGTCTCGGGAAGCGGCTACAAGATACTGGCCAGGTTGTAGCACCGAACAGACCGGCGGGACATAATTTCCATGAGCAAGTTCTCATCATTGCCATTGCGGTCGGCGCATCGGATGAGCGCCGAGGCAAGCACCTCGTCGACCTCGTTTAAACCGATCCGCGTTGACACCGATCCGCGTCATGCGACAGAGTTCCCCTCGTTCCCCTAATAGATTTCCGTGGGTCACGGAGTGTGAAACGGCAGTGGACGCGCGATTAGATACGGTGAATTCCATAGCGGGCGAGACGATGGTGGGGATGTTCCGGCGCCAGGTCGCCCGGGCCCCGGAGTCGATCGCGGTTGTCGCCGCTGACGGCACGCTCTCCTACGGTGAGCTCGACGCCCGAGCTTCCGCGGTGGCGGGCGGGCTGCGAGACCGTGGGGTCGGGCCGGACGACATCGTCGCCGTCGCGATCCCGCGCGGCGCGGACATGGTGGTGGCCGTCGTCGCCGTGCTCGCCGCGGGAGCCGCGTACCTGCCGGTCGACTCCGCCCAACCGCCGGACCGGGTGGCCGCCGTGCTCGCCGACGCCCGTCCCGCCCTGGTGCTGACGCCGGGGGAGCTGCGGGCGCTGGAGGCCGCGGCGGTGTCCGCCGCCCCGGTGGCGGATCCCGATCCGGCGTGCGCCGCCTACGTCATCTACACCTCCGGCTCGACCGGAAAGCCCAAGGGCGTGGTCGTTCCCCATGCGGGGATCGCTCATCTCGTCGCGGCGCAACGGGAACGCTTCGGTGCCCGACCGGGTGCCCGGGTGTTGCAGTACGCGTCGGTCGGCTTCGACGTGGCCGTCGCCGACCTGTGCATGGCGCTGCTCACCGGGGCCACGCTCGTTCTCGCGCCGCCCGAGGGCCTTCCGCCCGGCGAACCGTTCGCCCGGTTCATCGCCGAGCACGGCGTCACCCACGTGTGCATGCCGCCGAGCGCGCTCGCCACCCAGCCGGACATGGCGCTGCCTTCGGTCGCCTGCCTGATCGTCGCGGGGGAGGCGCTGGGCCCGGACCTCGTCGCCCGATGGTCTGCCGGCCGCCGGATGATCAATGCCTACGGCCCGACCGAGACGACCGCGTGCGCCACCATGAGCGCGCCGCTCACCGGCGGCCCGGTGGTGCCGATCGGGGCGGCGATCCCCGGCACCGGACTACGGGTGCTGGACGAGACGTGCGCCCCGGCCGCCGAGGGCGAACTGTACATCGGCGGCGCCGGGGTCGCGCGCGGCTATCTTGGCTGCCCCGGGCCGACCGCGCAGCGGTTCGTCGCCGACCCGTGGGGTCCGCCCGGGTCGCGCATGTTCCGCACCGGCGACCTGGTCCGCGTGCTGCCGAACGGTGAACTGCTGTTCCTCGGCCGGGCCGACGATCAGGTGAAGATCCGCGGCCACCGGGTCGAACCGGCCGAGGTGGAGGCCGCGCTCGGTGCTCACCCGGCGGTGGCGCGGGCGGCGGTCGTCGCCCACTCCGGACCGCTCGGCGCCTACCTGGTGGGCTACGTGGTGCCGCGCGGGGCGAGCGTGCCGGACCTGCGCGCGCACCTCGCCGAGCGGCTGCCGGCCCACCTCGTCCCGGACATGATCGAGATGGTCGGGCACTTCCCGTTGACCCCCAACGGAAAACTGGACCGGGCCGCGTTCGCCGAGCCCGCGCCGCGGGCGTCGGGCGCGCTCGCCGACGACCTCGCCCGGTTGTTCGCCGAGGTGCTGTCGGTGGATTCGGTCGCGCCGGACGACGACTTCTTCGCCCTCGGCGGCACCTCGCTCATGGCCACCGCGCTGGTCAGCCGGATCCGGGTCGAACGGGCCGTGGACGCGTCCGTGGCCACCGTGTTCGACGCCTCCACACCCGCCGATCTCGCCAAAGCCCTGTCCGCGATGGACCCGGTGGCCTCGGTGGCCTCGGCCAGGGGCCGGACATGAACGTCGTCATCGTCGGGGCGGGTATGGCCGGAACCATGCTGGCGATCCGGCTGGCCCGCCGCGGCCACCGGGTGGACGTGGTGGAGCGGCGCGGCGACCCGCGCGGCACGAACGGCCCGGACGCCGCGTCGATCAGCGTCGGGCTGTCCGAACGCGGGCGGGCGGCGTTGCGCGACATCGGCCTCCTCGAGGAGGCCCTGGCCAAAGCGGTTCCCATGCGCGGGCGGATCGTCCACCACAGCGGCCGGGTCACCTACCAGCCCTACGGCGCGGACGACACCGAGGTGCTGCACTCGGTCCGCCGCCACGACCTCAACATCGCCCTGCTCGACGCCGCCGAATCGGTTCCCCGGGTGCGGCTGTGGTTCGGGCACCGCGTCACCGGCCTGGCCGGCACCGAGGTGCGGACCCCGGACCGGACGTTCTCGGCGGATCTCGTCGTGGGCGCGGACGGCGCGTACTCGACCGTGCGCACGCACCTGCACCGCCGGGTGCGCGCCGAGTTCCACCAGACGCACCTGGACTGGGGCTACCGGGAGTTCACCATCCCGGCCGTCGACCGACCGGAGGCGTTGCACGTGTGGCCGAGCAGGCGGGGACTGGTGGTGGCACACCCCAACCCGGACGGATCGCTGACCGGCACCGTGTTCCTGCCGTTCGACGGCGACACCGGGTTCTCGGGGCTGCGCGACCCGGCGCGGGCCGGGGCGTTCCTGGCCGAGGAGTTCGGCGACCTGACCGATCTGGTGCCGGACCTCGTCACGCAGTTCCTCGCGCACGAGCCGGGCAGCCTGGTGTCGGTGCGCACCGCGCCGTGGCAGCACGACCGTGTCGTCCTCGTCGGCGACGCCGCGCACGCCGTGTTCCCGTTCTACGGCCAGGGGATGAACGCCGCGTTCGAGGACTGCGCGGTGCTCGACGCGTGTCTCGCCGAGCACGCCCCCGGCGACGCGCTCGCCGCGTTCGAGGCCCGCCGCCGCCCGCACACCGACGTGCTCGCCGAGTTGTCCGCGCGCAACTTCGTGGAGCTGCGCGACCGGGTGCGCTCCCCGGTGTTCCTGGCCCGCAAGCGGATCGACTTCGCGCTCGGCCGCCTGCTACCGGGGTGGCGGACGCTGTACGCGATGATCAGCCACAGCAGCCTCCCGTACGGCGACGCGCTCGCCCGGGCCCGCCGCCAGGACCGCCTCCTCGGTGGACTCGCCGGGCTCGGCGGAGTCGCGTTGCTCGCCGCGGCGCGGCGGAAGCGGAGCGGGAGATGCTGAGCCACCCGGCGGGTGACGTCGCGCTGTTCGAGCCGGATCACCCGGACCTGCCTGCCGCCGCCGAGGTGGTGCTGGCGTGGGCGCGGTCCTACCTGTGCCGACCGCACCCCGATCTGGGGCGGAGCGGCGACGTCTGCCCGTACACGGCCCTCTCGCTGGAACGGGGCGGGTTCTTCCTCGCCGTACACCCCGGACGGCCGGACCTGCGGGCGGTGATGACCGCTTACCGCGACTGGTTCCCCGACCTGCCGCCGCGTGAGGGGCCGCAGGCCAGATACCGGACGGTCCTGGTGGTGCTGCCGGACGTCACGCCCGGGGAGATCGACCGCACGCAGCGGGAGCTGAAGCCCGGGTTCGTGGAACGCGGCCTGATGATCGGTGAGTTCCACCCGGGACCGCCGTCCGCGCCCGGTCTGTGGAACGCGGACTTCCGGCCGATGCGCAGCCCGCTGCCGTTGCTGGCGGTGCGGCACATGGTGGCCGCCGACGCGCCGTTCCTGCGGGCGGACCCGGAGCATCTGGCGGCGTACCGGCGCCGGTTCGGAGATCGGGGAGCGTACCGATGACGGTTCCGCTCCCGCCCGGGGCCCGGCGACTGTGGTTTCTTGAGGCGTTCGCCGATGGCGCACCCCTGCACAACAACCCGGCGGTGTTCCGGTTGGCCGGCCCCGTGTCGGTGGACGCGCTCCAGCGCGCGGCGGATCTGGTGGTGGCCCGGCACCCGGTGCTGCGAACCACATTCGACGAGGTCGACGGCGAGCCGGCCGGACGGGTGGGTCCGGTGGGCGCCGCGGATGTCGTGGTGCGGACGGTGCCAGCCGCAGACGCAGACGCAGACGCAGCCGCTGAGGCGTTCGCGGCGCAGGCCGCACGGGAGCCGTTCGACCTGCGCACCGGGCCGTTGTTCCGGATCCGTCTGGGCCGGATCACGCCGACCGACCACGTACTGGTGATCAACACGCATCACGCGGTCGTCGACGGTATGTCACTGTCGGTGCTGTGCGGGGAGATCAGCGCCCTGTACGCCGACCCGGCCCGGCCACTGCCGGATCCCGGAGCGCCGCCGGACATCATCGACCACGACCCGTCCCGCCGGGTGTCCGATCTGGACGGTGTGCCGGACCTGCTCACCCTGCCCACCGACCGGCCCCGCCCGAGGATGCGCGCCTTCCGGGGGGAGTTGCGCCGCCACGCCGTCCCCGAGGGTCTCACCGCGCGGGTCGACGCGCTCGCCCGCGTCACGCGCGCCACCCGGTTCGTCGTGCTCCAGGCCGCGTACGCCGCCACGTTGGGCACGACGGCGGGTCAGGACGACGTAGTGGTCGCCACCCTGGTGTCCGGGCGGCCGGGGCCGGAGTTCGCCGGCGTCGTCGGAAACTTCGTGAACCCGGTGCCGTTGCGGGTGGGGATCGGCGGCGATCCGACGTTCCGCGAGCTGGTGGCCAGGGTCCGCCGCGCGGTCGCGGCGGGACTGGGCGGCGCGGCAGTCCCGTACGACCGGATCGTCGAGGCGGTCGGCGCCTCCCGCGACCCGAGCCACGCGCCGCTGTGCCAGGCGCACCTCGTGATGCAGGACCCACCCGAGGTGGTGCTCCCCGGCGTGCGGGCCGACCGGATGCTGCCGGACACGGGCACGGCCGACGTCGACCTCACCGTGATGGTGGAGTCCGGCGGCGCCGAGATGGCCGTGGTCACCGAGCACGACACGGACCTGTTCGACGGTGCGACGGTCGACGGCGTCGCCGGGCGGCTGCTGGCCTTGCTGGACCGTGCGTGCGCCGACCCCGATCGCCGGTTGTCGGCGTTGTCAGCGTTGACGGCCAAGCCTTCGGTGGTGGCTGCGCCGGTGGCCGGGCCGGCCGGTGCTCCGGCGCCGTCGACCGTGCTGGAGCTGATCCGGTTCGGCGCGGACGGCCTCGCGGTGGGTGAGTTGTCCTACGCCGAGCTGGAGCGCCGTTCGGCGGCGCTGGCCTCGGTGCTGCGGGCGAAGGGCGCCGGGCCGGAGGAGTGGGTCGCGGTGGACCTGCCGCGCGGCACGGACCTGGTGGTGGCCATCCTCGGGATCTGGCGGGCGGGCGCGGTGTACGTGCCGGTGGAACCGTTGTGGCCCGAGCCGAGGCGCCGGGCCGTCACCGAGGCCGCCCGCGTCGTGCTGACCGAGATCCCGGACCTGCCGGAGGAGTTCGAGCGCGTCGATCCCACAATCGCACCCGAGTCACTGGCGTACGTGTTCCACACGTCCGGGTCGACCGGCCGCCCGAAGGCGGTGGGCGTGCCGCACCGCGCGGTGGCCGGGATGCTGGCCCGGTCGACGGCGTTGGTGGGGCTGGGCGCCGGGGACGTGGTGGCGGCCATGATCTCCCCGGCGTTCGACATCTCGGTGTGGGAACTGGTGGGGCCGCTGACGGTGGGCGCCCGGGTGGTGGCGGTACCGCCGGAGATCGTTGTGGACGGTCCCGCGCTGGCGCGGCTTCTGATGGCCGAGGCGGTCACGGTCGTCCAGGTCACCCCGTCGGTGTGGGCGGTGCTGGTGGCGGCCGGGGGTGTGCCTGAGTGCGTGCGGGTCCGGGTGTCGATCGGGGAGGTGCTGACGCCGGAGCTGGCCGGGTCGCTGGGCGGGGCCGAGCTGTGGAACGCGTACGGCCCGACCGAGACGACGATCTGGTCGACCGCCGAGCGGGTGCACCAGGGCAGCCGGTTCGGCATCGGCGACCCGCTCGACGGCGTGGCCGTGTATCTGCTGAACGCGGGCCTGCGACCGGTTGACGACGACGTGGTCGGCGAGGTGTACCTGGGTGGTTTCCCGCTGGCGCGCGGCTATCTCGGCGCGCCCGGCCGGACGGCGACGAGGTTCGTCGCCGACCCGTTCTCGCCGGTCCCCGGCGCGCGCATGTACGCGACGGGCGACCTGGCGCGGCGCCGGCCGGGCGGTGTCGTGGAGTTCGTCGGGCGGGTGGACGCGCAGCTCAAGGTGCGTGGTCACCGGGTGGAACCGGCCGAGGTGGAGGCGGCGCTGCGGGCGGACCCGGAGGTCGCCGACGCCCGCGTGGCCGGTGACGGTGACCGCCTGGTGGCCTACGTGATCCCGGCCGCCGGGCGGCCCCGCTGGCCGAGGGTGCGGGAGCGGCTGAGCCGTGTCCTTCCCGCCTACCTGGTGCCGTCGGCGATGGTGTCCGTGGACGCGTTCCCGTTGACCAGCTCCGGAAAGCTGAACGTACGCGCTCTGCCCCCACCGGCGGAGGATGTCGCCGCCCCTGATCCCCACCCGGGTCTGGAGACCACGATCGCGGAGATCTTCGCGCGCCTGCTGGCTCGCCCGGTGAACCGCGACGACGATTTTTTCCTGTCCGGCGGCCATTCCCTGGCGGCAGTGAAGGCCGTCGCCAAGATCCGGGCGTCGGTCGGCGTGGAGGTGACGATCAGAACCCTGTTCGCCAACCCCACCGTCGCCGCCCTGGCCGCCGCGATCGATGCGGGCCAGGGCAATCCCGATACTCCGGAGATCCCGGACAGCTCGGGCATGTCGGGGGCGGTGCCCGCTCCACCAGGGTGGCTGTCCGGCCCGCAGCACGGACTGTGGATCATCCACCAGGCGGGCCAGGACAACGGCGCCTACGTCGTGCACGCCGCGTTCCGGTTGGAGGGTGCGCTCGACGAGGCGGACCTGCGCGCCAGGTTCGCCCACATCCTGGCCACCCATCCCGTTCTGCGATCGGCGATCGTCGTCCATGACGACACCCCGCAGCTGAGCGCGGCGCCCTACACGGACGAGTTGCCGGCGAGGGCCTGGCGCACCACCGACCTGAGCGCTCACGCGGACCCGTGGCCAGAGGCCGAACGCCTGGCCGCCCGGGACGCCGACCACCCCTTCGACCTGACCCGGCGCCCGTTGGTGCGAGCCCACCTGATCAGAACCGCCCCCACGACCCGTCTCCTGGCGATCACCGCTCACCACATCATCTGCGACGACACATCGCTGTCGATCCTGCTGACGGCCCTGACCACCGCGGATCCGATCTCCTCGCCCCTGTCCGGTGCCACGGATGTCCAGGGGCCGAGGGCCGCGCTCACCACGAAGACCAGCGCACCGGGACTATCGATCCCCGCGCCGGCAGCCGTGGGTCCACAGCAACGAACCACCGAATTCTGGGCTGAAACACTCCGCGACGCCCCGCCTGCCTCCGGACCCTTGCCGGACCACCCGTACGGCGCGGCCTGGGCCCCCACGCCGGGCGGATCGCCGCACCCGGAATCCGGCCCGGGCCCGGCTCACCCCCGCCGCGCGGGCGCTGTCCCCGGTGCCACCCACCGGTTCACCATCCCCGCCGGGCTCGCCCGCCGCTTCGCCACCTGGTGCCGGGGCGAGCGGGCCACCACCTTCGCCGGTCTCCTCGCCGTCTTCGCCATCGTCTCCTCCACCCGGGACGGTGGTGACGACCTCGTCGTCGGCGCCCCGGTCAGCACCCGCCCGGCCGGGTGGGACGACGCGATCGGCATGTTCGTCACGACCCTCCCGCTCCGGCTCCGCACGAACCGTCGAGCCACCCCCCGCGACCTGCTCGCCGACGCCACCGGGGTGGTGGCCGACGCGATGGACCACGCCGACATCTCCCTGGCCGACATCCTCACCACGGTCCCCACCCCACGGGAGGACCACCCCCTGTTCCGGACGATGCTGGTCCTCAACCGCGAGACGGCCCCCGTCACCTTCCCCGGCCTGACCACCACTCCGCTGCCGATCGACCGCGCCACCAGCCGTTTCGACCTCACCCTCCACATCAGGGAACGCGAGGGCGACTGGCCCGCCCTCATCGACTACCGCACCGACCGGTACGAGGCGGACACGATCACCAGGATCGCCGACCAGGTGCTGGCGGTCATGGAGGCCGTGGCCCGCCACCCCGGTCTTCCCCTGTCTCACCTGGACCTGTTGTCCCCGGCCGACAGCGCCGTCCACACCGCCCTCGGCACCCGGTCCGATCCAGCCTCCCCCGGTGGACCGGACACGCCGTCCACCGGCCTGGCCGTCCACACCCGACCGGCCGCCACGACCGTGGTGGACCTGATCACGGCCCACACCGCCCGGACCCCTGACGCCACCGCAGTCCTCGACCTCGCCGCCACTCCCCTCACCTACCGCGACCTGGACCGCAGATCCTCAGCCGTCGCCCGCCACCTGCGCGAGGCCGGCATCCGGAGCGAGGACCCGGTCGCGATCACCATCCCGTCCAGCGCCGACGCGATCATCGCGATCCTCGGCGTGCTCAAGGCGGGCGGATGCTTCGTCCCCGTCGACCCCGCCCAGCCGCCCTCCCGCCAACACGCCCTGATCACCGCCAGCGGTGCGAGGACCGTCCTGACCCGCGACGCCCTCCCCGCCACCGGCCACCACGAACCCACGCCCATCCACCCGTCGCAGCTCGCCTACGTCGTCCACACCTCCGGCTCCACCGGCGAACCCAAGGGCGTCGAAGTACAGCACGACACTCTCCTCAACCTCACCACCGCGTTCATCGCCGAACACGGCCTCACCGCCGCGCACCGCCTCCTCATGGTCCCGCCCCCGCACTTCGACGCCGCGTTCGGCGACATCTTCCCGGTCCTCGCGGCCGGGGCCACCCTGGTCATCCACCCCGACCCGGGCGGCCTCACCGGACCGGACCTCCTCAAGCTCTGCGTCGAGCACCGACTGTCCGCGGTGGACACGGCGGCTCCCCTCTGGCAGCGCTGGGTGGCCGATCTCGCCGGGGAACGCCTCCCGTTGGAGATCATGATGGTCGGCGGCGACATCGTCCCGGCGGCGACCGTCCGCGCGTGGGCGAAGCACGGCATTCCCCTCCACAACCACTACGGCCCGACGGAAGCCACCGTCTGCGCGACCAGCCATCGCACCGTCGACGGCCGCGAGCACCCCACCCGACTGCCGATCGGCCGCCCGCTGCGATACGTCCGCGTCCACCTCCTCGACCGGGCTCTGCGCCGGGTGCCCGTCGGCGTGGTCGGTGAGGTCTACATCGGAGGGATGGCGCCCGCCCGGGGGTACCGGGGAAACCCGGCCGCGACCGCCGCGGCGTTCTTCGCCGACCCGTACGGCGCCCACCCCGGCGCCCGCATGTACCGGACCGGCGACCTCGCGAGGCTGAACCCGCACGGCACGCTCGAGTTCGTCGGCCGGGCCGACGACCAGGTCAAGATCCGCGGCAACCGGGTGGAGCCGGGGGAGGTGGCGGCCGTGCTCGCCGCGCACCCGGCCGTCGCGGAGGCCGTGGTGGTGGCCAGGGGAGACCGCCTCATCGGCTACGTCGGCGCCCCGACCTCGACCACACCTACCCGGAACGCACCCGATCCGACCACCCCCGACTCGCGGGTCGCCGTCCCGGACGTTCCCGGCCTGCGCGCCTTCTGCGCCGACCGCCTGCCCGCGCATCTCGTGCCGGACACCGTGGTCGTCCTCGACGCCCTTCCCACCAAAGGCAACGGTAAGGTCGACAACACCGCCCTCCCCGAACCCCCCACCAGCCCCACCAGCCCCACCAACATCTCAGTCCCGGCGGATCCGCCTCGGACCGCCACTGAGCGAGCCGTCGCCGCCATCTGGGCCACCGTTCTCGACCAGTCCGACGTGGACCTGGACCGCACCGCGGATTTCTTCGCCATCGGCGGGCACTCGCTCATCGCCGCCCACGTCCTCGCCGCCGTCCGCGACCGCCTCGGCGTCACGGTGCCGATGCGCACACTGTTCACCGCCCCCACCGTGGCGGCGTTCGCGGCAGCCATCGATGACGGTGCCTCGGCGGACCCGCCCACGGTCGAACGGTTGCGCGCCGACGCCGTCCCCCCACCCGGAATCCGTCTCCGCACCGTCCACCCACCCGGCGTCCCCTCGGCCGGCACGCCGCGCCGGATCCTGCTCACCGGCGCCACCGGCTTCCTCGGCCGCCACCTCCTCGACCAGCTCCTGGCCCGGACCGACGCCCGGATCCACTGCCTCGTCCGCCAGGGCTCGATCGATCGGCTGCCGGTCACCGACCGCGTGATCCCGGTCCCCGGCGACCTGTCCGCACCCGGCCTCGGTCTGTCCACAGAGGATCACGACACCCTCACGACCGTGGACGCGATCTACCACAACGCCGCCGTGCCGCACTTCGCCGCGCCCTACAAGGCCCTCAAACCCGCCCACGTCGACGCCACCGCCGCGATCCTGCGCCTGGCCGGCGACAGCGGCGCCCCGCTGCACCTGATCTCCACCCTCGGCGTTTTCCTCGGTGACGCCTACGACGGCCGCGTCGTCACCGAGGCCGACGCTCCCACCGACCCGAGCGGCCTCACCAGCGGCTACGACCTCAGCAAATGGGTGGCCGACGCCATGGCCGCCGCCGCCCGCGGCCACGGCCTGCCCGTCTCGATCCACCGCATCGCGGCCATCGTCGGCGACACCGCCACCGGCGCCGCCGACCCGCGCTCCGCGTTCAGCCGCTGGCTCACCGGATGCGTCGCCGCGGGCGCAGTCCCGGACACCGCCGAGGTGCTGGACATGGTGCCCGTGGACACGGTGGCCGCGGCGATCGTCGCGCTCTCACAGGCCCCGAAGCACCTCTGCCGGGACCACCACTACCACGGCGACGGCGGCCTCACCCGTGCCGCCCTCGCCGCCGCCCTCACCTCGGCCGGTCACCCGACCGAGGTGGTGCCGTACCACCGATGGCGGGAGCGGATGCTCGCCGACCCGGCCGGGCCTTTCGCCCCGCTCGCCTTCTCCCTGCCCGAACGCCCCCGCCCGCACCCGCGGTTCGACTGCTCCCGCACCTGGGCCGCCGCGGCCGAGGCGGGGGTGGGGTTCCCCCCGGCCAACGAGCGAATGCTGCGCAGGCACCTGGACTTCCTCACCGGTGCCGGCGCGCTTTCCGGAAGTGGATGATCATGCCCTTGCCCGAAGAATCCTCTGGTGTCCCGGCTCCGGTACTGGACCGGCTCGGCGCGGCCGGGTACCGGGCCATGATCGCCGGTGTCCGGCTCGGGGTGTTCACCGCGCTGGAAGCCGGCCCGCTGTCCGTCGAGGAGTTGGCCACCACGATCGGCGGTGACCCGGCCGGGGTGCGCAGCCTGGTGGACGTCCTGGTGACCTTCGGCTACCTGCGGCACGACGAGGACGGGGTCACGACCGCCGCGACGCCCGGCCCGGTGGACGCCGAACTGTTCTGGCACGAGGTCCTGTTCGAGTACTGGGCCGACGTCGAGGACACCATCCGTACCGGCACGCCCCGCCGCGGCTTCTACACCTGGCTGCGCGAGCGCCCCGCCACCGCGTCCCTCTGGCGCCGGATGCTCGCCGGCGCCGCCGCGGACCTGGCGGATGACATCGCCGCCGCGCTGCCTCCCGCGGCGACCGTCCTGGACATCGGGGGTGGCCACGGCGACCACACCGTCGAACTGTGCCGCCGTCGCCCGGACGTGCGGGTCACCGTCTTCGACCTGCCCGAGACGATCACGGCCCTCCGCGAAGACGCCCCGCCGGACCGGGTGACGGCGCGGGCAGGCGACTACCTCACCGAAGACCTGGGTTCCGGGCACGACCTGGTGCTGCTGTTCAACGTCCTGCACGGCCACCGCCCCGAGGAATGCCGCGAGCTGCTCCAGCGCGCGGCGAAATCGTTGTCCCCCACGGGAAGCATCGCCATCCTCGACCACGACCGGGAACCACCGGCCGGGCTGGGCCCGGCCGCGGCCGGGTTCCTCGGCATGTTCGACCTGACCCTGTGGCAGGGCCAAGGCGGCGGCCTGCACAGCTACGCCGACCTCACGGCATGGCTGGGCGAGGCCGGGCTCACCGAGACGCGGGTCGTGCCGCTCGCCGCGTCCCCGCTGGAGAAGCTGCTGATCGCCGGCCGGCCGTCGTGACCGCCGACCCGTACCCGGGCTACGCCTGGTTGCGCGAGCACGACCCGGTCTGCCCCGTCAGCGGCCCGCACGTCCCGGGCCGGATGTGGCTGGTGACCCGGTACGACGACGTCCGCGCCTGCCTGGCGGACCGCCGCCTGGGCAGCGGCGCCCCGGTCAACCCCGACCCGCACCCGCCCGGTCTGTCCAATCTGGACAATCCCGGACACACCAGGCTGCGCCGGCTCGTCGCCGCGGCGTTCACCCCCGCCGCAGTGTCCCGCCTGCGCGATCGCACCGCCCGGACCTGCGCGCACGCCGTCGAGTCGTTCGCCGGGCGGGGGCGCGCGGACCTCGTCGCCGAGTACACCCGGGAGGTCCCGGTCGCCGTCATGCACGACCTGCTCGGCGTCCCGGAAGCCGAGCGCGCGCCCGCCGCCGACGTGCTGGACATGTGGTACCGCGCGAAGTTCCAGCAGCCGCGTGACGAGGTGAAGCTGGCCGAGTTGCTGGGTTACGTCCGGAAGCTGGTGGCCTACAAACGATCGCACCCGGGGGACGACCTGCCGACGCGGTTGATCGAGTCGGGCGCGCTGGCCGGGGACGAGCTGGAGGTGATGGTCATGACGTTGATCGGCGCCGGTCACATCACCACGATCCAGTTCCTCGGTACCACCATCCTGCGCCTGCTCGGCCACCCCGGCTGGCGAGCTGCCCTGCTCGGCGGCGACATCGACTGGTCCCAGGCGATCAACGAGCTGCTGCGCCTGGACTCGCCGTCGCACGTGGCGGAGTACCGGTATGCGGGCGAGGACATGACGATCGCGGACGCCCGCGTGGGAGAGGGCGACGTGGTGCTGCTGTCGCTGGCGGCGGCGAACCGCGACCCGAACCGGTTCCCCGACCCCGGCGCCCTGGACCTCACCCGTGATGCCCGCCCGCACCTGGCGTTCGGCCACGGCGCGCACACCTGCCTGGGCAGCCATCTGGTGAAGCTGGAGACGGAGATCGCGATCACCACGTTGTTCGGTCGCCTGCCGGACCTGACCCTGGACATCCCGAGCGGCGAGGTCGACTGGGGCTACGCCCCGACGTTCCGCGGCCCCCAGGCCCTCCCGGTCACCTTCACCCCCATGAGCCGACAACCTGGTCTCCGCTGGGGGACGCGACGGATCGCAGGAACGTGACCAAGTAGGAGGTCTCTCAAGGTTGATCCGGATGCGGCTGGACGGGCTGATGGACGAGCCCCGCTCCGGCAGGCCGGCTTCGATCCTGCTGGACCAGGTCGAGGACGTGCTCACGGCGACGTTGGAGTCCACTCCGGGCAAGGACACCCCCTGGTCGCGGGCCTCGATGGCGAAGCACCCCGGGCTGGCTCGGACGCATCCCCCAGGGCGGCGGCCGGCGCATGCACGGCATGGGTACCGAGGCCGCCCGTGCCTCCAAACGCACCGGCCCCGGCACAGGGAATGCCGGCTGCACGTACCTGCACGCCGCGCTCGGAGGCCGACCGCCCATCAGCCGGGCCTCCGGCAGCGACATCCGCGTTACCTTCGACCAGCCGCCGGAACCACTCGACACGCTCCCGCAGCAGCTCACGTTCGAGGAGTTCGTGGAACCAACGTCATGAGACATCACACCTAAGGGCCGGGCGGGCGGGGCGGGCCGGGCAGGTCAGGGGGGCCGGGCGGGTGGAGGAACACCGCGCCCGCGTCCCGGAGCAGCTCGTGGAGCCGGCCGAAGACCTCCGCCGAGCGGCCCCCCGGCCACCCCTCCGGGAGCAGCTCGACGGGGAGCCCCGGGTCGGCGTACGGCAGACGCCGCCAGGAGTCCAGGGCGAGCAGATAGTCGCGGTAGGCGTCCTCCGGGGACGCGGTGCGCCCCGCCGCCCACTCCCGGAGCACCGGCTCGTGCGCGTCGAGGAACTCCTCGTGCCGCTTGGCGATCGCCCCCAGGTCCCACCAGCTCGCCACCGCCTCGGCCGTCGCCGCGAAGCCGAGGTGTTCGCCGCGGAAGAGCTCGACATACGGGTCGAGCTGGAGGCGGCGCAGGGTGTGCCGGGTCTCCTCGTACAGCCGGGCGGGAGCGACCCACACCCCGGGGGCCGCGGAGCCGAAGCCGAGGCGGCCGAGGCGGGAGCGCAGGAGGTGGCGCTTGTGGCGTTCGGCCTCGGGAACGGAGAAGACGGCGAGGACCCAGCCGTCGGAGAGCAGGGGCGTGCGCCGGTCGTAGATACGGCGGTCGCCGTCGTCGAGGAGCTGACGGGCGTCGGGCGACAGCGCGTAGCCGGCCGCGCCGTCCCGGGTGCGGCCGGGGACCAGCAGCCCCCGCCGTTTGAGCCGGGACACCGAGGAGCGTACGGACGGCGCGTCCACGCCCAGCGCGGCCATCAGCCGGATGAGTTCGGCCACGGGCAGCGGCCCCTGCCGTTCGCGTCCGTACGCGCCGTACAGGGTGACGATCAGGGATCGGGGGGTGTGCTGGTCGGCCACGTGATCACTCTAGGCTCACTCGTGCGCCCGCAGCAGGAAGCGCTGGAGCTTGCCGGTCGGGGTGCGCGGAAGGGCGTCGAGGAACACGAACTCCCGCGGGCACTTGTACGGGGTGAGCCGGGCCTTCACCGCCTCGGCCAGCGCGGCGGCCGTGCCGTCGCCCCGCGGCACGCCCTCCCTCAGGACGACGTACGCGACCACGATCTGCCCCCGGAGCCCGTCCGCGCGGCCGATCACCGCCGCCTCGGTCACATCAGGGTGGTGCGTCAGCGCCTCCTCCACCTCGGGTCCGGCTATGTTGTAACCGGCAGAGATGATCATGTCGTCGGCGCGGGCCACATAGCGGAAGTAGCCGTCCGGCTCACGTACATATGTGTCACCGGTGAGGTTCCAGCCGTCGCGTACGTACTCCCGCTGGCGGTGATCGGTCAGATAGCGGCAGCCGACCGGACCGCGCACGGCGAGCAGTCCCGGCTCCCCGTCGGGGACGGGGACCCCGCCGCGGTCGACCACACGGGCCTGCCAGCCGGGCACGGGAACGCCGGTCGTCCCCGGCCGGATGGAGCCGTCGGACGCGGAGATGAAGATGTGCAGCAGCTCGGTCGCGCCGATGCCGTTGATGATGCGCAGACCGGTCCGCTCCAGCCAGTCCTGCCAGGTTGCGGCCGGCAGGTTCTCCCCGGCGGAGACACAGCGCCGCAGGGAGCCCAGCTCAGGGTGGCGGGAGTCGTTGAGCATCACCCGGTAGGCGGTGGGCGCGGTGAACAGCACGGACACCCGGTGCTCGCCGATCGCGGGGAGCAGCTGCGCCGGGCCCGCCTGTTCCAGCAGCAGGGAGGACGCGCCCGCGCGCATCGGGAAGATCACCAGCCCGCCGAGCCCGAAAGTGAAGCCGAGCGGCGGGCTCCCCGCGAACACGTCGTCGGGCCGGGGCCGCAGCACCCGCGCGGAGAAGGTGTCGGCGACGGCGAGCACATCCCGGTGGAAGTGCAGACAGCCCTTGGGGCGGCCGGTGGTCCCGGAGGTGAAGGCGATCAGCGCGACGTCGTCGGCCGCCGTCGCCACGGCCGGGTACGGCTCCGCGGGCGCGGCCTCGGCCAGCCGCAGCAGATCGCCGGGGGAGTCACCGCCGTACGGGGTGATCCGCAGCCCCGGGACCCCGGCCTGGGCCAGGTCGTCCAGCGAGCGGATGTCGCACAGGGCGTGGCCGACGGCGGCGATCCGGCACATCGTGGCCAGCTCCTTCGCCCGCTGCTGGGCGAGCACGGTGACGGCCACCGCGCCCGCCTTCATGACCGCCAGCCAGCAGGCGGCGAGCCAGGGTGTCGTCGGGCCGCGCAGCAGGACCCGGTTGCCGGGGACCACGCCCAGCCGGGAGGTGAGGACGTGGGCGATCCGGTCGACCCGGTCGCGCAGTTCCCCGTACGTCCAGATGGCGCCGCCGCCGGTCCGGAAGACGGGACGGCCGGGGCCGAAGCGGTCGATCGTGCGGTCCAGCAGTTCCTGTCCGCAGTTGAGCCGGTCCGGATAGTGCAGCTCGGGCAGGTCGAAGAGGAGGCCGGGCCACTGCCCGGCGGGCGGGAGGTGGTCCCGCGCGAAGGTGTCGAGGTGGGCCGACGGTGACAGCTCCAATGGTTCGCCCCCTTCTCGTGGTGGGGTCGTGAATGGAGCGTATCGTGATGATGACGGCAGTCAACGGTCCGCGATAGATGGGTTGTATCCGGCACGGATCCATCAGAGGAGTGGGGGCACGAATGCCCGTATTCTCGCTCGATTCCGCACAGATCGCCTGGTGTGCGCGGCTTCGTACGCTCGCCGCCGAGACACTGAGACCCCTCGCCCACGGCGGTGGAGGCGCGGAGGGCGCCGCCGGCGGGGTGGATCCCGCCGGCGCGGAGAACACGACCGGCGCGGGGGAGCCCACCGGCGCGGGTGCGGGGACGGAGGAGCCCGCGGGACCGCGCCGGGCGGGGCGCGTGAACCGCCCCCTGCTCGCCGCCCTCGCCGAACTCGGCCTGCTGAAGAGGATGTTCGGCGGCGGGGGCGCGCTGGACCTGTGCCTCCTGCGCGAATCCCTCGCCCACGGCTGTACGGAGGCGGAGACCGCCCTCGCACTCCAGGGCCTCGGCACCTTCCCGGTCGTCCAGTCCGGCACCCCGGCCCAGCGCGACCGCTGGCTCCCCGAGGTGATCGCGGGCCGGGCCGTCGCCGCCTTCGCGCTCAGCGAGCCGGACGCGGGCTCCGACGCGGCGGCGCTGGCCCTCAAGGCCGTACCGGACGGCCCCGGCTGGCGGCTGAGCGGCGCGAAACGCTGGATCTCCAACGCCCCCGAGGCCGACTTCTACACCGTCTTCGCCCGGACCACCCGGGGTGCGGGCGCCCGCGGCGTCACCGCGTTCCTGGTCCCCGCCGACCGCCCGGGGCTGACCGGCACCCCCCTGGAGATGCTCTCCCCGCACCCCATCGGCGCCCTGGCCTTCGACGATGTGCCCGTGACCGCCGACGACCTCCTGGGCGAGCCCGACCGCGGCTTCCGGGTCGCCATGAACACCCTCAACCTCTTCCGCCCCAGCGTCGGCGCCTTCGCCGTCGGCATGGCCCGGGCCGCCCTGGACGCCACCATCGCCCACACCGCCCGCCGCACCGCCTTCGGCGGCCCCCTCAGGGACCTCCAGTCCGTCGCCCACCAGGTCGCCGAGATGGCCACCCGCACCGAGGCCGCCCGCACCCTGGTGTACGCGGCGGCCGCGGCCTACGACGCGGGCGCCGCCGATGTCCCCATGCGCTCCGCCATGGCCAAACTGTTCGCGACGGAGACCGCGCAGTACGTGGTGGACGCGGCCGTACAACTCCACGGCGCCCGGGCCCTCCAGCGCGGACATCTGCTGGAGCATCTGTACCGGGAGGTGCGGGCGCCGCGCATCTACGAAGGCGCCACCGAGGTCCAGCGCTCGATCATCGCGAAGGAGCTGTACGCATGAGTCTGCACCGCCACAACCCGGCGGGACTGTCGCCGCCCCGGGGCTTCTCCCACGCCGTCACCGCCACCGGGTCACGGCTGGTCTTCCTCGCCGGGCAGACCTCGCTGGACACGGCGGGGAAGGTGGTGGGAACGACACTGCCCGAGCAGTTCGAGACGGCGCTGGCGAACCTCCTCACCGCCCTCGCCGCCTGCGGAGGCGCCCCCCGGGACCTCGCCCGCGTCACCGTCTACACCACCGATGTCGACGGCTACCGCGCCCACGCCCCCGAGCTGGGCCGCGTCTGGCGGCGGCTGGCGGGCCGCGACTACCCCGCCATGGCGGTCATCGGAGCCGTACGCCTGTGGGACGAACAGGCACTGGTGGAGCTGGACGGCATGGCCGTACTGCCCTGAGCGGCCCGAACTGCCCTGAGCCGCCCGCGGGCGCGGCCCCGGCGCGCCCGCATCCGACCGTCCCGGCTCGCGGCCGTGTACTCCGGTACGGGCGGCGGTTCGGCGCCCGGCGCGATGCCGTACGGCGCCGTGCGCAACCGCGCCGACGGCCCGTACGGCACCACCGTCGTGCGGTGCCCCGGACCGGCCGTGATCGACTGGTGGGGCCCGACGGGCGGGCGTACGGTCGTGGGGTGGACCTCAGTGGACGGAACCGTTCACCCACCCGCCAGTGAGGGCACGATGCGCCATGGCGACCCCGCGCTCCTCTTCCGCGACGACCGGCGCCCCCGCGAGGTCCGGCGACGGAAACGGAATTGCGCTCCTCGTCATCGCCTCCTGCCAGCTGATGGTGGTCCTCGACATCACCATCGTGAACATCGCGCTCCCGCACATCCAGAGCGGCCTGAACTTCTCCACGACACAGCTGTCCTGGGTCGTCAACGCCTACACCCTCACCTTCGGCGGACTGCTGCTCCTCGGCGGCCGTACGGGAGACATCCTGGGCCGTCGCAGGGTGTTCATGTCCGGTGTCGCGCTCTTCGCGATCGCCTCCCTGCTCGGCGGGCTGGCCCAGGACTCCGGGCAACTCCTCGCCGCCCGTGCCCTCCAGGGCGTGGGCGGCGCCATCGCGTCCCCCACCGCGCTCGCCCTGATCAGCACCACGTTCCGGGAAGGGCCGGACCGCAACCGGGCGTTCGGGGCGTTCGCCGCGGTCTCCGCGGGCGGCGGCGCGATCGGACTGCTCGCGGGGGGCATGCTCGTCGAATGGCTCGACTGGCGCTGGGTGTTCTTCGTCAATGTGCCCATCGCGGCCCTGATCCTGCTGGCGACCCCCCGTCACATCAAGGAGTCCGAACGCCATCCCGGCCACTTCGACGTCGCGGGCGCGCTGACCTCCACCCTCGGCATGGTCGCGCTGGTGTACGGCTTCATCCGCGCGGCCCAGCAGGGGTGGACGGACCGGCTCACCCTCGGCTCCTTCGCCGCCGCGCTGGTGCTGCTCGTGACGTTCGTCCTCGTCGAACGGCGCTCCCGGCAGCCGATCACCCCGCTGCACATGTTCGCCGACCGCAATCGAGCGGGCACCTACGGCATCATGCTGAGCTTCGCCGCCGCGATCTTCGGCATGTTCTTCTTCCTCACGCTGTTCGTCCAGGACGTACTCGGCTTCAGCCCGCTCCAGGCGGGGCTCGCCTTCCTGCCGGTCAGCGTCGTCATCGCGACGGGCGCCGGGATCACCTCCCGGCTCCTGCCGAAGTTCGGGCCCAAACCCTTCATGGTGACCAGCGCGGTCCTGGCGGCGGCCGGTCTGTCGTGGCTGACGCAGATCGACATCCACTCCACCTATCTCGGCAGCATCCTCGGGCCGATGCTCGTCTTCAGCCTCGGGATGGGCCTCCAGTTCGTCTCGCTGACGCTGATGGCGCTCTCCGGGGTGCCGCGCCACGAGTCGGGCGCCGCGTCCGGGATGCTCAACGCGATGCAGCAGGTGGGCGGTTCACTGGGCCTGTCCATCCTGGTCACGGTGTTCGGCACCGCCAGCCGCAACGAGGCCGGGACACAGGTCCCCGCGTTCCTGGCGCAGGGGACCCCGGCGGAGAGGATCGCCTTCCAGCGGACCGGGCAGTTGCCGCCGCCCTGGGGCGCCGAGATCCTCACCTCCGGGATCTCGGCGGCCTTCGTCATGGCGGCGGTCTTCACGGCGGTCGCGGCCCTGATCGCCCTGTTCGTCATCCAGGTCCGGCCGTCGGACATCGAGCGCCTCAAGGGCCGGGTGCCACGCGGGGGCGGTGCCTGAGGCCCGTGCCCCTTCTGGAGCTCCTGCTCTCCTGAGGCCCGTGCCCATGCCGAGAAGCCTCCGCACCCGCCGTGCCGTACGGTGCCGTGCGCGGTTGCTCCCGGCGGCCGCCTGCCCGCCGCCGAGGTGCCCGGACGGCCTGCTCTGTCAGCCGGTTCAGCCCGGGCCGCACGGTCGTCCGGGGGTGCGACCGCGCCGCGCCGGTCCGCTCAGTCCGCGATGTCGACCCCGTAGCCGCGGGCGAGCGCGTCCAGCCCGTGGTCGTACCCCTGGCCGACCGCGCGGAACCGCCAGAGGTGATCCCGGCGGTAGATCTCGGCCAGCAGCATGGTCCGCTCGGTGGTCGCGGCGTCCAGGGCGGCCTGGGCGAGCGGGGCCGCGCTGCCGTCCGGGCCGGTGCTGATCTGGATCGCCCCCACATCGCCGAAGGTCGGGGTGCCGTCGACGGCGGCGGCGATCACCACCTTGCGCGCACCCGGCGGCATCGAGGCGAGATCGATGGTGATGGTCTGCTCCGTGGGCCCGTCCGTGGAGAGCCGTACGGTGCCGTCGGGGCTCTCGGGCGCTCCGTAGAAGACGAAGTCCTCGTCACACGAGACCTGTTCCTCCTCGTCGACGACGAACGCGACGAGGTCGACCTCGCAGGTCGTCCGCTGAGCCCAGGTGGCCGTGAGGTTCCAGGCGGACCGCTTGCTCCCTTCCGGCACATCGGCGACGCCGCCGCGCGGCAGCACCAGGACGGGGCGGCGATCGTCCGGCGACCCGGGGGCCGTGACCGCGGGTGCGTCGAGCCAGTCGCTCCGGTACGCCGGGATCTCCAGCGAGGTGATCCGGCGCATCCGGCGGTCGGACTCGCCGCCGGCGAGCAGGACCACCTCGGTGACGCTCGCGGAGAGATTGATCGCGGCGGCTCCGCCGAGTTCGACGATCCGGACGCGGGCGGCCGCCGCGTCCGGATGGGTGCCGCCCAGGACGAGGACCCGCCGTCCGGCCAGCGGCCTCTCCGCGGTGGCGACGGCTCGCCGGGGGCGCCCCGGCGGGCGCGCGGGGCCGGGCCGGGTGCGCTGCCGTTCGGCGGATTCCGTCTCCCCGCGCCCCGGTTGGTCCTGCCCCGGCTGGTCCTGCCCCGGTTGGTCCTGCGGTTCGGCGTGCGGTGGCCCGGCGGGTCCGGTGAGTTCGGCGGGTTCGGGCCGGCGGGCGGCCGGGACGGGGGCGGTGGCCGTCGTGACCGCGGCCGTCGTGGCCGTCGTGGCCGTGTCCTGGTGGGCGGTTCCCGGCCGTACGTCGTCGAGCAGGCGCAGAAACGCCGTCTCGTCGATGACCGGTACGCCCTCGGCGGCCGCCCGTCGCGCCTTCGCGGAGCCAGACGCCGGATCGTTGGTCACCAGGACGCTGGTGTGCCCGCTGACGGAAGACATCATGTTCAGTCCGGCGGCGACCGCCCGGTCCACCAGCTCCTCCCGGGAGATGGCGGTCTCCCCGGTGACGGCGACCTTCATGCCCTGCGTCAGCGGGCCGCCCGGGGACAGCCGCCCCGGGTTGCGGAATCCGCACGGCGCCTTCGGCGGCTTCGGGGTGAACCGGGGGTCCTGCCGGGGCGGGCAGGTCACCAGCGGCAGCGGCAGTTCGAGCCGTGCGGCCTCCCGCAGCGAGGCCCGCAGCACTCCGGCGAGCACCCGGGTGTCGTCGAGGGCGTCGTGCGCGCGCAGCCGGCGGACGCCGTAGTGCGCGGCCAGGGTGCCCAGGCGCAGATCGCCGGTCGGCGGGTCCACCTGCCGGTTCAGCGCCAGGGTGCACAGCCGCCGCGCGACCGGCAGCGCCACCCCGGCGCGGGCGAACTCGTGCGCGAGGAAGTCGTAGTCGAACCGCGCGTTGTGCGCCACCAGGACCCGGCCCTGGAGCATGGCCCCGATCCGGTCGGCCACCTCCCCGAACGCGGGCGCGCCCCGCAGCCGTTCGGCGGTCAGACCGTGGACGTGCACGGGCCCCGGATCGCAGCCGGGGTCGAGCAGGGTGGAGAACTCACCGGTCTGCTCACCGTCCGGACCGATCGTGATCACCGCGATCGACAGCACACGGTCCTGCCGGGGCACCAGCCCCGAGGTCTCCACGTCCACCAGCGCCCAGTCATGGGCGTAGTCGCGCAGATCGGGAACATCCAGGGCGGCGGTAGCGGAACTCATGGCGGAAAGCATGAAGGTCCCTTCACGACCTCTTCAACCCGCATGCCCATTTATCCCTGTCTGTACGTTTCTTCTGGGGCTGTTGCGACAACTGAGGCGATGTCATCGGCCCGTGCCGCCACCTGCCGTGAGCCCGCCGTGAGCCCGGGCCCGTCCCCCCGCCCCGACAGGAGGACGGGCCCGGGCCCGGCGGATCCGGTCTCGGCGGATACGGGCCCGGTCACGGGCGGCACCGACCGTCGCTGCCATGACCAGGCGCATGACGGATACCCTGCTCGTCACCGGACGCCCCGATGACGAGCGGGCCCCCATCCCTCAGCGCCCCACCAACCCTCAAGGATGCTGCGCATGCCCCTCAAGCGCCCCAACGCTTCGCCGGCAGAGCGCTTCGGCCTCGGCCTGGCCGCCATCGGCCGCCCCGGCTACATCACTCCGGGCCGTGACCTGGATCTGCCCGCCGACCGCTCGGTCGACGTGATGCGCGCCCATGCCCACCGGCTGCTGGACGCGGCCTATGCCAGGGGAGTGCGGTACCTCGACGTCGCCCGCTCCTACGGCAGGGCCGAGGAGTTCCTCGCCGGCTGGCTTCGTGCGCGCCCCGATGTGCGGGACGTGGTGATCGGCAGCAAGTGGGGCTACTCGTACACCGCCGGCTGGCGTACGGACGCCGCGACGCACGAAGTGAAGGACCACAGCCTCGCCACGTACGAGCGGCAGCTCTCGGAGACCCGCGCGCTGCTCGGCACCCGGCTCGACCTGTACCAGGTTCACTCGGTCACTCCCGGCAGTCCGGCGCTGACCGATCCCGGGCTGCACGAGAGTCTGGCCGTGCTCGCCACCGAGGGTGTGACGATCGGGCTGTCGACCAGCGGACCGGATCAGGCGGAAGCCGTCCGCGCGGCGCTGGAGATCACCGTCGGGGGCGAAGCGCTCTTCACCAGCGTGCAGGCCACGTACAACCTCATGGAGCCGTCGGTGGGCCCTGCGCTTGCCGAGGCGCACGCCGCCGGGTGCACAGTGATCGTCAAGGAGGCCATGGCCAACGGCCGCCTGGCCGATCGCTACGCCACCGGGCCGGAAACGACTGCCCTGCGCGAGGTCGCGCAGCTCGCGGGAGTGCCGTGTGACGCCGTGGCACTCGCGGCCGTCGCCGCGCAGCCGTGGGCGGATATCGTCCTGTCCGGAGCGGCCACCGTCGAGCAACTCACCAGCAATCTCTCAGCGACGCGCGTGAGCCTCGTCCCCGACCAGCTTGAGCGGCTGACCGCTCTGGCCGAGCCGGCCGAAGCCTATTGGGCGCACAGAGCGCGGCTGGCTTGGACGTGAGGGCTCCGGGCCGCAGCCCCGCCCCCCACGCGTACCGCATCGTCGCCGCACCGACGTCTGCACCGGCTGGCCACAACACTCCTCAACCGCGCCATCCGAAGGCTCCTGGACGAAGTCGGCCTGCTCGTCGGCCATCCAGTGCTCGGAGGCCGGGCGGGTCGGCCCTGCCTACCTCGGTGTGGCCCGTCGAGCCGTCTGCTGGGCGCAGGCGTGTACTTCATCTTTGGGATTCCGGGCCGGAGCCTCAGCTGTTGGCCAGTGTGCGGTCGAGGAGGGGGAGCAGGCGGTCCCAGTGGCGCCGCAGTCCGGCGGGGTCGAAGGCGTCGGTGTCGGACATGGTGAAGCCGTGGACGGTGCCGGGGTAGATCTCGGAGGTGTAGTCGACTTTCGCGGCGTCCAGGGCCCGGTTGAGCTCGCCCAGGGCCTCGGGCGTCAGGTCGCTTTCGGCGTGGCCGAAGTGGACCTGGGCGGTGATCTCGGCGAGGGTGTCGGGCCCGTCCGCGCCCACGGGACCGTGGAACGCGGCGAGGGCGGCCACCTGGCCGGGGTGGGCCGCGGCGGTGCGCATCGCCAGGAGGCCGCCTATGCAGTAGCCGGTCACCGCGACCGGTCCGGCGGCGACCTCGGGCTGGGTGGTGAGGAACCTCAGGTAGGCGTCGGCGTCACGCAGTACGCGTTCGGCGGTGTGCGCCTCGAACAAAGGCATCAGCTGGGCTATGAGCGCGGGCCGGACCTCATCTCCGATGTGCTCGGGAAGTTCGACCACCGGTGCCGGGCCGTTTCGGTAGTAGAAGTTGGGGACGAGTACGTAGTACCCGTGCCCGGCCAGTTCGCGGGCCATCTCCCGCAGCACGGGCCGGATGCCGAAGCCGTCCGCGTACATCAGCACCCCTGGGTGCCGCTCGCCACGGTCGGGGAAAGCGGCGAAAGCGTCGGCCTGGCCGTCCGCGGTGGGAATGTGCAGCATCTTGGTGGGCATGAGTTCTCCTGTCGTGGTTGACGTGTCGAGTTGTGGTCAACACGACAGGAGGCGGAGCCCGCGCAGCAGCGCCGGACCCTCGATCCAACAGCGGGTCGGCACCGGCCCTTACGGCGCTCAAAGGAGGGCCGGGTCACCAATCCGTGCGTGGCGCGATGCCGTCCCGGTATTCATGGCGGCACAGCATAGCCCACCGGGCAAAGCCAACATGCTGCCTGGTCGTCACCGACCAGGGCCGGGGCTGCGAAGCCGGACCGGACCACAGGGGCCGGTCCGCCCGGAAATCCGGCGGGTGCCACCTGGAGCGCCGGGCCGCTCCGGCCGAGCGGGACATCCGGGAACTCCGCGAGGATCTCGCTGAAGATCTCGGGGCGTTCCCTGTCCGGGTAGTGGGCAGCGTGTTCGACGACCACCGTCCCGCCGTTCGCCACCTTCCTCACGAGCCGACCGGCCATCCGCGCACGGTCCTCCGACTCCGTACGGCCGTTGACCGTCGGCACCGGGACGGTGATCCCGTGCGGCCGCTTCCGGCTCAGGGGCGCGGCGCCCCATCCGTGTCCCCTCTTCCGCCGTGTGCTCGGCGATGGTGCGCCAGGCCATCTCCCGCAGCCTGTCGACGACTTCGGGAGCCACCTCGGCGAGGGGCGGTGCGGACCCGCCGAGACGACAACCGTCCCACCCAGGCGCCGGTTGATGCGCCGCCCGGGTCCGCGGGGGCGGGCAGCCGCGGACCCGGGCACCGGGCGAGCTCGCGCCGGGTCGCGAGGGGGCTGATGTCAAGCCTGTCGCCAGGTCAGTTGATGGCGTATACATTCATTGCTGTCCACTGATGCGGGGTTGCGCCGCCGGGGAGAGGAGTCGGTGTGGGTGTGTGCTGCGGGCCGGGCCGTGAGCCGGCCGACCTCGTCGCCGCGGGCAGGCCCGTCGTGGACGCCCCGGGCGCGGAGCCGGATGTGGGGTTGGTGCACCTCGAAGGCGGCAGCTTCCGGATGGGGGACGCGTTCGGTGAGGGCTACGCGTCCGACGGCGAGTCCCCGGTGCACACGGTGCTGCTGGACCCGTTCGCCATCGGGGCCACCACGGTCACCAACGCGGAGTTCGCCGCGTTCGTGGCGGAGACGGACTACCGCACGGATGCCGAACGATACGGCTCGTCCGCGGTGTTCCACCTCGCGCTGCGCGCCCGCGCACACGACGTCCTCGGACATGCGGCCGGGGCCTCCTGGTGGCTCAACGTGCAGGGCGCGGACTGGGCGCACCCGGGTGGCAGGCGTTCCCGCTGGGAGGACGTCCCCGACCATCCCGTCGTTCATGTGTCGTGGCACGACGCGGTGTCGTACTGCCGTTGGGCCGGGGCCCGGCTGCCCAGCGAGGCGGAATGGGAGTACGCGGCGCGCGGGGGACGCAGTGGCTCGCGCTACCCGTGGGGGGACGAGCCGACCCCGGACGGAGAGGACCGCTGCAACATCTGGCACGGCACCTTCCCGACCCACAACACCCTGAGGGACGGCTTCCTGACCACGGCCCCCGTGCGGTCCTTCCCGCCGAACGGCTTCGGGCTGTACGAGGTGGCCGGCAACGTGTGGGAGTGGTGCGGGGACTGGTACTCACCGGCGTACTACGCCCATTCTCCGCGGCGCGCGCCGCAGGGCCCGTCCAGTGGCGACACCCGCGTGATCCGTGGCGGCTCCTACCTGTGCCACCGGTCCTACTGCAATCGGTACCGTGTCGCGGCCCGTTCGGCCAATACCCCGGATTCCTCGGTCGGCAACTGCGGCTTTCGCATCGTACGGAACGGGTCCGACCCCCGTACGGAAGACTGAATCCGCCTACGGTGTACGGAAATGTGGAGCCGAAGCCCGTCCCGCAGGGTGGCGACCCGGGACGTCTCAGCCGTCGCGTTCGCGTCCGGACGGACGAAGCCCTGGCCCCGCGGCGGGCGCGGCTCGCCGGCGACCGTGTCCGGAACACGGGAACGCCGGACGGAGTGTCCATGCGCGGGACACCCGGGACCGGTCGCCACACACAGCGGCCCGGAGCGGAAGACGACGGGCGCGGGGCACGGTCGGCCACGGATGCCTCCCGGCCTCCGTGCACCGACGCCTGCCGGACCGGGCGTCCGGGGCCGCGCGTGGCGACCCGCAGCCGGGCGACCGGACGGTCCGTGAACCGCTCGCCCCCTTCCCGGGCGGTTCACCGCTTCCGCCCCACAGACGCCCTCGGCCACTGTCCGACGCAATCCAGCGTCTCCACTCGAAACCCTCTGGAGTGAACCCATGCCCACATCCCGTGGTCCCGCACATTCCCCCAGCTCTGCCGCGCCCGGCCCAGGTCTCTCCCGCCGGGGCCTGGGCGGACTGGTCGCCGCCGGCGCGGTGGCCGCAGCCGCCACGCCGGCAGCCGCCGATACCCGGGCCCCCGACCCGGGCCGGCCCGGCGGACGAGTCCGGCCGAACATCCTGTGGCTGGTCGCCGAAGACCACTACCCCTTCATCGGCGCCTACGGCGACACACTCGCCCGGACCCCCACGCTCGACCAGGTCGCCCGCGAGGGAATCCGGTACGAGCACTCCTACTCCGCCGCCCCTGTCTGCGCACCCTCCCGGTTCGCGCTGCTCACCGGCGTCTATCCGGCCACCGCGGGCCCGGCCCAGCACATGCGGGCCCGGGCCGCGATCCCGGACTTCCTGCACGGCTTCCCCCGGTACCTGCGCGAGGCGGGCTACTACACCACGAACAATGACAAGACCGACTACAACACGCAGGTCGACATGGCCGCCACCTGGGACGAGTCCAGTAAGTCGGCCCACTGGCGGAACAGACCCGCCGACGCACCGTTCTTCGCCGTCTTCAACGACGTCAGCACCCATGAATCCGGGCTCTTCTCGGCCGTCGACGGCCGCACCCGTCCACAGGACGTGACCCTGCCCGACTACCTGCCCGACACCCCGGAGATCCGCAAGGATTTTGCGCATTACTACGACGCCATGGAGACCATGGACTCCCGAGTCGCCTCCCGCCTGGCGGAGTTGGAAGCGGCGGGCCTCGCGGAGAACACCATCGTCTTCTGCTACTCCGACAACGGAGGCGTTCTGCCCCGCTCCAAGCGGTACTGCTACGACGAGGGCCTTCGCACCTCCCTGATCGTCCGCTTCCCCGCCGCGTGGCAACACCTCGCACCGCGCCCGCCCGGCTCGGTCGAAGAGGGCGCCGTCACCTCCGTGGACTACGCGCCGACTGTCCTCGCCCTCGCCGGCGTCGGCATACCCCGGCATGTCCAGGGCAAGCCCTTCCTCGGCGTACACCGTCATCGGCCCGCCCGCTACGCCTTCGGCGGCCGCGACCGCATGGACGAGCGCTACGACATGGTCCGTACCGTCCGCGACGACCGCTACCGCTACCTGCGCAACTACACCCCCCACCGGCCGTGGGGCCAGCACCAGGGATTCGCGTGGCTGGCCCGCGGCTACCAGTCCTGGGAACAGGCCCACATCGACGGCGCCCTCACCGCCGTACAGGACCGCTTCTGGGGGACCAAGCCGGCCGAGGAGCTCTACGACCTGCACACCGACCCCGACGAAGTCCACAACCTCGCCGACGATCCCGCGCACGATGCCACGCGCCGCCGCCTCGGCCGAGCCCTCGACCGGCACCTGATCGACATCCACGACAACGGCTTCATTCCCGAAGGCAGCCCCCTTGAGGGCTGGGAGGCCAGCCGCGCGCCGGGCGCGTACCCGCTGCGCCGTGTCCTCGGCCTGGCCGGCCGGGCGATCACCGGAAGAAGGCGGCATCTTTCCGAGTTCACCGGCCTGTTGGGCCACGAGAACGAGGCCATGCGCTACTGGGCCGCACAGGGCCTGCTCATCCTCGGCCCCGAGGCCGCCCCGGCGGCACGCCGCCTCGCCCGCACCCTCACCGACGACCCGTCACCACAGGTCCGGATCGCGGCGGCGGAGACCCTGATCCACCTTGACCACACCGCCGACCGGGCGGTCGCGTTCCTCGCCGACACCCTGGAACACCACAACGACTCCCGGGTACGCCTCCAGGCACTCAACGCCCTCACCTTCATCCCCCGCGAATCCGCCCGCGCCGTCTACGCGGCGGTACAGAAGGCCGCACTCGACCAGGACGAATACCTCCGTAGCGCCGGCCGCTATCTGAAGTTCGTCCTCGACGGCACCTACACACCCGCAAGCCCCGTCTTCACATGGGGCGGCGGCCGGTAGTCCTCTGTTGGCCGCTCCTGTCGCTTCGGGCGGGCGGCGCGCCCTGCTGCGCCGCCCGCCGCCCGCCGCCCGCCGCCCGCCGCCCGGAGCCCGGCGCCGGCGAGCAGATCGTGCCGAGCGGCGTCCCCGTGGGCTGCGGTCTCGGGGAACGTGGCTTCCAACGCGTCCAGGACGTGCCGCATCTGGGGCCCGCGCTGCGTCGGCGTCGGGCGGTGCGCTTTTCCGCACCCCGTGACTCTTGTCGCATCAGGCGAAGGTTCATTCACTTATCCGGCCGTTGGGCCGGCTTCCCTTCACGCTTCCCCTCGAAGGAGCTCAGCCATGACCGAACCGTGGATCTCCCGCATGCCGCGCCCGTTCGACTGCCCCCCGGGTGGGCTGTGACGCCGTGCTTGCCGGGGTCGCCCGCGCGTATCCGGAGCGGATCGCGCTGCCGCGACGGCGACCTGGCACTGACCTTCGCCTCCCTGGCCGGCAGTGGCGGGCTGCCGATGTTCGGCACCGGGACCGAACTCCGCACCGAAGACGGGGCGAGCACGGTACCGCAGGGCGAGGTCGGCGAGATCTGGGTGCGCGGGCCGCAGATCACCGACGGCCGGCGCACGTGGACGAACGGGTTGCCCCCTACCACCGCGTCCGCGAGGTCCGCTTCCGCCGGAGCTCCCCCTCGGCCCGGCGGGCAAGGCGCTCAGGACAGCACTGTGGGAGCGGCTGACGGGGTTGGACATCATGTGCTAACGCGGATTAACTTTGGGCGTTCGGGGTGCCACTGCCCCGGAGGGCGAAGGGTTGTCGAGCGTGTACGGAACCACGTCGTCCGGGAGCGGGGAGGGCACCGCCGAGCACCCTGGGACCGTCCCCACCGGGCTGGTCGGCTTCCTGAGTCTGGAGCGCCTGGAGCTCGACCTGTTCCGGGGGTGGTGCCATGACGGAGCGCCGCTGCGCGCCTTCGGCGGACAGGTCGCCGCCCAGGCCCTTACGGCCGCCGGGCACACGGTGGCGCGCGAGCGGCCGGTGCACTCCCTGCACGGGTACTTCCTCCGGCCGGGGGACACCCGGCGCCCCGTCGTCTACAGCGTCGAGCGGCTGCGCGACGGCCGCAGCTACACGGCCCGCCGGGTCACCGCGGTCCAGGACGGCGAGGTGATCTTCACGCTCTCGGCGTCGTTCAAGCTGCCCGACGACGAGCCGGACCGCTACCTGGTCATGCCGGACGTGCCCCGGCCCGATGACCTGCCCGACGCCTACCGGTACTGGGCCGAGAACAACCCCGACGAGTACCGGGAGGCCGCCTACGCGCAGGTCATGTCGATGCGCGTGGTCCCGCCGTCCACCGCGGGCAAGGCCGCCGGAGGCGGCCGTGGCCAGAACGAGCAGTACGTGTGGTTCCGGGCGGTCGAGACGCTGCCCGACGACCCGCTGCTGCACGTCTGCGCTCTCGCCTACTGCTCCGACCTGAGCCTCGCGCCGACCTCGGCACTGGACCGGGAGGCGCTCTACCCCCTCCGCGAGGGGCCCTCCCGGCTGGCCATGGCCTCCCTCGACCACGCCATGTGGTTCCACCGCCCGTTCCGCGCCGACGACTGGCTGCTCTTCGCCCAGCGCAGCCCCTCCGCCGGGGACGGCCGAGGCTTCAACCTCGGCGACTTCTGGACCCGCGACGGCACACTGGTCGCCTCCGTCGTCCAGGAGGCGGTGCTCCGCCGACGTGCCCCCGGCCGGCCGTCCTCCGCGGCGGGCGAGCCCGTGTGACCCCGGCGGTCCCGGGCCCGGCTGTCCGACGGGGCGGAGGCGGCCTGGGTACGGGAAGCCCGGGAGCACATCAGTGCGCGGGCCGATGGGGGCATCGGTGATCCTGCCGCCGCAGGCCATGGCGAGCGTGCTGCGGTGGCCGCCGGGATAGCCGACGGGACGCGCCGTGCGGCAGCGCGGCACGTCGGGCAGCAGGGGCGCGGCGTCCGCTCGGCCTCCTCGGCGACTTGGCCGCCGGTGTGGGCGAGCACTTGCCTCCACGGCGTGAGCCGGGTCGCCCGGTCGTGGGCGGGTTCCCCGGGTTGTCACGCTCCTTCGCGTCGTCGTCCGGGGCGAAGGAGGCGGTGAGGGAAGGGCGGGCGCCGCGGTCGACGGAGACCGGGGCGCCGTCCTGCCGGAGGCCGACCCGCGCCCCGGCCGTGGCGGTGGAAGCCGGCGATGGCTTCGACGAAGCCGGACCGGGTGAGGACGTGCGCGTGTGCGCTCCGGCCGGCGGTACGGGACAGCGTGCCGCGCACCATGGCCTGTGCGAGCTCGCCCACCGCCTGCGATCTGCCGAGTGGCTCTCCGTACCGTATCGAGCGGTGGAAGGAACCCGGCGCCGGACTCGGTGCGTGATCCGCAGCATTCTGACCTGGGCACGTTCCCGCCCACCCCTGCCTGAGCGATGACTCGGGCGCGCCGCGCGGCATCTCGGCGGCCGTATACGGGGCCGTGACCGAACGGCCGTGTTCGCGCGCCAGATCTGTGCCCGGGCAACGACCTGTCGGCTCATCACTGTGCAGGTGAACACGTTCGTTCCCGGGCGCCTCGGACTCCCTCGCGACCCATGGACTCCCCCTCCCCGCGATCTCCATAATCCAGAGCCACCCGCCTACCTCAGGCGGGAGGGCCGGCGATTCCCGCGTCACGGTGCAGCTCCGTCGTTCCCACAAGGGCCGGCGCTGCCCTGCGGTGACCCTCACCCCGGACGCTGCGCGGGAGATCTGGCCTTCCCCCAGAGGGGGACGGCCGCGGTCAGCGGCTGTGCCGGGCTCCTGCCACTCGTCGAAAGTGTGCGCTCATGAACGCCTCACCACCATCCGTACCACCTCCTGGCACGCTCGATGTGGACGATCTCACCGTGGTCTACGGGCGGTCGGTCCGCGCCTTGGACGGCGTCTCGCTGCGGGTGCCGGCCGGCGCCATCGTCGCCCTGCTGGGAGCCAACGGGGCGGGCAAGTCGACACTGCTGCGTGCGGTGTCCGGGACCCTGCCGCTGCACTCCGGCACGGTCGGGCGCGGCTCGGTTGTCTTCGACGGCATGCCGCTCACCAACCGGCCGCCGGCCGATGTCGTCGCCGCCGGGGTGGTTCAGGTACCCGAGGGCCGCCGCGTCTTCAGCGCGCTGTCGGTGGAGGAGAACCTGCGGGCGGGCCGGCTCGGCCTCCCCGGGCGGCGCCGCGCCGAGGCCCGGGAGGCCATGGAGCAGGTCTGCACACTCTTCCCGGTGCTGGCCGAGCGCCGGCGCCAGGCGGCAGGACTGCTCTCCGGCGGTGAGCAGCAGATGCTGGCGCTGGGCCGGGCGCTGATGGCCCGTCCACGGCTGCTGCTGCTGGACGAGCCGTCGCTGGGGCTGGCCCCGCAGATGGTCGGGCAGATCGCCGGGATCATCCGGCGGATCCACCAGCAGGGCACCGGCGTGCTGCTGGTCGAGCAGAACGCCGCCCTCGCCATGGAACTCTCCGACACGGCCTATGTCCTGGAAGTCGGCCGGGTGCGGCTGTCCGGCAGCTCCGAGGAGCTGTCGCGGTCCGACGAGATCCGCCGGCTCTACCTCGGCGAGAGCCCGGAAGCCGACGCCGAGGACACCGAGGCGGAGCCCGAGCCGCTCACGGCGGGGCCGCGTGCGCTGAGCCGGTGGGCGGGATGAGCCGTACGACGTCCCCGTCCGCCACGAGTGCGGCAGCCGCCGACCCGCAGGTGCCCACGCTGACGGTCGAGGGGGTGACGGTGCGGTTCGCCGGACTGACCGCGCTCGACCAGGTCGGCTTCGCCGTGGCACCCGGGTCCGTGCATGCCCTGATCGGCCCCAACGGTGCGGGGAAGTCCACCGCCTTCAATGTGCTGTCCGGTGTCTACCGCGCCACCGAGGGCAGCGTGCGGTTCGGCGACGCGGAACTGACCGCGCTGCCGCCGCACAGGATCGCCGCTCTCGGGGTGGCCCGGACCTTCCAGAACATCGTGCTGACAGCGGGCACGGTCACCGACAACCTGATGCTGGGCAGGCACACCCTCACCCGTGCGGGCTTCGCCGCCACCGCCCTGCGGCTGCCGGTCGCCGTCCGCGAGCAGCGGCGCCACCGTGAACGGGTGCGGGACATCGGCGAGTTCACCGGTCTGGGACCCGTACTCGACACCCCGGTCACGCTCCTCTCGTACGGCGACCGCAAGCGGGTCGAGCTGGCCCGGGCCCTGTGCATGGAGCCCAGACTCCTGCTGCTGGACGAGCCGGTGGCGGGCATGAACACGGCCGAGCGCGTCGGCATGGCGCGGACCATCTCCGCGATCAGGGACGCGCTGGGCATCTCGATTCTGATCGTGGAGCACGACATGGGGATGATCATGCGGCTCGCCGACGAGGTGACCGTCCTGGACTTCGGCCGCCGGATCGGCGGCGGCACGCCGGAACAGGTCCAGCAGGACCCCGCCGTGATCCGGGCCTACCTCGGTACCGGCAGCACCGACGAAGCAGACGACGCCGGTGAAACCGACGACGAAGCCGGTGACGCGGGTGTCACCGGTGACACCGCGGCGGACGGCCGGGGCGTGGAGGAGGCCCGGTGAACACCCTGCTGCAGACTCTCTTCAACGGGCTGGCCCTCGGTTCCGTCTACGCGCTGATCGCCCTCGGATTCAGCCTCGTGCACAAAGCCTCGCATGTGGTCAACTTCGCCCACGGCTCCCTTCTGCTGCTCGGCGGGTACCTGGTCACAGTCCTCCACGAGGACCTGGGGTTCGTCGGCGCGGTGGCCGTCGCGGCCGCCGGTACCGCGGCGGCGGCGATGCTGGAGGCGCTGGTGCTGCGCCGGCTGCGTCAGTCGGGGTCGGCCGTGCCGACGATCCTCACCATCGGCGTCGACATCCTGCTGCTCACCGAACTCGCCCGCCGGATCGGCGGCGACGTCCTGCGCTCGGGCGACCCGTGGGGCGCCGAGGTGGTGTCCTTCGCCGGGATCACCGTGCCGCAGACCCGGATCGCCTGCCTGCTGGTGACCCTGGTGCTGGTCGGCGGCTTCTTCGCCGCCTTCCGCTGGTCGCGGTGGGGACTGGCGATGCGCGCGTTGTCCCTCGACGAGGAGGCGGCGGCCCTGATGGGCGTGCGCGGCAGCCGGCTGCGGATGAGCGCCTGGGCGCTCGCCGGGCTGATGGCCACCACCGCCGCGGTGTTCCTGGCCGCCTTCCCCACCCCCGGTCTCGACCGGACCACCGGCCACATCGCGCTCGCGGCCTTCCCCGCGGCCGTACTCGGCGGGCTCGGCTCGGTCGGCGGTGCGCTGCTCGGCAGCCTCGTCGTGGGGATGGCCGAAGCCGCCGCGGTCGGCTACCAGCAGCACCTCGACGTGCTGGGCGGCGGACTCGCCGAGATCGTCCCGTACCTGGTGATGGTCCTGGTCCTGATGGCCAGGCCACAGGGCCTGCTCGGATCCAAGGAGCTCACCCGTGTCTGACACATCGTCGAACCCCGCGGTCGAGGAACACCAGGGGACCGCCCCCCCTGCGGACGGTTCCGCGCCGGAAGCAGGCGCCCGCCGGACCCGCCCGCGGGTCTCCCGAGGGCGGGTGACCGCCGCCGCGGGTCTCCTGCTGCTGGTCCCGCCGTTCTACCTCGACGCGTTCTGGCTGCAGACCGGGCTGTTCGCGATGGCCGCGGTGATCGCCGCCATCGGGCTCAGCCTCCTGACCGGGACGGCGGGCCAGCTCTCCCTGGGCCATGCCTTCTTCCTGGCGGTCGGCGCCTACGGCTACACCTGGTTCGCCGACGGCTCGCACGGAAAGGGGGACCATGCACTCACCGGCCTGGGCCTGCCGCCACTGCTCGCCCTTGTGGCGACTGTGCTGCTGGCCGGGGCCGCCGGAGCGGTCTTCAGCCCCATCTCAGGGCGCCTGCGCAGCATGTACCTGGGCGTGGCGACGCTCGCTCTGGTCTTCATCGGGCAGCACGTGCTGGTCAACGCGACACCGGTCACCGGTGGTTTCAACGGCCGGTCGGTACCGCCGATGGAGATCTTCGGTTTCTCCTTCTCCGGGACCGGCGACGCCCTGACCGTACTCGGCGTCCCCTTCGGCGGACTGGAACGGCTGTGGTACTTCGGTCTGGTCCTGGTGGTGGCCGCCTACCTGGGCGCGCGCAACCTGCTGCGCGGCCGTCCGGGCATGGCCATGGGCGCACTGCGCGACAGCGAGGTCGCCGCCGCGGTGATGGGGATACCCGCCACCCGCTTCCGGGCCGCCGCCTTCACGATCTCCTCCATGTACGCGGGGGCCGGAGGCGCCCTGCTGGCCCTGGCGTACCAGCGCATCGTGCCGGACACCTTCGGACTGACCCTGTCCATGGACTTCCTGGCCATGCTCGTGATCGGCGGCCTCGGCTCGGTCGCCGGCGCAGCCGCAGGAGCGGTCTTCGTCACCGTACTCCCGCAACTGCTCACCCATTACGCGGATCAGCTGCCGCTGGTGGTCGCCCCCGGCTCCGCCGAGCAGGGCCTGGCATCGGTGGACGCGGCCCGTTACCTGTACGGCGCGGCCCTCGTCCTGACCCTGCTCTTCCTCCCCGGTGGCCTGGCCTCCCTCACCCACCGCCGTCCCACCTGGCCCTGGGCCCGGCGGGCGACCGCTGTTCCCCAGCCTTCCGCCGCAGCGACAGCCGGCGGGGACACCCTCAAGGAGCACACCTGATGAACCGCAAGCACCTCCGCGTCACGGCAGCGGTCGGCATCTCGCTGGCACTGGCCCTGACCGGCTGTAGCACCAAGGGCGACTCGTCCTCGGGCTCCGGCGACAGCGGCGGCGTCAAGACCGGCCCAGGCGTCACCGACACCACCATCAAGGTCGGTGTCATCACCGACCTCACCGGCGCGGCGGCCCCGCTCGGCAAGCCCTCCATGCAGGCCGCGAAGATGTACATCGATGAGGTCAACGCAGCGGGCGGCGTGTGCGACCGCAAGGTGGAGCTCGTCGTCCGCGATCACGGCTACGACGTCCAGAAGGCGGTCGCCGCCTACGCGGAGGTCCAGCCCCAGGTCGCCGCGCTCGGCCAGTTGCTCGGCTCCGGCCAGACCGCGGCGCTGCTCGACTCCATCGAGCGCGACAAGCTGCTCACCCTGGTCGGCGGCAACTCCGGCTCCAACCTCGGCCATGAGTACGTCCAGGTGATGAACACCACCTACGACCTCGACATGATCAACGGCGTGGACTGGCTGGTGAAGACCACCGGACTCAAGGCAGGTGACAAGGTCGGCCTGATCAACCAGCCCGGCGAGTTCGGCGAGAACGCCGCCGAGGGCGCGCGCTTCGCGGCGAAGAAGGCCGGACTGGAACTCGTCGCGCAGACCGTCAAGCCCACCGCCACCGACATGACTCCGCAGGTGACCGCCCTCGCGGGGAAGAAGGTCAAGGCCATCGTCTTCGCCGGCACCCCCGGGCAGACCGCCTCGCTGGTCGGCGTCGCCGCCGCCAGCGGCCTGAAGGTGCCGGTGCTCGCCCAGGCGGCCGCCTACGTCCCGCAGCTGCTCGCCACTCCCGCGAAGCCGGCACTGGAGCAGATGCTCTACATCACGGGCGGGCTGCCCGCCCTGAGCAGCGACCTGCCCGGTGTGAAGAAGCTGGTCGCGGACTATCAGAAGAAGTACCCGAAGGAGCAGCTCAACGCCGGTATCCAGGTCGGAACCACCAACGGCGCGGTGCTCATCGAGGCGCTCAAGGCGGCCTGCGCGGCCAAGGACCTCAGCCGCGAGGGCATCGCCAAGGGCCTGCACACCATCAAGAACTTCGACAAGGGCCTGGGCGGCGTCCTGGACTTCTCCGACCCCGCCAAGTCCCCCAACCGCAAGAGCTACGTCCTGCGGCCGGCCGAGAACGTGCCGGGTGGCCTGAAGGCCGTCCAGGACGCCACCGAGGTCCCGGCGGTAGCCGAATACGAGGCGACCAAGGGCTGACGCCCGGAGGGCTCCACAGGCCTCGTGTGGACATCGGCGGCTTCTGGGGGTCGTCGCCGCACGTGGCTGGTTGTTCAGGCCGCGAGCAGTTTGTGCAGGCGCTCGGCTGGGGTCCCCAGCCGAGCGTTTGCGTGGGCGGCCGTTGAGTAGGTGGAGCCGGAGTTGCCGCCGCCTCCGGGCCTGCCCGTCCACCCGCGGCGCCGCTGCCGGAGGAGACCGGCGAGCCGACCCCGGCCGATGCCGCCCGGGTCAAGCTGTTCGGCACCGAGGTGGCGGGCCGGGTGATCGACAAGTGCCTTCAGCCGCACGGAGGTTACGGCTCCATGCTGGAGTACCCGATCGCCCGGCTCTGCGCCGGAACCCGCGTCAACCGCATCCACGGCGGCACCAGCGAGGTCATGAAAACCGTCATCGCCGAGGTACTCGGGTGGCCTGTCGGCCACCCGAGTACGACACCCGGCCCGGCTGCTCCCGCCGAAGAGGTGAGCAGCCGGGCCGGAGGCGTCGTGGGGGCGACGACGGGCCGGCGGCCATCAGCACCCCGGCCCCGGTTCCCAGGCCGTCCACTGGGCGTGCTTCCAACGCAGCCGAGCGCCGGCTGTGCGCGGCGACACGATGCGGGGGCCGACGCCACACGTGGTGTCCAGGGCCTCGACCGGGCTCAGCACGGGCCGCACACTCCGAATCGCAGGTGGCGCGCCTGCGGTACGGCCGCTCGAACCGTCGCCCGGTCGTGCCGGTGCCGTCGCTGAAGGCGACCGACCACGGCAACCGGACCTGCGCCCACTCCGACCAAGGAGCACTCATGCGATTCGCAAGAACGCTCAGCAGAGTAGGCACGGCTTTCGCGGCAGCCCTCGCGCTGCTGCTGCCGGCCTCGCCCGCCGCACACGCCGACACCCGTGACCCCGTGCTGTTCGTCCACGGTCTCGGCGGGGCGTCCTGGAACTGGGACGAGATGATCGATGACTTCGTCGCTGCCGGCTGGTCCCGCGACCGGCTCCACGCGATCTCGTACAACACGGCGCAGTCCAGTGTCGTGACCGCCGCCGAGATCAAGGCCGAGGCCGATGCCCTGCGCGCGAGGACCGGTGCCGCGAAGGTCGACATCGTCAGCCACTCGCTGGGTGCGCTCAACTCCCGGTGGTACATCAAGTTCCTCGGTGGCGCCTCCTACGTCGACGACTGGGTTTCCATCGGCGGTGTCAACTACGGCACCTACGGCGCCCTCACCTGCGTGCTCGACTCCTGCCGCGAGGCCTGGCCGGGCAGCAGCTTCCTGGACCAGCTCAACGGGGGCGATCCGAGCCCCGGCCCGGTGAACTACACCACCATCTGGTCGTGGTGCGACGAGGCGGTCCAGCCGGACAGCTTCGCCACGCTGGAGGGCGCCGTCAACTGGAACGCCGGCTGTGTCGGACACATCGCCCTGATCTTCGAGGGCACCGTGTCCGTCCGCGCCATGCAGGCCGTCCAGTGACGGGCCTCTGAGCCGATCGGCCACCGCGGCCGGACCCCCGGGGAACGGGGGGTCCGGCCGCGGTCGTCCGTGGGCAGCGACGCCGATGACTGCGTGCGGCCCGGGAGGCACGGCGTGGGACTCCCGCGAGGTGGGGTACTGGAGCAGCGGCCCGTCGGCGCCCGCGAGCCGCGGTCGGGCGAGCTGCCCGGCGGGGCGGCAGGCATGACGGAACTGCTGAAGCGCCCGGTGCGGGGCCTGGGCCAAAGACGCGACATCTACCGAAGCAACGGCCCGACCGCATCGGCGGGCCGGGGGAAGGGACTCACGCAGGGGACCGGATCAGGGGGTGACGATGGGGAACCAGAACGGGAAGTCGTCCAGCAGCTCGAACAGGTCGGCCACGAGCGCCTTGTCGCCGTCGATGCGCACCCGGCCCGCCGCTACCTCGGACTCCAGGTCCGAGCCGCCGAAGAGGAGCCGCTGGAAGGCCTCGCGGTCCCAGGCGACCGTGGCGTCGGCGGCCGGAACGTGCTTGTCGGCGGTGTAGAGCAGGGTGCCGTTGCTCAGCCGGACCGCGTAACGTGCCTGGGTGCCGTCGGCCTGCTCGAAGACCCAGTTGAAGCTGCTGCTCCGGCCCCAGGCCCGTGGGCCGTCGAGGCGGATGCCCGCGTAGTCGAGCAGCATGTCCAGGGTCATCGCGCCCAGCATGTCGGGGGTGGCCAGCTTGACGGCGCCCAGGTCGCGTATGCCCTGGCGGAGTTCCAGCGCGCCCACGAGGTACTCGTTGCGCCAGACCGCGCTCTCGGCCTGGTAGCCGAGCTGCTCGAACGCGTCCGCCTGGAGGTGGCGGGCCTCGTCGTTGCCCGGATCGGCGAAGACCAGATGGGTGAGGAGTTCGGCGACCCAGCGGTACTCGCCCGCCGCGAACGCCGTGCGGGCCCTGTCCAGCAGGGCGTCGCTGCCGCCCATCGCCTCGACGTAGCGGGGGGCCGACTGTTCGGGGGGCAGCCGGTGCAGATGTGCGGGGTGGCTGTCGTACCAGCCGAGGTAGCGCTGGTAGACCGCCTTGGCGTTGTGGTTGACCGTGCCGTAGAAGCCGCGGCAGTGCCACTCGTTCTCCAGGGCCGGCGGCAGCTGGATCTGCTCGGCGATCTCGTCCATGGTCTGGCCGTGGTTGGCCAGCCGCAGCGACTGGTCGTGGAGGTACTTGTACATGTCGCGCTGCTGCTCCAGGAAGGTGACCACATCGGCGTTGCCCCAGCGCGGCCAGTGGTGCTGCGCGATGATCACGTCGGTGTCGGCGCCGAAGAGTTCGATGGACTCGTCGAGCTTCTTCCACCAGCTCGCGGCGTCGCGGATCTCCGCCCCGCGCAGGGTGTACAGATTGTGCATGGTGTGCACCGCGTCCTCGGCGGAGCAGAACATCCGCAGACCCGGGAAGTGGATCATGAACTCGGACGGGGCCTCGGTGCCGTTGGCCATCTGGAAGACCATCTCGACACCGTCGACCGTGCGCCGCTCGCCGGTGGTGTGGACGGTGTCGGTCGGCGGGATGAGCGTAAAGGTCCCGCCGCGCGCGGGCGTGGCTGTCAACCCGACGCTGACCTGGCGGCGAGTGCCGCGGCCCAGCACCGTTCCGTACATGTAGACGGCGCGCCGGGTCATGGCGTTGCCGGCGTAGATGTTCTCGGAGACCGCCTCCTTGAGGAAGCCCTCCGGCGCGATCACCGTCACCCGTCCGGCCCTGACCTCCGCCTCGTCGACGATGCCCTTGACGCCGCCGAAGTGGTCGCCGTGGCTGTGGGTGTAGATCACGGCGACCACGGGCCGGTGCGGGCGGTGATCGAAGTACAGGTCGAGGGCGGCCTTCGCCGTCTCGGCGTAGATCAGCGGGTCGATGACGATCAGGCCTCTCTCGCCCTCGATGATCGTCATATTGGCCTGGTCGAAACCGCGGACCTGGTAAACGCGGTCGATCACCTGGTACAGGCCGTGGCAGGCGGCCAGCTTCGCGTGGCGCCACAGGCCGGGGTTGACCGTCGCCGGCGCCTCGTCGGGCCGGAGGAACTCGTAGGCGCTCAGGTCGATCACCGGGTGGCCGTCCGCGCGCCGGATGACCGGCGGGTCGAGCGTGCCGATGAACCCGCGCGCCGCGTCCTCGAAGTCGCGGCGGTCGGAGAAGGGAAGTCGGCCCGCGATCTCGCGGTGGGCCGCCGCCGTGGCCTCCGTGGCGGGCTTGGGTGCGACGGCGGTGCTGGACGTTGGAGCAGGCTTGGGCATGGGACACCTTCAGGACGTACAGGCGCGGATGAGCTCTGCGGGGCAGGGGACGACGGAGGCGTGCGTCGGTCGCAATCCGGCGAGCCGGCCGTCCGAGCCGGCTGTCCGGGAGCTCGTGGGCTCAGATCTCTCTGCCCGGGGCGCGACGACGTCTCGCGTCCGAGCATGCGTGCCTAATAGTGCATCTCATAGAAGCTACCGAACAAGGCCTCTACAGCAAGGGATTTTTGAAGTGAACAGAAAATCTGTTCACATAGTTTTCGACAATGCCCGGCCTGTCCGCCAGTCGCACCGGTGAGTCAGGGTCGGCGCAGGGCCTGGCGACAGGCCGACGGGGCGGCAGCGAACCAGCGGTGGCAGGCCCGGGTGAGAACACTCTGTTCGCTGTAGCCGAGGAGGCCCGAGAGCTGGCTGAGCGGCATGTCGGTGTCGCGCAGATACCGCACGGCCTCGTCCCGCCTGAGCGTGTCGACCATGGCCTCGAACGAGGTCCCCTCCGCGGCCAGGTGCCGTTGCAGGGTCCTCGGATGGACCGAGAGCTGCCCGGCGAGCAGTTCCAGGGTGAGGCCGCCGGTGGGCAGCAGCCGCCGGGCCAGGGTGCAGGCCGCTTCCGCGAGCGTGGCACCGGTCGGCGGGGCGATCGACCGCAGATACTCCCGTACGACGTCGTGGACGGCACCGTCCGAGGGCAGCGGCCGCCGGAGTTCGGACCGCCGGAGCCGGAAGCCGCTGAACGGTTCCGCGAAGCGGACCGTGCAGCCGAAGTAGGCCGCGTAGTCCGCGGCGGGCGCGACGGCGTCGTGGGGCAGGTGGACCGAGACCGGCGTGAAGCCCGCGCCGAGGATCAGCCGGAACATCCGCAGCGACGCACCCAGCGACAGCTCGATCACCTGTTGGTGGGGCGGCAGCCGACTGAGCTCCACTCGGAACTCGAACCGCGCGTACCGGGAACCCGGGCAGGGGTCGATCGTGCCCTTGATCGCCGGACTGTAGACCGCCAGGTACTGGCCGACCGCCCGGAACGCCTCGGCGGCACCCGGGGCGGTCAGCGCCGCCACACCGACCGGACCCAGGATCTCGATGCCCTGACGCAGAGCGAGCCGCCGCCCGAAGTCGCGGGCCCCGGTCGCCTGCGCCGCCGATTCCACGGCGGCGACCAGACTCCGGTAGCGGATGAAGGTGCCGGGGTCGCCCACCGCCTCGCGCGGCACGCCGGCAGCGTCCAGCAGTGGTCCCGGGTCGGTGCCCAGCGTCCGTACGAGCTCCGGATAGCCCTGCAGGGAGGTGCCGCGGATCAGAGACATGTCGCCCAGGGTCAAAAGAACTGTCGTCTGGTGTCAAGTCCGGAGCGGAGCGCCGGGCGCATCATGAAGCACGCCGTGGAGCACTGCTCCGAAGCCGACAAGGGAGAATCACTGTGCCCGCTGCACCGAAGCCGGCCTTCGCGACGACGACCAGCGGGAACCGGCTGCCGATTCCCAGCCTGCCGCAGGGCGAACTGCTGACCCTCAACGTCAACGAGGTGCCGAGTGTCGAGAGCACCCTCGGACCGGGTACCAGCGTGCAGTTGCTCCGCCTCGACCCGGAAGCCGGCCGCTGGGTGGTCATGGTCACCATGGCTCCGGGCGCCGAAGTGCCCATCCACTACCACACCGGCACCGCCGAGGTGTACACCTTGCGGGGCACGTGGATCTACAAGGAGTACCCGGACCAGCCGCAGACCGCGGGCTCGTACCTCTTCGAGCCCGGCGGCTCGGTCCACACGCTCACCGTCCCCGCGGACAGCGCCGAGGACACGGTGATGCTGGTGATGGTCACCGGCGCCAACGTCAACTTCTCCGAGGACGGCCGGTTCCACTCGGTCATCGACGCGGTCAGCCTCCAGTACCTGCTGGGCAGGTTCGCCCAGGACCAGGGCGTCAAGCTGCGCTACATCGGTGCCACCGGCGCCGGCTTCGTGGAGACGGAATAGTCGTGCGGGCCGTCGTAACGCGGTGATCGCCGTGCCGCGGATGCGCGGACGCGGGCCCGATCGTGGCGGCCGGCTTCTCCGCGGAGCGCCGCCGCCCGGCCGCCCACCCGGCGGGCGGCGACTTCGACGTCGCACCGCTGGTCACCCGCACCGTCGGTCTCGACGAGGTGCCGGATGTGTTCGTGAGCCCGTCGGCCTCCCCGGAGGACGCCAAGGTCCTGATCGTCCCGGCACGCTGAGCCGGCGCCGCCCCAGAAGTGAGGACACCGGGAAATGAAGGTCTATCAGGAGGTCGCCGCCGCGTTGCTCGAACACGGGGTGGACACGGTGTTCGGGCTCATGGGTGACGCCAACATGCTGTACCTGTGCGACTACATCGAGCGCACGGGCCGCTTCGTGCCCGTGGTCCACGAGGGCAGCGCGGTGGGCATGGCGGACAGCTGGTCGCGGATGACCGGTCGGGTGGGCGTGGCCTCGGTCACCCACGGACCGGCGGTCTCCAACACCGTCACCTCGCTGATCGAGGCCGTGCGCAGCCGCAGCCGGGTGCTTCTCCTCACCGGGGAGACCCCGCCGGAGCCGACCCACTTCCAGCGGCTGGACCTGGCCGCGGTGGCCGCCATGGCCGGTGCGGGGTACGAGAAGGTGTACAAGCCGACCACCCTGGTGCGCGACCTCAACCGGGCCCTGCAGCGCGTGGTGGCCGAGGACCGCCCCATCCTCCTGGACCTGCCGATCGGCCTGGTCCGCAAGGAAGCGGGCGCGCAGCGGCCCGTGGCCCGCCCTCTGCCGCGCTCCGCGGGCCTGCCCACCGAGGAGGAGTTGGACGGTGCGCTCGGGCTGATCGCCGGTGCCAGGCGGCCGGTGGTCCTCGCCGGGCGGGGTGCGGTCGCATCGGGAGCCCGGGAGGAGCTTGTGGCGCTCGCCGGGCAACTCGCCGCCCCGCTCGCCACCACCGCGCTCGCGAAGGACTGGTTCCGCGACCACCCCGGCAGCCTCGGTATCTTCGGCAACCTCTCGCACAGCGCGGCGACGGCCGCCATCGCCGAGGCCGACTGCGTCATCGCCTTCGGCGCGAGTCTGAACTCCGCCACCAGCTTCCATGGCGAGCTCCTGGGGGACAAGAAGATCGTTCAGGTGGACGCCGACCCCGGCGCGTTCGGCTGGTTCACCCGAGTCGACGAAGCCGTACCCGGCGACGCGAAGGCCGTTGCCGCGGCCATGGGCGATTCGCTGCGCGCGGCCGGCCACTCCCCGCCCCGGGGCTGGCTGGAGAAGGTCCAGCAGCGGCTCCGGGAGCACCGGATCGCCGACGACTTCCAGGACCGGACGGCTGCCGGCACCGTCGATGTGCGGACCGCGATGAGCCGCCTTGACGAGGTCCTGCCCGGCAAGCGCGTCCTGGTCAGCGACATCGGCCGGTTCGTGGTCGGCGTATGGCCCTACCTCCATGTGGCCCACCCCAGGGACTTCGTCTCGATGGGCGGCTTCGGCTCGATCGGCCTCGGGCTGGCCGGAGCCGTCGGCGCCGCGGTCGCACGGCCCGGCGACCTTACCGTCGCCGTCATCGGGGACGGCGGTTTCATGATGAACATGGCCGAGTTCACCACGGCCGTCCGGGAGAAGCTGCCGCTGCTGGTGGTCGTTCTCAACGACGGCGCCTACGGCGCCGAGCACTACAAGCTGATCCACTACGGAGTCGACCCGGACCACTCGCTCAACGCCTGGCCCGAGCTGGTTCCGCTGGCGGAGGCCATGGGGGCCCGCGGCATGACCGTACGGAAGCCGGAGGACCTCGACGCACTCAAGGACGTCGTCACGGAACTCGACGGGCCGTTCCTGGTGGACGTCAAGCTGGACCCGCACGTCAACGTCATGGTGTGAGAGGAGTGGGTGACACGATGTCCGATCTCGTCGTCGACCTGGATGTCCGGGTCTGTGACCTCGGGCCGAGCGGCCATGTCAGCAATGTCGCCTACGTGCGGCTGCTGGACGAGGCCCGCAGCCGGCTGCTCGGGGTCAACCTGCACAGGCCGGGCAGGCACCAGGGAGGCCTCCTCGACGTGCTCGGCGCCCGCGCCCGCCTGGTGATCGGCCAGCACCTCGTCGAGTTCCGGCACGAGGTCTGGTACCCCGTACGGTCCGTCCAGGTCCGGATGTGGATCCCGGTGCTGGGCCGCAGCAGCATGGCCTTGGCCGCCGCCATCCACGAGGACGGCCATGCCGAGCCTGCCGTCGTCGCCGAGTCCAGCGCGGTCCTTGTGGCGCGCGACACCGGGCGCCCCTGGCCGATGGACGAGGCGACCCGCGAGGCCTTCGGCCGGTATCCCGGACCGCGACCCGCCTTCCGCGACCGGGTCGGCGCCGCCGATTCGCCGACCGGCGAGAACGCCGGACAGGCCCTCCGATCACAGGGAGAGACAGACCGGTGAACCCCTCCACCGACTACGCCACCGAGTTCGCCGGCCGGATCGCCCTGGTCACGGGCTCGGCCTCCGGTATCGGCCGCGCTGTGGCCCGTCGCCTCGCAGCGGGCGGCGCCGCCGTGGCCATCGCGGACATCAACGAGACCGGCGCCCAAGCGGTCGCCGATGAATTCCGGGCGGGCGGTACCAAGGCCATCGCGGTCGGGGTCGACGTGACCGATCCGGCATCGGTTCAGCGGGCCGTCCAGGCCACCGTGGACCAGCTCGGCGCCCTGCACCTGGCGGTCAACAACGCCGGCATCGGCGGCCCCGTCGTACCGACGCACCGTTACCCGCAGGACGAGTGGCGGCGCGTCATCGCCACCAACCTCGACGGCGTCTTCTACTCGCTGCAGTACGAGCTGCCCATGATGCTCGCCTCCGGCGGCGGCGCGATCGTCAACATGGGCTCCAGCTGTGCCATCAACGGCTTCGCCGGCGTCGCCGGCTACGCCGCGGCCAAGCACGGCGTCATCGGTCTGACCAAGACCGCGGCGCTGGAGTACGCGGCGCGCGGGGTCCGGATCAACGCGATCGTGCCCGGCTTCATCGAGACTCCTCTGCTGGCCGACGCCACCGATGCGGAGCGCGCGTATCTCGTCGGCCTGCACCCGGCCGGCCGGCTCGGTACCGCTGAGGAGATCGCCGAGATGGCCGCCTTCCTGCTATCCGACCGGGCCTCTTTCGTGAACGGCAGCCACCACCTGGTCGACGGTGCGTACGCCGCGCAGTGATCCGCGACCCGCGCCACGGGATCACCGCGCTGGTGAAGAACCTGGCCGGTGATCGAGTGAACGGCCCGCCGGCCGTGGACCGCATCGGGTCCGCCGGGGCCGGTCAGTCCGTCGGTCCGCAGCCGCCGCACACCCTGCCGCCGGCCTGAGGCTGTACCAGCGTACGTTTTCGGGCGGCCCTTTTTGCCATGGGCCGGGCCCCGCGCGCTGCGGGGCCCGGCGGCAGAGCCGGTCGGCTCAGGCGATGTCGATGACGGTCCGGAGGGCCTCGCCGGTGTGCATCTGGCGGACGGCCTCGTTGATCTCGGTGAGCGGGAAACGGTGAGTGATCACGGCCTTGAGGCCGAGGCGGCCCGCCCGCCACAGGCAGATGACCTCGGTGAAGGCCGCCGGACATCGTGGCCGCCGGAGAACGCGGGCAGGATTCTCCTCTCGTTGACGAAGAGGTCACTCACGCCGATGTCGGTCATTGCGGTGCGGGAACCCGTACCGACCAGGATCACAGAGCCGCCGAGACGCGTCGCGTCGTAGGCGGCGCGCAGGGTGCCGGGCCGGCCGACCGCCTCGAAGGAGTCATCGAAGCCGCCGGCGACGCGCGGCCGCGTCCGTCCACCGCCGGGGGCCGCGCCCGGGCGAACAGCGTCCACTCGTCGGCCCGGAACGCGAGGCGATGCGTCGTCCTCTCGCCCGCCCGGAGCCAGATCACCAGCGCCCAATCCTGCATCTCATAGTTGAGAGCTAACAAGGCCTTGACAGTAGGCGGAAAGCTCAACAAACTAAAAATCCATTCACATGAATCTCCACTTGGAGGCAGCGATGGGCCGTCGAGTCCTTGTCGCCGGCGTCGGGATGATCCCGTTCGCCAAACCGGGCAAGAGCGACACGTACAACGTCATGGGTGAGCGCGCGATCCGCGCCGCGGTCGAGGACGCCGGGATCTCCTACGCCCTCGTCCAGCAGGCCTACGCCGGCTATGTCTACGGCGACTCGACCAGTGGCCAGGCCGCGCTCTACAGCGTCGGCATCACCGGCATTCCGGTCGTCAACGTCAACAACAACTGCGCCACCGGCTCCACCGCCCTCTGGCTGGCCAAGCAGGCCGTCGAGGCGGGCATCGTCGAGTGCGCCATCGCCGTCGGCTTCGAGCAGATGCGGCCGGGCGCCCTGGTCAAGCACTGGGTCGGCGACCGTCCGAGCCCCACCACCCGCTTCGACGCCGTCCTGGACGAGCTGCACGGCATCGACGAGTCGCTGCCGCGCGCCGCGCAGCTGTTCGGCGGCGCGGGCATCGAATACGTCGAGAAGTACGGAGCCGATCCCGCGTTCTTCGCCAAGATCGCCGTCAAGTCCCGTACCCACGCGGCGAACAACCCGTACTCGGTGTTCCGCACCCCCATCACCGAGCAGGAAGTCCTCGACTCCCCGCACATCTTCGGCCCGGTCACCCGCCTCCAGGCCTGCCCGCCCACCTGCGGCGCCGGCGCGGCGATCCTGTGCTCCGAGGAGTTCGCCCGGCGGCACGGCCTGAACCCCGAAGTAGCCATCAAGGCCCAGGCGTTCGTCTCGGACACCGAGGAGTCGTTCGAGCCCAAGAGCATGATCGAGCTGGTGGGCGCCGGCATGACCCGCCGCGCCTCCCGGCAGGTCTACGAGGCCGCGGGCGTCGACCCGAAGGACATCAGGGTCGTCGAGCTGCACGACTGCTTCACCGTCAACGAGGCCCTCACCTACGAGGCCCTCGCCCTGTGCGAAGAGGGCGGTGCGGAGAAGTTCGTCGCCGACGGGCAGAACACCTACGGCGGTCAGGTCGTCGTCGGCCCCTCCGGCGGTCTGATGTCCAAGGGCCACCCGCTGGGCGCCACCGGTCTGGCCCAGTGCACCGAGCTGGTGTGGCAGTTGCGCGGCAAGTCCGACGCCCGGCAGGTCGAGGGTGTGAACCTCGCCCTGCAGCACAACCTCGGACTCGGTGGCGTCGGCGTCGTCACCCTCTACGAAAAGCTCTCCTGACCCGGCGTCGGAAAGTACCACCCCCTCTCGTATGGAAAGTGAGTATCTGATGGGACAGCTGGATGGCCGCGTCGCGGTGATCACGGGTGCGGGCGGCGGTCTGGGCCGTGAGCACGCACTGCTCTTCGCCGCCGAGGGCGCCAAGGTCGTCGTCAACGACGTGGCGGGCGCCAAGGACGTCGTCGAGGAGATCGTCGCGGCCGGCGGCGAGGCCGTCGCCGTCGAGGGCAGCGTCGCGGACCTGGCCGTCGGCGAGCAGCTGACCGCCGCCGCGGTGGAGTCCTTCGGCGACCTGCACGTGGTCGTGAACAACGCCGGTGTGATCCGCGACGCGATGCTGGTCAACATGACCGAGGAGCACTTCGACCTGGTCGTCGCCGTACACCTCAAGGGCGCCTTCTCGGTGACCCGGGCGGCGGCCCGCTACTGGCGCGAGCAGTCCAAGAACGGCGCCACCACCGACCGCGCCGTCATCCAGACCTCCTCCGGCTCGGGCCTGCACGGCAACATCGGTCAGTGGAACTACTCGGCCGTCAAGGCGGGACTCGCCATCCAGGTCGTCAACGCCTCGCGCGAGCTCGGCCGTTACGGAGTACGCGCCAACGCCATCGCCCCCGTCGGCCGCACCGAGCCGGTCAAGGCCACACCGGGCATCGGCGCCGCGGTCGCCGCCCCGCAGGACGAGAGCGCCTTCGACCGCTACCACCCCAAGCACGTCTCCCCGCTCGTGGCCTACCTGTCCACCGCGGGCTGCCCCTTCACCGGCCAGGCGTTCTCGGTCCACGGCGGCCACGTCGGCCTGTACGGCGGCTACTCGCTGGGCCACGCCATCGACTCCGCGGACCACCAGTGGAGCGTCGCCGAGCTCGCCGGGATCATGGGCGCCGAGGACTTCCCGAAGTCGGTCGAGATCACCCGCCGGCGCATCGTCCCGCAGGGCGGTGCCCAGTGAGCCACGCGTACGAGTTCCCGCTCGACTCCAGCAAGATCCGCGAGTTCGCCCGCGCGGTGAAGTCCGAGAACGAGGCGCACTTCGGCCCCAAGCCGGTCATCCCACCGACCATGCTCACCAGCGCGCGGCTGATCTGGGAGGACCCGGAGCGGACGATCACCAAACTGACCGGCTTCGACCGCAGCCGCATCCTGCACGGTGAGGAGGAGTACGTCTTCCACGGCCCGCTGCCGGGCGCCGGGCAGGTGCTCACCTGCGAGACCCGGATCACCGACCGGTTCGAGAAGCCGGGCAAACGCGGCGGCGTGATGAAGTTCGCCAAGCTGGTCACCGAGTTCCGGGACGAGAACGGCACGCTGGTCGCCGAGCAGAACAGCACCATCGTCGAGACCGCCCGACCGCCGAAGGCCGAGGAGAAGCAGGCATGAGCACCGTCACCCCGCTGACCCTGGCCGTCGGCCAAGAGGCCGAGCCGCGCGCTTTCGCGCCGATGACCCGCACCGACTACGTCAAGTACCAGGGCGCCTCGGGTGACTTCCACCCGCTGCACCACGACGAGGTGTACGCGCAGTCGGTCGGCTTCCCGAGCGTCTTCTCGGTCGGCATGCTCCAGGCCGGCATGCTCGCCACCTACGTCACCGACTGGATCGGTGTCGAGCAGATCCGCCGGTTCAAGGTCCGCTTCGTCGATCAGATGTGGCCCGGCGACGAACTCACCTGCTCCGCCAGGGTGGCCGCGATCACCGACGAGCCCGGCGGCGGCAAGCGCGTGAAGCTGGAGCTGAAGGCGCTGCGCCAGACCGGAAACCCGGCCCTGCTCGGCACCGCCGAGTTCGTGCTGGACGAGGGTGCCCTCGCGGCCTGACGGCGCCCCGCCCCACTCCCCGGCCGACCGGATCCACCCCCTGCCGACCGGGGCGCCCAACCCGCTGTACGAACCGGGGCTTGCCCCGTTGGCCCGCCGACGCCGTCGGGCAGCACTCGGAGGATGTTGTGTATCTGACTCAGGCCCTGCACCGGGCGCTTCAGCAGTTCCCCGACGGTCCGATGACGGTGTGTGGCGACCGGGTCCGCACCACGCGGGAGGTGGCCGACCGGGTTGCCCGTCTGGCCGGTGCCTTCCGGGGTCTGGGCCTGAAGGCCGGGGACCGGGTGGGGATCCTGGCGTTGAACTCCGACCGCCACCACGAGTTCTTCTTCGCCTCCTGGTGGGCGGGCGGCGTCGCCCACCCGATCAACACCCGGTGGTCGTCGGCCGAGATCGCCTACGCCGTCGCCGACTCCGGCACCGGGATTCTGCTCCTCGACGACCGCTTCGCGGACCTCGGACCGGAGCTGTACGAGCGCTGTCCCGGTCTGCGGACGCTGGTTTACTGCGGTGACGGTCCCGTGCCCGAGGGCATGGTGGGTTACGAGGATCTGGTGGCCGCCGCCGAGCCGGTGCCGGACGTCCGTCGCGGCGGCGACGAGGTGGGGCTGCTGCTGTACACCGGCGGCACCACCGGCCTGCCCAAGGGCGTCATGGCCACCCACCGCAGCCTGATGACGTCGACGTTCGGCTCGATGCTCACCAACCGCTCGGTCCGGCCCGGGAGCGTCACCCTGGTGACCGCGCCGCTGTTCCACATCGCCGCGTTCTGCAGTTGGTACAACCAGAGCGTGGTGGGTGGCACGCTGGTTTTCCTTCCGGTTTTCTCGGCGGAGGGTTTCCTTGATGCGGTGGAGCGGCATCGGGTGACGACGTGCATTCTGGTGCCTGTCATGGTCCAGATGGTGTGTGAGCATCCGGAGTTCGGTTCGTACGATGTGAGTGGTCTGGAGACCATTACCTATGGTGGTGCGGGCAGTCCGGAGAGTCTTCTGCGTGAGGCGATGAAGGCTTTTCCGCGGGCCCGTTTCACTCAGGGTTACGGTCTGACGGAGACGGGTGTGCTCACCATGCTGGTTCATGAGGATCATGTGC
>NZ_JBIALS010000038.1:0-72896 GCF_042873655.1 Streptomyces sp. NPDC004609 | reverse complement strand
TACGAGGGCGACCCTCCGCCTTGCGATTGCACGCACCGGACGCCGCAGGCCCCGCCCTCCGGGCGGACGGCGCTACTTTCGATACACGCCCTAGTCCCCCGCTCGCTCGTTCAGCTGGGACAGCAGTCTCGCCAGCTCCGCGATCTCCCCCCGGTCCCACCCCGCGAGCTTGCGGACGTACCGTTCGCGGCGCGCGTCCCTCACTCGGCGGAAACGCTCCAGTCCTTCTTCCGTAAGCCGTACGAGTGATGCCCGGCCGTCCGCCGGATCGGGCTCGCGGACCACGAGACCGACCTCTTCGAGCGCGCGCAGCTGACGGCTCATCGTGGCCTTGCCGACCCCGAAGTAGCCCGCGAGATCCGTGGCGCGCTGGGCCCCGGCAGCTTCGAGGCGGACGAGCAACCCGTAGGCCGCGGACTCGAGTCCGGGGTGCACCTCGCGCGCCATCTCGCCGGACGACGCGCGGGCGCGGCGCAGAAAGACGGCCAACTCCCGTTCCAGGGCGAGGAAAACATGGTCCACGCCACTCGTACCCGTGGGGCGGTCTCCACCCTCGGTACCGCTTCCGTGCACGTCAGCACCCCTCGTACGCTTTCCGATTCGTGAAAGTCTCCGCCGTCGGCACTCGTCTCCGCAGCCTGCTCAGTATTTCGCAGGCATAGACCAAGGGCAGCCCCTTGCCTCCCTTCCCCGGCCGCCCTCCGGATGTGTGGTGTCACCTGCGCCACGGCCGCACGGCGTTGCTCCATCGCGGGCATCGCGGCGGATCGCCGTGTCCCGCCGCCGGGGCGCGGCGGGGGCAACCTGGTGTCCGTGCAGAGATCCGGAACAGCCGTTCCCCACCCCCCGCGGAGGAGGCCCCGCCGCCCGCTCACGACAGCGGCCGGCGCACTCCTCGCTGTCCTGTCCCCTCTCCTCCTCGTCCCCTCCCCCGCCGGCGCGGCCGGCAGCGGCGGCGGGGACGGCGACTTCCCCCCTCGCGGTTCCGCCCATCTCGGGATGGGTGTGATCGAGCACGACGGCCAGGGAAGTCTGCCGTCCGGCACCCGCGCGCCCCATACGGAAGGCGTCGACGTCTCCAGCCATCAGGGGAACGTCGACTGGCCCGCCCTGTGGAACAGCGGGGTGAGGTGGTCGTACAACAAGGCCACGGAGGGCACCTCTTACAAGAACCCGTACTTCGCGCAGCAGTACAACGGCGCGTACGACGTCGGGATGATCCGGGGCGCGTATCACTTCGCCACCCCCGACACGGCGTCGGGCGCCGCCCAGGCCGACCACTTCGTCGACAACGGCGGCGGCTGGTCGGCCGACGGCCGGACCCTGCCGGGAGCGCTCGACATCGAGTGGAACCCGTACGGGGACGCCTGCTACGGCACGTCACCGGCCGGCATGGTCACCTGGATCGGGGACTTCCTGGACCGGTACCGGGCCCGCACCGGACGGGACGCGGTGATCTACACCGCGACCAGCTGGTGGACCCAGTGCACCGGCGGCCACAGCGGCTTCGGCGCGAGCAACCCGCTGTGGATCGCCCGGTACAACACCACTCCCGGCGCCCTCCCGGCGGGCTGGGACGTCCACACGATGTGGCAGTACACCTCGTCCGGACCGATCGTCGGCGACCACGACCGGTTCAACGGCACGCTCGACCGGATCACGGCCCTCGCCGACAGCGGAGCCCCGGGCGAGCCGGTGAGCGCGGGCCCCTGAGCGCGCCCCGCCCCGGATCGTCCCCCGCGTCCCCCGGTCACGACCAGTGCGCGGGACGGTCCAGGGTCCCCGGCAGCCGGGTCGCCGCATCTCCCCTGGCCGCGTTCACCTGCGGCTGAGTGAGGAAGAAGCTGCCCGTCAGATCCGCGCCCGCCAGCCGCGCGTCCCGCAGATCCGCGCCGATCAGGTCCGCCGTCCGCAGATCGGCGCCGGTGAGATCGGCGGCGATGAGATACGCGCCCCGCAGGCTCACGCCCCGCAGATCGGCGCCCCGGAGCTCGGCCCCCATCAGATCGGCGCCCCGCCGGTCCTTCTTCCCGCGCCGCACCCCCGCACGCACCAGCTCGCTCGTCCGCAGCAGCAGTTCGTTGACCCGCTGCCGGTGCCCGGCCACATCCAGCTCCACGAGGTCTCCGGGCCCGAGCGCGGCGAGGTTCTCCGTCTCCGCCAGCAGCCGCCGGAGGTCCGCGTGCAGCGAGCGGGCCGGACGCAGGGTCAGGGCCTCCGTCAGATACCAGAGCAGTTCATGGAGCTGCCGCACGACGGGAAAGACCTCGAACATCACCGCGGCCGACTCCGGTGCGGACCGCCAGTCCGTGCCGCCGAAGGTGTGCCGGGAGACCTTCTGCCCGGCGCCGAAGCAGTCGTACACGGTGCAGCCCGGGAATCCGGTCCGCCGCAGCTCGGCGTGGACGGAGCAGCGGAATTCCGCGTTCAGATTGCGGCAGGGCGTACCGGCGTCCTTGTCCACGGCGAAGTCGGCCGACGCGGTGAAGGGCAGGGCGACGCAGCACAGCCCGAAACAGCTTCCGCAGTCCGCCCGGAGCTCGCTGGTCCCGGTCGGCCGGGCGGTTGTCTCCATCCGCCCATTGTGGCGGAAGGGTGGGATACCCCCGGAGCACGGGCACCCGGGGGTACTTCCCTCATCATCCACAGAAAGGGATCGGCGATACAGATTACGGGCGAAGTGATACGGGGGCGGCGGCCGCGGCAGGCGGACGGCGCAGGCAGGCGGGCAGGCCGAAGACAGGGCGACGCCCCGGCGGGACCTGCCTCCCGCCGGGGCATCCCCGGTATCCCCTGCCCCCTGCCTCCTCACTCCCGCGACCGTGCTCCGGCGGTCCAGCCCCGCTCCCCGTCTCCCGCCTCCCGGCCCGGAGGCCGGGCGGGTCACGCGGCGGCCGGAACCGCCACCTCCGCCGGGGCGAGCGCGATCTCCAGCACCTGGCGGACATCCGTCACCGGGTGCACCTCCAGCGTGTCGAGGATCTCGGCCGGGACATCGTCCAGGTCCGCCTCGTTCCGCTTCGGGATCACGACCGTCGTGATGCCCGCCCGGTGCGCGGCCAGCAGCTTCTGCTTCAGACCGCCGATGGGCAGCACCCGCCCGGTCAGCGACACCTCGCCCGTCATCGCCACATCCGTACGGACCAGCCGTCCGGACAGCAGCGACGCCAGCGCCGTCGTCATCGTGATACCCGCGCTCGGGCCGTCCTTCGGCACCGCTCCGGCCGGGAAGTGGATGTGCACACCCCGGTCCTTGAGGTCGGCGACCGGAAGCTCGGTCTCCGCCCCGCGCGAGCGCAGGAAGCTCAGCGCGATCTGCGCCGACTCCTTCATCACGTCGCCCAGCTGGCCCGTGAGGGTCAGACCGGACGCGCCCGTCTCCGGATCGGCGAGCGACGCCTCCACGAAGAGGACGTCACCGCCCGCCCCGGTGACCGCGAGCCCGGTGGCGACACCCGGCACGGCCGTACGGCGCTCGGCCGGGTCCTGCGCGGACTCGGGCACATGGTGCGGCCGTCCGATCAGGGAGCGCAACTGCCCCGCCCCGATGGTGAACGGCAGTTCCCGGTCACCCAGCGCGTGCTGGGCGGCCACCTTGCGCAGCAGCCGGGCGATCGAGCGCTCCAGATTGCGGACGCCCGCCTCACGGGTGTACTCGCCCGCGATCCTGCGCAGCGCCGAGTCCTCCAGGACCACCTCGCCGGGCTCCAGGCCCGCCCGCTCCAGCTGGCGCGGCAGCAGGTGGTCCCGGGCGATGACGACCTTCTCGTCCTCGGTGTAGCCGTCCAGCCTGACCAGTTCCATCCGGTCGAGCAGGGCCTCCGGGATGGCCTCCAGCACATTCGCGGTGGCCAGGAAGACGACGTCGCTCAGGTCGAGTTCGACCTCCAGGTAGTGGTCACGGAAGGTGTGGTTCTGCGCGGGGTCCAGCACTTCGAGCAGGGCCGCCGCCGGGTCGCCCCGGAAGTCCGAGCCGACCTTGTCGATCTCGTCGAGCAGGACCACCGGGTTCATGGACCCGGCCTCCTTGATCGCCCGTACGATCCGGCCGGGCATCGCGCCCACATACGTACGCCGGTGGCCGCGGACCTCGGCCTCGTCCCGGACGCCGCCGAGGGCGACCCGGACGAACGTGCGGCCCATGGCATGGGCCACGGACTCGCCGAGGCTCGTCTTGCCGACGCCCGGCGGGCCGACGAGCGCGAGAACCGCGCCCCCGCGCCGCCCGCCGACCACGCCGAGCCCCCGGTCGGCGCGCCGCTTGCGCACCGCCAGGTATTCGGTGATCCGCTCCTTCACGTCCTGGAGACCCGCGTGCTCGGCGTCCAGGGTGTTCTTCGCGCCCTGGATGTCGTACCCGTCCTCGGTGCGCTCGTTCCACGGCAGTTCGAGGACGGTGTCGAGCCAGGTGCGGATCCAGGAGCCCTCGGGGCTCTGGTCGCTGGACCGCTCCAGCTTCTCGACCTCCTTGAGGGCGGCCTCCCGCACCTTCTCGGGCAGGTCGGCGGCCTCGACACGGGCCCGGTAGTCGTCGGACTCGTCGGCGCCGTCCTTGCTCTCGCCGTTCAGCTCGCGCAGCTCCTTGCGGACCGCGTCGAGCTGGCGGCGGAGCAGGAACTCGCGCTGCTGCTTGTCGACGCCCTCCTGGACGTCCTTGGCGATCGACTCGGCGACGTCCTGCTCGGCGAGGTGCTCTCGGAGCTGCTCGGTCGCGAGCCTGAGACGGGCGACCGGATCGGCGGTCTCCAGCAGCTCGATCTTCTGAGCGGTGGTCAGGAACGGTGAGTATCCCGAGTTGTCGGCGAGCTGGGAGACGTCGTCGATCTGCTGGACGCGGTCGACGACCTGCCAGGCACCGCGCTTCTTCAGCCAGTTGGTGGCCAGCGCCTTGTACTCCGTGACCAGCTCGGCGACCTGTCCCGGCAGCGGATCGGGCACGGACTCCTCGATCCGGGTGCCCTCGATCCAGAGCGCCGCGCCCGGTCCGGAGGTCCCCGCCCCGATCTTCACCCGGCCGCGCCCGCGGATGAGCGCGCCGGGGTCGCCGTCGGAGAGCCGTCCGACCTGCTCCACGGTCCCGAGCACACCGATCCCCGCATACGTCCCGTCCACACGCGGAACAAGCAGCACCTGGGGCTTGCTTGCCCCCCTGGAGCGCGCGGCGGCCTGCGCGGCCTCGACCGCGGCCCGTACCTCGTTGTCGGTCAGGTCCAGCGGCACCACCATTCCGGGCAGCACGACCTCGTCGTCGAGCGGCAGCACGGGCAGGGTGAACGGTGTGAACGCTTCGGACTCAGCAGCCATGATCTCCCCTTAGGCAGTGAAGTTGAGCTATGTGGACTCAATGCCTGGGGGCCTTGCATTGTTCCCGGACCGCTGTTCGCTCTGAGCGATCAAGGAGAGGCCGGTGGTGAAGGGGCAGCATCCGGCGACCCCCGCCGGAGGGACCACCCGAGCACATGTCCGGATTCATCCGTGCCGAGGGCGGCGATCCCCCATACTGCGGCGATGAGCCCGCCGCCGCCCGCCGCCCCGCTCCTCTCCCCGGGCCTCTCCCGCTCGTCCCCCTCCTCCCCCTCGTCCATCTCGCGTGCCGTGTCCTCCGTTCCCTCGCGACTGCGTACGCCGGTCTGCGCGGCCGTTCTGCTGGCGGCGCTGACCACGGGATGCACGGACACCAGCGACGGCTCCGCCCCCGGACGTACTCCCGCGTCGGCGACGGCCTCCCGGGGGCCCGTCGGATCCGCTCCGGCTCCGCGGCCCGAGCCGCCCTCCGTGCCCCCTACCGCGACGGCCTCGGCACCGTCACCCGCGCCCGGGCGGGCCGGTGTCCTGGTGGTCGTGACCGTCACCGGCGGGATCGCCGGGGTGAACGACCGGCTGACCGTCCGTGAGGACGGCACCTACACCACGGCCTCACCGCCCGGCCCCGACCGGAGCGGCCGGATGACACCCGCCGGGCTGAGGGCACTGCGCCGGGCCCTGGACAAGGCCGGCTTCCCCCGGCTGCCCGCCACGGCCACCGGCCCCCCGGTGGCGGACGGGTTCCACTACCGGATCACCCACGGCGGACACACGGTCGTCACGGACGACGTCTCACAGCCGCCCGCCCTGCGGGACGTGTTCACGGCGCTCCCCAGCCGGTAGCAACACCCCTCCCACCGGCCTCGGGAGAAGTACGGGAGGAGAGACGGAGAACCGGACCGGGCCCTCCGTGCGATAGACAGGGCATGAGGCCGATACGCCGCAAGGGAGCGGACGAGGACGACGACGCGGCTCTGCTGCGGGCCGTCGCCCGTGGCGACGCCGACGCGCTCGCGACGCTCTACGACCGGCACGCGGGCTGGCTGCACACCCGGCTGACGCGCCGCTGCGCGGACGCCGAGACCGTACGGGAAGTGCTCCAGGACACCTTCGTCACCGTCTGGCGCTCCGCGGGATCGCACCGCGGCGGCGAGGCGGGCGGCTGGCTGTGGGTGATCGCGGCCCGGCGGCTGGCGGACGCGCGGCGGGCACAGGCGCGGGAGGAGCGGGCCCGGCCCGGGCCCGCGCACGACGTCCGGGAGGCGGGCGGGGCGGCCGAGCCCGTGCCGTCCGCCGAGGAACGGGTGCTGGCGGGGCTGGAGTACGGGGATGTCGGTGCCGCCCTGGACCGTATCCCGCCCGAGCTGCGGGACGTCCTGCGCGCCACGGTCATCGACGGGCTGACCACCCGTGAGACCGCCCGGCTGCTCGGGATCCCGGAGGGCACGGTCAAGACCCGGGCACTGCGGGCCCGCCGCGAGCTGCGGGTGGCGCTGGAGCGGATCGCCCCGGACACACACCCGCTGGGAGGCACCGCGTGAGGGACCGGCAGACGAACGCCTGGCATGTGAGCGCACCGCTCGCCGCCCGGTACACCGACGGTTCGGCCGCGGAGCCGGACGCCTGGTCGCTGGAGAAGCACATCGAGTCGTGCGGGCCGTGCGCGGCCCTGGTCTCGGCCGCCGCGAGGCGGGGCACGGCGGCGCCCGTGCTCGACCGGGTGCGTACGGCCGTGCTGGCGGAGGCGGCGGCATCGGCCCGCGCGCCCTCCCCCACGCGGGCGGTACGGGCGGTGGCGCGGGGAGCACAAGCAGTACAGGCAGTACAGGTGCTACGGAAGGTGCTCGCGGTACGGCCGAGGCTGCTCCCCACCCGTGCCGCTCCCGTGGGATGGACCGCCCGCATGGTCTGGGCGGCCGGACCGGCGCTGCGCGGGCCGTGGTTCGCGGGGTTGCTGCTGGTGGTCGCGGGGGCGCTGCTCCTGGCGTACGGCACCGGCTTCGGCGAGGCGCGCCCGCTGCTGCTCGCGCTGGCCCCGGTGCTGCCGCTCGCGGGGGTCGCCCTGTCGTACGGACCGTACGCGGACCCGATGTACGAGATCACGGCGACGGCCCCCTCCGGCGGGCTGCGGCTGCTGCTCACCCGGACGGCCGCGGTCCTGGCCGTGTGCGTTCCGCTGCTGACGGCGGCCGGGGCCCTGCTGCCGCCGGTGTCCCGGGTGACCGGCGGCGGGGAGCTGCCGGAGGCGGGGGAGCCGGTGCTGTCGCCGGGCGCGTGGCTGCTGCCGGGGCTGGCCCTGACGGTGGCGGCGCTCGCGCTGGGCTCGTACATCGGTCTCCGGCTCGCCGCGTCGGCACTGGGCTGCGGCTGGCTGGCGGTGGTGTTCCCGCCGGCGCTGGTGTCCGTACCGGGGAGGTTCGGCGCGCGGATCGAGCCGTATGTCTCCGGACCGGCCGTCCAGACCGCCTGGGCCGGGGCGGCCGTGGTGTGCGCGGGGCTGCTCGCCGTACGCCGTTCGACCTTCGACCGACTGGAGAAACTGTGAGCACATCAGCGGGCGCCGGGGCCGGCACCCGGCGGGGGAACGCCGTGGCGGTCACCGGGCTGACGGTCCGGCACCGGCGCACGGTCGCGCTGGACGCGGTCGACCTGGACTTCGGCGTCGGCGTGCACGGGCTGCTCGGCCCGAACGGCGCGGGCAAGACCTCCCTGATCCGGGTGCTGGCCACGGTGGCCGCGCCCGCGCGGGGGCGGGTCGAACTGCTCGGCCGTGATGTGTCGTCGCAGGGGGAGCGGGCGGAGGTCCGGCGGCGGCTGGGCTATCTGCCGCAGGAGTTCGGCTACTACCCGGGATTCACGGTCCGTGAGTTCGTGGCGTACGTCGCCTGGTTGAAGGAGATGCCGGCGCGGGAGGTCCCGGGCGCGGTGGAGCGCGCCGTGGAACGGGTGGGGCTGGCGGGCCGTATCGACGCCAAGGTGAAAACGCTGTCGGGCGGGATGGTGCGCCGGGTGGGGATCGCGCAGGCGATCGTGAACGAACCGGAGCTGCTGCTGCTCGACGAGCCGACCGCCGGTCTCGATCCGGAGCAGCGCGTCGAATTCAGAGCACTGCTCCGGGATGTGGGCGGCGCTTCCACGGTGATCGTCTCCACCCATCTCGTGGAGGACGTGGCCGCCGCCTGCTCCCGGGTGACCCTGATCGAGGGAGGCCGGGTGGCCTACCAGGGTGCGACGGAGGAGCTGTCCGCTCTGGGGAGGGGCGCGCCCGACGAGGCGGGCAACCCGATCGAGCGCGGCTACACGGTGGCGCTGCGCGGGCACCGGTCCGCGACCGGACGGATACCCGTCCCCGGCGCGCCCGAGGGCCCGGCGGCCACCCGATGACGCGCCGCCACGCGGACCGCGCCCTCCGCCCCGCCGGATACGCCCACGGAGGTTCCCGCCCCGGGGCCCCGCCCTCCGCTTCCGCGGCCGGAGTCCCGCGTACCGGGGCCGCCCGGAGCGCGTCCTCACCCACCGACCCCGCCGGGGGCATCCGATGAGCGCCACCGGCACCCCCGCGGACATCTCCGCGGATGCCCCCGCGTCCACCGCCCGGAGCGCCGGCGAGAGCTCCCGCCTCCCGCGCCACGCTCCCCGGCCCCACGCCACCCGGGTTCACGGCCCCCGGATTCACGGCCCCCGGGTCCAGGGCCCCCGGCCCCACGCCACCCGGGTCCAGGGCCCCCGGATTCACGGCCCCCGGGTCCAGGGCCCCCGGCCCCACGCCACCCGGGTCCAGGGCCCCCGGATTCACGGCCCCCGGGTCCAGGGCCCCCGGGTCAAGGGCCCGCGACACCTCCACGGCCTCCGGGGCCTCCGCGGTCCGTCCCCGTACCGGGGCCGCCCGAGCGGGACCCCCGTGACGGCCCCCTCACCCACCGACCTCACCGGGGGCACCCGTTGAAGACCGCCCGTACCTCCAGCGGCAGCCCCGCGGACGCACCCGCCGCCGCCACGGCCACGACCTCCGCCGCCGTCCGGCGCGTACGGCCCCTGCGCGGTGAGCTGGTGCACGGGATCGGGCCGTGGACCGGGGCGGCCGTCCTCGTGACGGTACTGATCGTGATGAACGCGCACACGCAGTCGCCCTTCGCCTGGCCGAGCCGCCGCGGAGAACTCACCGAACTGCTCCGCGGTGCGGGCCTGGTGATCGGCGGGCCGCTCAGCGCCGCCGCCGGGTGCTGGCACGGCGGCCGGGAGCGCCGGCGCAGAACCCTGGAGCTGAGGCGCTCCTTCGCCCGCGGCGGCATGCGCCAGGCCCTGGTCGCCGCCGCGCCCGCCGCGCTGTGGCCCGCGGTCGGCTATCTCCTCGCGGCGGCCGTTCCGCTGCTGGCGACCTGGCCCTACTCCGACGGTGGCCTCTCCCATCTCGCCCTCCCCCTCGCCGACGCCCTCGCGCTCGCCGCCCTGGGTGTCCTCGGCTTCGTCGCCGGACGGCTGGTGCCGTGGCGGCTCACCGCTCCGCTGGCCGCCGTGATGGTCTTTCTGCTGATCGCCACGGTGCGGAGCGGGTACGGGCAGGACCCCAGCCCGCTCAACCCCGCCGATGTGCACGACTTCGCCTGGGACCGGCCGGTCTGGTGGTTCGCACCCGCCTCCGCCGGCTGGCTCGGCGGTCTGGCCGCCGCCGCGCTGCTCCTGTACGCCGCCCGGCGCCGCGCCACCGCGCTCGTACCGCTCACCGTTGCCGTCGGCTGCGCCGCCGCGCTGGTCTCCGCGGGCCCCGGCCTCTGGCGGCCGGACCCCGGGGCGGCCCGCCTCGTCTGCGACGACGGCACCCCGCAGGTCTGTGTCACCGCGGTGGACCGCGCGCTGCTTCCGGCCGTCTCCGCCGCGCTCGCCGACCTGAACGACCGGCTCCGCGGCCTTCCCGGCGCCCCCGTCCGCTGGGTCGACGGGCCGAGGCCCCCGACGTCCGACGAGGCCCAGCTGCCGTCGCCGGGCCCGGAATCCGCGCGCGGCCGGCTGAAGAATCCCCAGCAGTACGGACACTGGGCGGTCCAGTACCTCTTCTCCGAGACCTGCGAGCCCAGCGACCACGACCCCGAGAACCCGGCCTGGAGGCGCGCGTCCGACATCAACTCGGCGGTGATCCAGTGGCTGTCGCCGCCCGGATCCGCCGGGGCGGACCCCTTGCCGGAGACCAGGGAGTACGTCGACCGGCTGAACGCCAAGCCGCCCGCCGGGCAGCGCGACTATCTGGCCCGCTATCTGACGTCGGACACCTGCCGCGCCGACCAGGTGCCCGTCCCGTGACCGCGTTCCGCACGCCCGCGTCCCGCCCGCGGCCTCTCCGTACGAGCACGTTCCGCATGAGCGGGTTCGCCCTGTACGGCCGCTCCCGGGCGCTTCCCGCCACCCTCGCGGCGCTCGTCGCCACGGCCCTGGCCGCGGCGGTGGCCGCGCACTGGCTGCGGGGGCTGCCGGACGCCGGGGAGAGCGCGCGGGAGCCGGTCGTGCTGCTGGGGCCGCTGCTGGCCACGGCGGCGGTGGGGACGGGTCTGTACACGCCGAGCGACGAGCTGGACCGTACGGCGGTACGGCGCTGGTGGCCCCGGCGGCTGCTGCACGTCCTCGCCCTCACGGCCCTGGCGGCGGTGGCGCTCGCGGCGGCGGTCCCCGGCGATCCCGGACAGCACGGCGCCCCCGCGATGGTCCGCAACGTGCTCGGCGCGACGGGGGTGACCGCGGCGGCGGCGACGGTGCTGGGAGCGCGGCTCAGCTGGCTGCCGATGACGGTCTGCACGGGCGCGATCCAGTTCGCCGGAGCGACGGGGGCGGCCGGGGGTGCGGCCGGGTGGCTGTGGCCCCTCCACGCGGGCCCGCAGCCGGCCGCGTGGCTCTCGGCGACGGTGGCCTTCGTCCTGGGCACGGCCCTGCTCGTCGCGCTGGGCCCCCGCCGCGAAGGCCTCTAGCAGCCGTCCGGTCCGCATCCTCCAGGAGCTGTCCGGTCCGCCGGGAGCCGGAACCCCCGCCGTGCGTGTTCATCCGCCGGCGGAGCGGCACCGGCAGCGCCCCGGGCCTGGACCGGGCCCACCTGAGCGACTTCGTCCCGGACGGGGACGCGAGGACCGCGGGCGGTCCAGGGCGCTTCTGATGGATCAGGCTGGGTCAGTGAGCGGGGTCTGGTGCCGTGGATCGCAAGGCGGAGGATGGGGGTACCTCCCGGGCGAAGCTCCGGGGGAGAGCCACTGCGGAGGGGGTACCCCCGTGCCCGCAGGGCACAGGGGGCCATCGGCGACCGACGACAACGCCGGGGGCACCACCCGTGCCCGCAGGCCCACGGGGAGAGACGCGGCACCAGGGCACGCGAGCCCAGCAAGATCCATCAGAACCGCCCTACGGGCACCATCCTCCGCTCCCCGTGCCGAGCCACCGGTCCCGGGCCGGGCAGGTCCGGCCCTCCCGGGCCGCGCAACACCCGCTCCGGCCCGTCGGGTAGCGGAGGACGGCCCGGGGGCACCGGCAGCCGCCGCCGACGGGAACCCCGTCGCGCGGTGGGCAGCCCTCCCGAGGTCCGTCCGCCCACCCCTGTGAACCCGGCCGGAGGCCCATGGCTGAAAACTTGCGGTGAAGCCCCCGCGCCGGGTCAGCATGATCCCCACGCCCACCCCGACCGGAGGTCACCATGCCAACGCCCCGGATCCTCGACCGGCGACTCGGCCCGTACGGGGAGGTCGTGCTGCGGCGGCGCGGTGAGCACTACGAGATCATCGCCAACGGGTGCTTCCTGATGGACACCTCCGACGGCCGCTCGGAGCGCCTGCTCGTCGACGCGGCGTACGACGCGCTCACCGCCCGAGCCCCGGCGAAGGCCGGAAACCGTCCTGCCGGGGACCCTCCCGGGCCCCCGGCCCAGGGCCCCTCTCTGCTCATCGGCGGACTCGGCGTCGGCTTCTCCCTCGCCCATGCCGCCGCCAACCCCCACTGGCGGCACATCGCCGTCGTCGAGCGCGAGCAGGCGATCGTCGACTGGCATATGACAGGCCCCCTCGCGCCCCTCTCCCGCGATGCCCTCGCCGACCCCCGGAGCCTGATCATTCGCACGGATCTGCTGACCCATCTCCGCGAGACGGACGATCGTTATGACGCACTCTGCCTGGATATCGACAACGGCCCGGACTGGACGGTCACCGACGACAACGAAAACCTGTACTCACCCGGCGGACTCGCGCTCTGCCAGGGCCGGTTGAAGCCCGGGGGCGTCCTCGCGGTGTGGTCGGCGCAGCCCTCCCCTGCCTTCGAGGAAGCGCTGCGGAATGCCGGATTCAGCGGGGTAAGAACCGAAGAGGTCCGGGTTGCCCGGGGCGTACCCGACGTGGTTCACCTCGCGGTCGGGCCTGCGTAGCCTGATGCCGGGACCTGCCCTTACTCTGCTTACTCTGCTGAGCTACACACCGGATCTACAACGAGCGTGAATCTCCCGAGAGCGCTTACAGGGGCGGGCGATGGAACAGGCACAAACCACCACCCACAACGGCGTCGCGGCCACGCCCGGCGCCCAGCGCCGGGTGCTGGTCGTCGAGGACGATGCCACGATCGTCGACGCCATCGCCGCACGGCTGCGGGCCGAGGGCTTCCTCGTGCAGACGGCCGCCGACGGCCCCGCGGCCGTCGACGCGGCCGAGGCGTGGCAGCCCGATCTGATGGTTCTCGACGTGATGCTGCCCGGCTTCGACGGTCTGGAGGTCTGCCGCCGGGTCCAGTCGCAGCGCCCGGTACCGGTGCTGATGCTGACCGCGCGGGACGACGAGACCGACATGCTGGTCGGCCTCGGCGTCGGCGCGGACGACTACATGACCAAACCCTTCTCGATGCGGGAGCTCGCGGCGCGGGTGCATGTGCTGCTGCGCCGGGTGGAGCGGGCCGCGCTGGCCGCCGTGACACCCCGCAGCGGGATCCTGCGCCTGGGCGAGCTGGAGATCGACCACGCCCAGCGGCGGGTCCGGGTCCGGAGCGAGGACGTCCATCTGACGCCGACCGAGTTCGATCTGCTGGTCTGCCTGGCGAACACGCCGCGCGCGGTGCTCTCCCGGGAGCAGCTGCTCGCGGAGGTGTGGGACTGGGCGGACGCGTCCGGCACCCGTACCGTCGACAGCCACATCAAGGCGCTGCGCCGGAAGATCGGCGCGGAGCGCATCCGTACGGTCCACGGCGTCGGCTACGCGCTGGAGACCCCAGCCCCATGAAGCGGTGCTCCCGGGACGCCCGGGCCGAGCGCAGGAGGCCGGGGGTCTCGATCTCGATCAAGACCAAGCTCGGGACCCTCGTCGTCGTCTCGGTGTTCATCACGACGGGCCTGCTGCTGGTGGCGCTGCGCACCTCGACCGAGGTCCGCTTCATCACGGTGTTCTCGGTGATAGCGACCCTGCTGATCACCCAGTTCTTTGCGCACGGCCTGACCGCGCCGCTGGACGAGATGAACACCGTGGCCAAGGGGATATCGCACGGCGATTACACCCGCCGGGTGCGCGGCGCGGGCCGCCGTGACGAGCTGGGCGACCTCGCCTCCACGATCAATCGCATGGCGGACGACCTGGAGGCCGTGGACCGGCACCGCAAGGAGCTGGTCGCCAATGTGTCGCACGAGCTGCGCACCCCGATCGCGGCCCTGCGGGCCGTGCTGGAGAACGTCGTGGACGGGGTGTCCGCGGCCGATCCGGAGACGATGCGCACGGCGCTGACGCAGACGGAGCGCCTGGGCCGGCTGGTGGAGACGCTGCTGGACCTCTCCCGGCTGGACAACGGGGTCGTACCGCTGCGGGCCCGCCGCTTCGAGGTGTGGCCGTATCTGTCGGGGGTGCTGAAGGAGGCGAATCTGGCGGGGGCACAGCGGCGGCTGGCCTCCGGTTCGGGGCATCACACCCGGACGGACGTGCATCTGCATCTGGATGTGTCGCCGCCGGAGCTGACGGCGTTCGCGGACACCGAGCGGCTGCACCAGGTGGTCGCCAATCTCATCGACAACGCGGTGAAGCACTCGCCACCGCACGGCCGGGTCACGGTACGGGCCCGCCGGGGCCCGCTGGCGGAGTCGCTGGACCTGGAAGTGGTCGACGAGGGGCCGGGCATCCCGGAGCAGGAGCGCCGTCAGGTCTTCGAGCGGTTCAACCGCGGGGAGGTCGTGTTCCCGCACGGCAAGGGCAGCGACGGCGGTACGGGTCTGGGCCTGGCGATCGCCCGCTGGGCGGTGGATCTGCACGGCGGCCGGATCGGGGTGGCCGAATCCGCTCGGGGCTGCCGGATTCTGGTCACCCTTCCGGGAATCCCCGCGCAGCGAAGTTGACGTATGGTGCGAACCGGGAGCGACCCTTTTGCGTGTACGTAACAAGGGATAGGGCATCTACCTCGTCCTCCGCACCTCCCTACCGTTCGGTAGGGAGGAGTGCCGCCATGGTCGCGGATGCCCGCAGCATGGGCAAACTGTGCTTGTTTCCCGCCATTCCCTGCCATGAAACACGTCTTTCGGTGTGACTTGCGCGACGATGGCTGGCCCGGCCTGCATCTCCCGGCCTCGGAGGCGTAGCCTTTATTTCCGCTGTCCATCACCTTGTGAAGCGGAAGAGGGCGGTTGCCGCCGTGTCGTCTCAGTCCCCCAGTAACGCGAGCTCCTCCGGCCTGAGGCCGGGGGGTGCCCCCACGACCGCCGATCAGAGCGCGCAGGGTAAGGACCCTGCCGCCGCATTCGGCGCCAATGAGTGGCTTGTCGACGAGATCTACCAGCAGTACCTCCAGGACCGCGATTCGGTCGACCGCGCCTGGTGGGACTTCTTCGCCGACTACAAGCCGGGGGGTGGGAGCAACGCCGACGCTCCCTCCGGAGCGGTGACCGCCGCTCCCCCGGCGAGTGCGCCGGCGGCCCCCGCGAGCACCCCGGCCGCCCCGGCGCCGGCCCCGCCCGCGGCGCCCCCCGCCCAGGCTCCCGCTCCCCAGCAGGCAGCCCCGGCACCGGCCGCGCCGCCCGCGCCCGCGCCGGCACCCGCCGCCGCGGCGCCCCGGCCCGCCGCACCCGCGCCCGCCGCGGCGAAGGCACCGGCACCGGCCGCCGGATCCGCCGAGGGCGGCCCCGAGCTGGTCCCCCTGCGCGGTCCCTCCGCCGCGGTCGCGAAGAACATGAACGCCTCCCTGGAGATGCCCACGGCCACGTCCGTGCGCGCCGTCCCGGTGAAGCTGCTCTTCGACAACCGCATCGTCATCAACAACCATCTCAAGCGCGCCCGGGGCGGGAAGGTCTCCTTCACCCACCTCATCGGCTACGCGATGGTCCAGGCCCTCAAGGCCATGCCGACGATGAACCACTCCTACGCGGAGAAGGACGGCAAGCCCACCCTGGTCAAGCCGGACCACGTCAACTTCGGCCTCGCCATCGACCTGGTGAAGCCGAACGGCGACCGCCAGCTCGTCGTCGCGGCCATCAAGAAGGCCGAGACGCTCAACTTCTTCGAGTTCTGGCAGGCGTACGAGGACATCGTCCGCCGCGCCCGGAACAACAAGCTGACGATGGACGACTTCACGGGCGTCACCGTCTCGCTGACCAACCCCGGCGGCCTCGGCACCGTCCACTCCGTGCCGCGTCTGATGCCCGGTCAGTCGGTCATCATGGGCGTCGGATCCATGGACTACCCCGCCGAGTTCCAGGGCACCTCCCAGGACACCCTGAACAAGCTGGGCATCGCCAAGGTCATGACGCTGACCTCGACGTACGACCACCGGGTCATCCAGGGCGCCGCGTCCGGCGAGTTCCTGCGGATCGTCGCCAACCTCCTGCTGGGCGAGGAGGGTTTCTACGACGACATCTTCGAGGCGCTGCGCATCCCGTACGAGCCGGTCCGCTGGCTCAAGGACATCGACGCCTCGCACGACGACGACGTCACCAAGGCGGCCCGCGTCTTCGAGCTGATCCACTCCTACCGGGTCCGCGGCCATGTCATGGCCGACACCGACCCGCTGGAGTACCGCCAGCGCAAGCACCCCGACCTGGACATCACCGAGCACGGGCTCACCCTGTGGGACCTGGAGCGCGAGTTCGCGGTCGGCGGTTTCGCGGGCAAGTCGCTGATGAAGCTCCGCGATGTGCTGGGCGTGCTGCGCGACTCGTACTGCCGCACCACCGGCATCGAGTTCATGCACATCCAGGACCCCAAGCAGCGCAAGTGGATCCAGGACCGGGTGGAGCGCCCGCACTCCAAGCCGGAGCGCGAGGAGCAGCTGCGGATCCTGCGCCGGCTGAACGCGGCCGAGGCGTTCGAGACCTTCCTCCAGACCAAGTACGTCGGCCAGAAGCGGTTCTCGCTGGAGGGCGGCGAGTCCGTCATCCCGCTGCTCGACGCGGTCATCGACTCGGCGGCCGAGTCCCGGCTCGACGAGGTCGTCATCGGCATGGCCCACCGCGGCCGGTTGAACGTGCTCGCCAACATCGTCGGCAAGTCGTACGCGCAGATCTTCCGCGAGTTCGAGGGCAACCTCGATCCGAAGTCGATGCACGGCTCCGGTGACGTCAAGTACCACCTGGGCGCCGAGGGCACCTTCACCGGGCTCGACGGCGAGCAGATCAAGGTCTCCCTGGTCGCCAACCCCTCCCACCTGGAGGCCGTCGACCCGGTCCTCGAAGGCGTCGCCCGCGCCAAGCAGGACGTCATCAACAAGGGCGGTACGGACTTCACCGTCCTGCCGGTCGCCCTCCACGGTGACGCGGCCTTCGCGGGCCAGGGTGTCGTCGCCGAGACGCTGAACATGTCGCAGCTGCGCGGCTACCGCACCGGCGGCACGGTCCACGTCGTCATCAACAATCAGGTCGGCTTCACCGCCGCCCCGGAGTCGTCGCGTTCGTCCATGTACGCGACTGATGTGGCCCGCATGATCGAGGCGCCGATCTTCCATGTGAACGGCGACGACCCGGAGGCGTGCGTCCGGGTGGCGCGGCTCGCGTTCGAGTTCCGCCAGACGTTCAACAAGGACGTCGTGATCGACCTCATCTGCTACCGCCGCCGCGGTCACAACGAGGGCGACAACCCGCAGTTCACCAACCCCCAGATGGTCGCGCTGATCGACAAGAAGCGCTCGGTGCGCAAGCTGTACACCGAGTCCCTGATCGGCCGCGGCGACATCACGCTGGAAGAGGCGGAGCAGGCACTCCAGGACTTCCAGGGCCAGCTGGAGAAGGTGTTCGCGGAGGTCCGCGAGGCCACCAGCCACCCGGCCCCGGCGCAGGTCCCGGACCCGCAGGCCGAGTTCCCGGTCGCCGTCACCACCGCGATCTCCCAGGAGGTCGTCAAGCGGATCGCCGAGTCCCAGGTCAACATCCCCGACCACATCACCGTCCACCCGCGTCTGATGCCGCAGATGCAGCGGCGCGCGGCGTCGGTGGAGGACGGCACGATCGACTGGGGCATGGGCGAGACGCTCGCCATCGGCTCGCTGCTGATGGAGGGCACCCCGGTCCGGCTGTCCGGCCAGGACACCCGGCGCGGCACCTTCGGCCAGCGCCACGCGGTGCTGGTGGACCAGGTGACCAACGAGGACTACACCCCGCTGCTCTACCTGATGGACGACCAGGCCCGTTACAACGTCTACGACTCGCTGCTCAGCGAGTACGCGGCGATGGGCTTCGAGTACGGCTACTCCCTCGCCAGGCCCGACGCGCTGGTCATGTGGGAGGCGCAGTTCGGCGACTTCGTCAACGGCGCGCAGACCGTGGTGGACGAGTTCATCTCCTCCGCCGAGCAGAAGTGGGGCCAGACGTCCGGCGTCACCCTGCTGCTGCCGCACGGTTACGAGGGCCAGGGCCCGGACCACTCGTCCGCCCGCCCGGAGCGGTTCCTCCAGATGTGCGCGCAGAACAACATGACGGTCGCGATGCCGACCCTGCCGTCGAACTACTTCCACCTGCTGCGCTGGCAGGTCCACAACCCGCACCACAAGCCGCTGATCGTCTTCACCCCGAAGTCGATGCTCCGGCTCAAGGCGGCGGCGTCGAAGGCGGAGGAGTTCCTCGCGGGCGGCTTCCGTCCGGTCATCGGCGACGAATCGGTGGACCCGGCGGCCGTGCGCAAGGTCGTCTTCACCTCCGGCAAGGTGTACTACGACCTGGAGGCGGAGCGCCGCAAGCGCGGTACGACGGACACGGCGATCATCCGGCTGGAGCGGCTGTACCCGCTGCCGGGCGCGGAACTCCAGGCCGAGATCGCCAAGTTCCCGAACGCGGAGAAGTACCTCTGGGCGCAGGAGGAGCCGGCGAACCAGGGTGCGTGGCCGTTCATCGCGCTCAACCTGATCGACCACCTCGACCTGGCGGTCGGCGCGGACGTCCCCCACGGCGAGCGCCTGCGGCGGATCTCCCGCCCGCACAGCTCGTCCCCCGCGGTGGGCTCGGCGAAGCGCCACCAGGCGGAGCAGCAGCAGCTGGTGAGCGAGGTCTTCGACGCGTAGCGCTCGGGCGCGGTGCGTTTGAGGGGGCCCGGCCCCACGCGAACTCCGCGTGGGGCCGGGCCCCTTGCCGGTTGCTCCGGTCGCTCGGTTGTCCCGGTTCGCTCCGGGCGCGGGCGGCCCCGCCCAGGTGAACCTTGCCCGTGCTACGGGTCCGTCCTCAAACGCCGGACGGGCTGAAGGGAACGGCCCTCGTCGCCCGGGCCCCGGCGGAGTGGGCCGCACCCACGGCCAAGGTCCGTCCTCAAACGCCGGACCGGCTGAAATCGACGGCCCTCCTCGCCCAGGCCCCGGCGAGCTACCCGCACCCACGGCCAAGGTCCGTCCTCAAACGCCGGACGGGCTGGAATGGCCCAGGGGCCGTCCTCACACGCCGGACCGGCTGAATCGACGGCCCGCCCCATCCGCCAGGCCGGCTGGGGAGAGGGCCTGGGCGGGTTGGGGCGGCTGGGTTGGCGAGCCGAGCAAAATCAGCCCCGCCGGCGATTGAGGCGCCGGGTCCGGGGCAGAGCCCCGAAGGCCGGGACCAGGCGACCCCAACCAACCCGGAGAGCCGACACAACCAGCCCCGCCGGCAAGTGACGCGCCGGATCCAGGGCAGAGCCCCGGTGGCGGGCCCGTGGGCCTATGGCGTGGCCGGAACCGTAGGGGCCTGGGACGGCGGCTGGGGCGGCGCCGGCGGATGCGGTGGCCGCGGGGGCGGCTGGAGCACGGGCAGGGGCTGCGTGGCCTGCGGCCCCCCCTGCGGCTGCGCGGACTTCGAGATCCCCCGGGTCTGCCGGGCATGGCGGGGCGCCTTTGACCTGCGTGTTCGCGGAGGTGGCTGGGGCGTCTGGGCCACCCGGGGCTGCGGGATCTCCGCGTTCAGCGGTGGCTGAGGGGCCTGTGCGGGCACCGGAGGCAACAGCGCGGTGACGGCCTCGGACGCCGGTGCCGCTGCCGCTGCCGTCGCGGGAACAGGAACAGGTGCCGAAACAGGGGGAGGGGCAGGCGCCGCCCAGGGCTGCGCCCCTCCGGGCGCCTGCGGCGCGAGATCGGCGACAGCCAGGGCGGAGGGCGCGGTCCCGCCCGCCTGGGCCGCCGGACGGGGCTGCCCGGGTATCCGGACCGCCCCCGGCACCTGGGGCGGCCGCGCCCCCGAGGGCGCACCCGGTACCTGACCCTGCTGAGCCATCGGCGGCGCCCCGGCCGCCTGGGCGGGCGGACCCGTCCGAGAGGGCTGAGCCCCCACCGGCGCTCCGGCCGCCCGGGCCGCCGCGGGTGCCCCCGGTATCCGTCCCGGCACCGTCGCCACCGGCCCCTGACCGGCCGGAGGCGTCGCACCGTTACGGACTGCCGCAGGCACCCCGGCTCCCTGCGCGGGCCGCGACTGCCCGCCCCCCTGAACCACGCCAGGCGCACCGCCACCCTGAGCCACCCCGGGCGCACCAGCCGCCTGACCGGGCCTCTGAGCCATCCCGGCCGCCCGGGGAGACCCACCGGCCGGAGCCACCGGCCCCTGCCTGGCCACGGCCACCCCGGGCCCGCCCACCGTCTGCCCCGGCCGCGACTGCCCGCCGCCCTGAGCCACAGCAGGCACACCGGCCCCCTGACCGGGCCTCTGAGCCGCACCGGGAACACCGCCGCCCTGAACCACCCCGGGCGCCACCGGCTGCCGGTGCTGACCCACCCCGGCCACCCCGGCCCCCCGGGGAGCCCCCGCCCCCGGAGCCGCCACGGACACAGGCGCGGGCGCGGACACAGGCCCAGGCGCAGACGCAGGCGCGCCGGATGCCGCAGCCGCCGCGGGTCCACCGGGCTGCGCGGGCCTGCCCGGGCCGGGCCCGCCCCGGGCAGGCGCGGGTGCTCCGGGGCCCTGGGGCACTCCGGCCGCCGGGGGTGTGCGACCGGGCGGAGGCGTCCCCGCGGGCGCGGCCGCGCCGACCGGGCGGGCCTGTGCGGGCGGAGCCGTACGGGGGTGTCCGGCCGCCGCGGGCACCTGCCGGGCAGGTGGTGGGACAGCCGCCGGCAGGGCCCCGGGTGCCTGGGCGGGCGCGGCCACCCGGGACGCCGGGGCCGGGGCGGGCGTGGCCGGGGGAAGTGCCGTTCCGGGGCGCTGCGGACCCGCCGCGGGGGCCCGTACGACCGGAGGCTGCGCGCCCGGCGCCCGTATCGGCGCCTGTCCCCGTATCGGCGCCTGGGCCGGACCCCCGGCCACGACCGGCTGGTCCTTGAGCTGCCAGGTCAGCGTGACCTGCACGGACGCCGCCGCATCTCCCGCCGCGAGGACCGCCAGCGCCGCGCCCGACTCCGCGGTCAGCTCGATCCCGAAGGAGACGCTCGCCTCATCGGGCCGGGCCGCCGCCGCTGCCTCCAGCACGGAGGCGCCGACCTCGGTGATCAGCCGCTCCAGCTGGTGGACCTTGGCGGCCGGGTTCTCGATGAAACCTTTGCCCTCGTTGTTGCCTCCCTGTGCCCCTTCGGGCACGGAGAGCCGGGCGAGCACGATCGCTCCCCCGGGCAGCTCGATCCGCTGGACGCGTCCGCTCACGGTATCCCCCGTTCTTCACGGCCAACCCACCCCGGCACCCGCTCACTTGCGCGATGTGCGAGTGGCGACACGTTACTTCCCCATCCGGCCGCAAAGCAGCCGTTTCCGGCCGCCGGTAGTCGATGTACCGTGTCGCCGTAGTCTGATGGGGTAGTCCCCATCCGTCCCTGGAGCATGTTTTGTACTTCACCGATCGCGGCATCGAGGAACTGGAGAAGCGGCGCGGCGAGGAGGAGGTCACCTTCGAGTGGCTCGCCGAGCAACTGCGTACGTTCGTCGATCTGAACCCCGACTTCGAGGTCCCGGTGGAGCGTCTGGCGACCTGGCTGGCGCGCCTGGACGACGAGGACGAGGACGAGTAGCAGGGGGCTCGCAGGTACCTCACCCGCGTCCCGCGCGCCGGAGCCCGTACGCGAGCGTCAGCGCGCCCTGCGCGATCAGCACCGCCCCGGCCGCCACCCAGCCGGCGCCGCCCCGCCGCAGCCCCCAGGCCGTCAGCGGGACCCCCGCCGCCAGTTGCGCCACGCCCAGCAGTTTGGGGCCGGTGCGGTCGCGGGGCTCGCGCAGCCAGTGGTCCAGGCTCTCCTCCACCGCGTGGAGTTCGGTCCGTACGGCATCGCGCCAGCCCGCCCACTCGACCGTCTCCGCGCCCGCCTCCCGTGCGGCGGCGAGGAGCCGGTCGGCCGGCGCGCCGAGGGTGAGTCCGCGCGGGAGTTCGAGTCCCGCCCGGGTCAGTACCGCGGCCAGCCCGGTCAGCCGGACCTGGGCGTCCGCGCCCGGATCGGGCAGGGTGAGGGGCTCCAGGTCCTGGACGTCGAGTACGGGATCCAGCCCGACGCGCTCCGCGAAGGTCAGCATCGCCTCGTCCTCCCCCACCGGTGTCCCGTCCCCGAGCCATACGTATCCGACGGGTCTGCGGAAGCCGGACGCCAGCGTGAATCCCGCCCCGTCGGCGTCCCACCAGAGCGCGAGCACGGGCCGTCCCGAGCCGACGGCGACGGCGAGCGCCGCCGCCCAGCCCCCGAGGACCCGGTCGACGGGTTCGTCCTCCCGCCAGGGGGTGCCCTCGGGGACCAGAACGCTCCACCCGTCGCCCGAGGGGGCGAGGAGTTGCCGCTCGCGCAGCAGCTGAGCGGGAGAACGTACGGCGGAGGGTTCGGCCCGGCAGAGCAGCAGCGCGCCCACGGGTGTCGCGTTCATGTGACCAACGCTAGATGACTTCGCCCCGCTATGACCCCTTATGGACGTACTGGCGCTCTGCCCGGCGGGGACGTCAACAGGCTTGACATCCTTCATTCGCGATATATCGTATTGACGAGAAGACGCGATATGTTGCGTCATGGGGCCGGGTCCATCCAGGAGGTCAGCGACATGGCAGAGTCGACGTGGGAGGTCTCGGAGCCGCGCAAGCTCACCTTCGACGCCCCTGTGACCGCGCTCAGCGTCCGTATCGTCAATGGAACGGTCAACGTCGTGGGGACGGACGAGGATTCCGCCCGTCTGGAGGTCGCGCGGATCGACGGCCCGCCGCTGATCGTCACCCGGGAGGGCTCGAACCTCGCGGTCGCCTACGAGGACCTGCCCTGGACGGACTGGCTGAAGTGGCTCGACCGCAAGGGCTGGAACCGCAGCGCGGTCGTGTCGCTCGCGGTTCCGGCGGGGGCCCGTGTCGAGGTCGGTGTCGTGGGCGCGGGAGCCGTGGTCTCCGGCATCCGGGGCGCGACGACCGTACGGGGAGTCAGCGGCGACACGACCCTGGTACGGCTCTCCGGCGCGGTCCGCGCCGACACCGTCTCCGGGAATCTGGAGGCCCAGGCGGTCACGGGCGATCTGCGCTACAACTCCGTGTCCGGTGATCTGACGGTGATCGAGAGCGCGGGCGCGTCCGTGCGGGCGGACTCCGTGAGCGGCGACATGCTCGTGGACCTCACCTCCCTCGACGAGGAGGCCGAGGTCCGGCCGGCCGACCTCAAGCTCAACACGGTCTCGGGCGAGGTGGCGATCCGGCTGCCGCATCCCGCGGACGCCCGGGTGAACGCGGAGACGGCGAGCGGTTCGGTCGCCAACGCCTTCGACGATCTGCGGGTCAGCGGCGAGTGGGGCGCGAAGAAGATCACCGGGACGCTCGGCGCGGGCACGGGCACCCTCAAGGCGACGACCGTCTCCGGCTCCATAGCGCTGTTGCGCAAGCCGCCCCGGGACGCCGACCCGGACCCGGCCGACGCCCCCACCACCGGAAAGGTGCTCTGACATGCCACCCGTCTTCGCCCACGGCCGTCTGCGCCTGTATCTGCTCAAGCTCCTGGACGAGGCTCCGCGCCACGGGTACGAGGTGATCCGGCTGCTGGAGGAGCGTTTCCACGGCCTGTACGCGCCGTCGGCGGGCACGGTCTATCCGCGGCTGGCCAAGCTGGAGGCCGAGGGGCTGGTCACCCACGCCACCGAGGGCGGCCGCAAGGTCTACTCGATCACCGAGGCCGGCCGTGAGGAGCTGGCCGGGCGCAGCGGTGAACTGGCCGATCTGGAGCTGGAGATCCGCGAGTCCGTGTCGGAGCTGGCCGCGGAGATCCGGGACGACGTGCGCGGCGCGGCGGGCAAACTGCGCAGCGAGATGCGGGCCGCCGCGTCGGAGACCCGGAAGGCGCCCGGCAGGAAGTCCTCCGGCAAGGCGAACGACTCCTGGCGCACGGCCAAGGAGGAGTGGCGCAAGGTCACCCACGAGTGGCAGGAGCAGGCGCGCCGCGCCAAGGACGAGTCCCGGCGCGCCCGTGAGGACGCGCAGCAGGCCCGCCGCCAGGCCAAGGAGGCGCAGGAGATGGCACGCGACGAGATGCAGCGGATCGCCAGGCAGGTCCAGGACCAGGTCCAGGGCCACTTCGCCCGGGGTGACTGGCCGACGGGCGTCCGCGAGGGGCTCACCGAGCTGTCCACGCAGATCAGCGGCCTGGCCCGCAGCGGGTGGCCGCCGCACAACAAGCAGGATGCCGCTCCGGAGGCCGCACCCGGGGCCGCGCCGCAGGCCGCACCGGACTGGTCCACCGACACCCCCTCGACGGGCGATCCCAGCCGGGACCTGGACCGTCTGCTGGACCGCTTCCGGGACGACATCCGCGACGCGGCCAGGGACCACGGGGTCACGGAGCTTCAGCTCGCCGAGGCGCGCCGCCTTCTCTCCACGGCCGCGGCGCACATCACGGCGCTGCTGCATCTGCCGAAGTCCGACCGCCGGGAGTCCGACTGACCGACGCCCGGCCTATGCCTGACCGGTGCCCGGCCCGACCCGTACTCGACCCGGCGGGCGTCGGTCGGTGGCGGACGTGCGACAGACGCACATCGCCCCTCGGGCGGGCCGAGGGGCGATGTGCCGGGGCGGGTGACCGACCTGGGGCGGCCGGGGTCCGTCCTGGGGCGTACCCCGGCCGCATGGCGCACCGCCGGGCCGTCGGGCCGCCGTCCGGGCCGCACCACGCACCCGCATCGGCGAGGACGGCCCGCGGGCGGCGACGGCGTCGGCAGGAGCGGGGATGTGTGCTATTGCGGCGGTACGGGCCGGTACGTGGCGATCAGGACGCCGCTCGTGGAGGTCTTCGTGTCCACGAGCGACAGGCGGCTCGGCACGGTCTCCTCGTCGAACAGCCGCTTCCCTCGGCCCAGGACCAGCGGGAAGACGAGCAGCCGGTACTCGTCGACGGCGTCCAGAGCGACCAGGGCCCGGAGCAGTTCCCCGCTGCCGAGCACCACGATGTCCCCCTCGGTGGCGCTCTTGATCCTTGCCACCTCCGCGGACAGATCCGGGCCGAGCCGCAGGGAGTTCGCCCAGCCGAGATCGTCGCCGAGGGTGCGCGAGACGACGTACTTGGGCATCGCGTTCATCGCCGCGACCGCGGGATCGGCGGGGTCGGCGTGCGGCCAGGTCGCCGCGAAGATCTCGTACGTCTTACGCCCCACGAGCATCGCCGACGCCCCGGCGGTGGCGGAGCTCATAAAGGTCTCCACGACCTCGTCGACGTACGGCAGGACCCATCCGCCCTGGTCGAACCCTCCCTCGCGGTCCTCGTCCGCCGACAGAACGGACTGCATGACGCCGTCCAGCGACATGAACTCGACGGCAACCAGATTCCCCATGGCGTGTGCTCCTTCGTACGTGCTGACTCCCTTGGTGGACGTTTCCGGCGCACCGGACGCATCGGTACCACGCCACGCAGGCCGTCCGCCCGCGCCGGAGCCGCGGCCTGGGAGACGCCCGTCCCGGCGTCCGGGCGGGCCGGCGAGGCCGCATGGGCGACCGGACGGCCGGGAATGGGCTCCTTCGACCGGCGGCCGCCTGCCGTGGACGGCCGGGCAGACGGGCAGCCGGACAGCCCGACATCGGCGGTGGCACGAAGACCTCCGCGCGGTGCGGTCCTGGCCGGCGCCACCACGCGGAGGCCTTCGCCGCGAGCGTCGCCCCGCCGAGCGCCGGGGCGACGCTCGTGATCGGTACGCCTTGGGTCTTTCGTTCGGATCGGGCCGGGCCGGGGAGCGGGGCCTGGTGCTGGGGGTACTCCCCCTGGCTCCGCCGGGAGGGACCCCCACCCGGCCGAAGGGCCGTGGGGGCCATCGGTGACCGGCACCGACGCGGCGGGGCACCCTCCCGTGCCCGCAGGGCTGCGGCGGAGAGGCGCGGTGCCGGGGCACACGAGCCCGGCACGATCCGGACGGAGACCCTAGGCCGGGGCGGCGCCGTACATCACCCGCTCCACCGACGTGTACGTCGCTCCGTGGTCCGCGAGGACCTCGGAGACCACGCCGGGCCGGGCCGTGAGCGCGAGGAGGAAGTGTTCGCCGCCGATACGGCGGTCACCGCGGCCCGTGGCGATACGGAGGGAATCGACCAGAGTGCCTTTGGCGGCGGAGGTGAAGGGCCGGCTCAGGGACCACCGGCGGCCGGCCCTGCGGCCGGTCCGGAGCACGCCCGGGCCGTGACTCTCCTCGACCCGCGCCACGATCTCGTCGACATCGATGCCGAGGCCCGCGAGCGCCTCCGCCTCGGACCGGGAGATCCCCGCGCGCCGACGGGCTTCGGAGAGGGCGCTCTCCACGGAGTCGCGCCGGTCCGTGATCCCGAGCGCGGTGAAGGCGAAGGCCGCCCGGGTACCCTCCTGCCCCAGCAGCGCGAGCAGCAGATGCTCCTCGGTGACGGCATCCGCGCCCGCCCGCTCGGAGACGGCCACGGACTGTTTCACGATGTCCCGGGCCTCCGGGGTGAACCGTTCGAACATCATCGCCTCCCGTGCTTCTTGTGCACGGCCTGCCGGCTGACGCCCAGCTCGGCCGCGATCTCCTGCCATGACCAGCCCTGATTGCGGGCGCTGCGCACCTGTACGGCCTCAAGCTGTTCGAGCAGCCGCCGCAGCGCGGCGACCGCCCGGAGCCCGACCCGTGGGTCACGGTCGCCCGCGCGCTCGGCGAGATCGGTTGCCTCAGTCATGACTGTCAATTTACATTGACAGTTGTCCACAGTCAACCCCGGTTGACGTGCATGGCCGTAGTCTCGAAGTGCCCCCGAAGAAGTGCAGCTCAGGAGGAGGGTGTCAGCACGATCTTTCCGAACAGCTCACCACCGGCCATCCGCTCGAACCCCTCCCGCGCCCGGTCCAGCGGGAGCACCTGGTCGATCACCGGCCGTACCCCCGTCGCCGCACAGAAGGAGAGGAGGTCCTCCAGTTCGTCCCTGGAACCCATCGTGGAGCCGACGACCTTCAGCTCCAGGAAGAAGATCCGCGTCAGCTCGGCGTGGGCGGGCCGGTCACCGCTGGTCGCGCCGGAGATCACCAGCGTCCCGCCGGGGCGCAGGGACTTGATCGAGTGCGACCAGGTCGCCGCCCCGACCGTCTCGATCACCGCGTCCACCCGCCCCGGGAGCCGCGCCCCCGGTTCGTAGGCCTCCTCCGCGCCCAGCTCCACCGCCCGCTTGCGCTTGGCCTCGTCCCGGCTCGTGGCGTACACCCGCAGCCCCGCGGCCCTGCCGAGGACGATCGCGGCGGTCGCGACGCCCCCGCCCGCGCCCTGGACGAGGACGGAGTCACCCGGGCGCACCCCGGCGTTGGTGAAGAGCATGCGGTACGCGGTGAGCCAGGCCGTCGGCAGACAGGCGGCCTGCTCGAAGCTCAGCTCCTTGGGCTTGGGCAGCACATTCCAGGCGGGCACGGTGACCTGCTCGGCGAAGGTGCCCTGGTAGTGCTCGGTGAGCAGGGAGCGGCGCTCGTGGAGCCCGACTCCGTGCCCGCTCTCGCCGATGACGGAGTGGAGCACCACCTCGTTGCCGTCGGCGTCGATCCCCGCGGCGTCACAGCCAAGGATCATCGGCAGTTTGTCCGCGGGGAGGCCGACGCCCCGCAGGGACCAGAGGTCGTGGTGGTTGAGGGAGGCGGCTTTGACGGTGACGGTGGTCCAGCCGGGGCGGACCTCGGGAGCCGGGCGCTCGCCCAGCTCCAGGCCATTCAGCGGATTGTCACGGTCGATACGGGCTGCGTAGGCGGCGAACATGGCCCGACCCTAGGGCGGTCCCCACCGGGGCGGAACGGGTCCCGGGTGTGACACGCGCCGCGTCCCCGGCGCGGCGGACGTCGACCGGGCACGGCCCACACCGACGGCCCACGGCCGCTTCCGCCCCGCCGGCAGACCACGGCCTCGCGCGGATCGCCCCGCCCGTACCGGCACACACCTCGGGCCTTCACCGGGTCGGAGCCCCACAGCCGCGACCGCCGCGACCTGGGTGGGCCGACCGCGCTCCGGAGGGATCGCGCGGGCCGGGGAGACCTCGGCCCGGGGGGACCTCGGCCCGCGGACCGGTCACCGTGCCACCCGGCCCGGGGCTTCCGTACGCACTCCGCCCTCCGCACCTCACCCGGGCGGGCGGGCGCCCCGGCGCGACCGGGCCCGCACGGAGCCACACGCCCACAGCCACACGCCGGGGCCCGCGCGGCGGCGCCATGCGCGACCTCGCGCCGGGCGGGACAGCGCAACGGGCCGCGTCGCGCCCCGCGGGGAACCCCTCGAACCCCGGGTGGGCGACACGGCCCGTTCCGTACGGCGGCGGACTCGGCGCGCAGGCGCCTCAGCGCCGGGCGACGCCTTCGGCCCGCGCGGCGGCGGCGACGGCGGCGGTGACCGCCGGGGCCACCCGCTCGTCGAACGGCGAGGGGATGACGTAGTCGGCGGCCAGCGCGTCGCCCACGACGTCCGCCAGCGCGTTCGCGGCGGCGATCTTCATGCCCTCGGTGATCCGGGACGCCCGCACCTGGAGCGCGCCCGCGAAGATCCCCGGGAAGGCGAGCACATTGTTGATCTGGTTCGGGAAGTCGCTGCGGCCCGTCGCCACGACCGCCGCGTACTTGTGCGCGACATCGGGGTGGACCTCGGGGTTCGGGTTGGCCATGGCGAAGACGTACGCGCCGGGGGCCATCGACGCGACGGCCTCCTCCGGCACCGTGCCGCCCGAGACGCCGATGAACACATCCGCGCCGGCCAGCGCGGACTCCAGCGAGCCGGAGAGCCCGGCCTTGTTGGTGAGCTCCGCCAGCTCGCGCTTCACGGCGTTCAGATCATCGCGGTCGCGGCTGACGATGCCCTTGCGGTCGGCGACCGCCACATCCCCCAGACCGGCCTCCAGCAGGAACTTCGCGATGGCGACACCGGCCGCGCCCGCGCCCGAGATCACCGCGCGCAGCTCGCCGAGGCCGCGCCCGGTCAGTTTCGCCGCGTTCCGCAGGGCCGCGAGGGTGACGACCGCCGTGCCGTGCTGGTCGTCGTGGAAGACGGGGATGTCCAGCCGCTCCTGGAGCTTGCGCTCGATCTCGAAGCAGCGCGGCGCGGAGATGTCCTCCAGGTTCACGCCGCCGAAGGACGGCGCGAGACGCACCACCGTCTCGACGATCTCGTCCGCGTCGGTCGTGGCGAGCGCGATCGGCACCGCGTCCACACCGCCGAACTGCTTGAACAGGATCGCCTTCCCCTCCATCACGGGGAGCGATGCCTCCGGGCCGATGTCACCGAGTCCGAGCACCGCGGTGCCGTCGGTCACGACGGCGACGACCTGCGACTTCCACGTGTAGTCGTGGACCAGGTCCGGCTGCTCGGCGATCGCGCTGCAGACCTTGGCGACGCCGGGGGTGTACGCGAGGGACAGGTCGTCCTTGTCCCGGATCGGCACCGTGGCCTGCACGGCCATCTTTCCGCCGCGGTGCAGCGCGAAGGCGGGATCGAAGGGCTCCCCGGGAGAGCCTTCGGTGCCGTTATCGGTGTCGCTGGGAGGATTGACGATCTCCGCTGCCATTGGGGTGACCCCTTAAGTCTTCATCGGTTGAGGGTTTCCACTCCTGGTGAGGAGGGGTGGGCGGGCACCGCGTACGTGCCCCGCCTCGGCGGTCTGGCCGCCCGGTGGGGGGAGGTACGTACGCGCGGGCGCGCCGCACACGCGCCCTGAGCCCCTGATGAGGGGTGTAAGAGTCCTTCATACCCGAACGAGGCGGCTGACGACGAGTCCATATCCCCTCAGGGGCAGCACTCATCGCCTCATGTCAGGGCATGGATAATTATGTCCTGTTGATCCGGCCTGTTGACGACCGGGGACCGCAGATCTTCCGGCAGGAAGGAGGCATTCCCGTGAATGGTCCGGTCCTGATGTACCGGCCTGAGGAGGGTCGGGGGTGTCCCGTTACCCGATTTTGACATGCCCGGGGACCTGAATGGGCTAGTCCGAATGGCAAGATGCCGAAAACATACAAGGTCGCGGCACTCGAAGACGGGTACGTGTCCGCGATACGACCAGGAAATGGCAGCTCTCTGACACGCCGGAGGATCCTGAAAATGACCGCACGCACCACACGCAGCACTGCCCCCGCGAAGCACCGGAAGTCCGTTGTCTCCCGGTTCACAGCGGTCGGTGCCCTCGCGGTCGCCGGCACCCTGCTGCTGACCGCATGCGGCGACCAGACCGACGGCGGCTCGAAGGAATCGGGCAGCGGCGACAGAACGTCGAACAGCGCTCCGCTCTTCGACAAGCTCCCGGAGAAGTACCAGAAGTCGGGCGTGATCAAGGTCGGCACCAACGCCGAGTACGCCCCCATGGAGTCCGTCGAGAACGGCAAGATCGTCGGTGTCGACCCCGACATCGCCGCCGAGCTGGGCAAGAAGCTGGGCGTGAAGTTCGAGTTCACCTCGGGCTCCTTCGACGGTCTGATCACCGCCCTGAACTCGGGCCGCCACGATGTGGCCATGTCGTCCATCACGGACAACAAACAGCGCCAGGAGGGCCTGGACGAGAACGGCAAGAAGCTCGGCAAGGGCGTCGACTTCGTCGACTACTTCGTCGCCGGCACCGCCGTCTACACCAAGAAGGGCAATCCCCAGGGGATCAAGTCCATCGCGGACCTGTGCGGCAAGGCCGCGGCCGTCCAGCGCGGCACCACCTACGAGAAGGCCCTCCAGACCCAGTCCAAGGCATGTCAGGACGCGGGCAAGCCCGCCGTCAAGATCGAGTCCTTCGAGAACGACACCGAGGCGCAGACCCGGGTGAAGTCCGGCGGGGCGGTGGCCGGTGTCAACGACTACCCGGTCGCGCTCGACCTGTCACGCAAGGCGGACGGCGGCAACGCGTTCGAGGTGGTCGGCGAGCAGATCGACGCCGGACCGTTCGGGATCGCCGTGAACAAGGAGAACACCGGCCTCCGCGACGCGCTCAAGGAGGCGGTCGACGCGATCATCGCGGACGGCTCGTACAAGAAGGTCCTGGAGAAGTGGGGCGCCACCAGCGGTGCGATCGACAAGGCCGCGATCAACGGCGGCAAGTGACCGAAGCGTCCCCGAAGGGCAGTCACCGTGACTGACAGTTCCGACAAGTTCGACAAGCCGCCCGGGGGGCAGGTCTCCAAGGAGTCCGGCTACCCCGGGGGCCCGGGTGGGCTGGCGCCCGAGGCGATCAAGGCCATTCCCGTGCGGCACATCGGCCGCTGGATCAGCGGTGTCGTCGTCATCGCGCTGCTGGCCGGTCTGATCTACGCGTTCTCGCAGGCCGACGTCCAGTGGAGCGCGGTCGGCGACAAGGTCTTCGACGAGTCCGTGCTCAAGGGCGCGGGCCGCACCCTGATGATCAGCGTGCTCGCGATGATCCTGGGCGTGGTGCTGGGCGTGATCCTCGCGGTCATGCGCCTCTCGAAGAACCCGGTGACCAGCTGGGTCGCCTGGCTGTACATCTGGTTCTTCCGGGGCACCCCGGTCTACGTCCAGCTGCTGCTCTGGTTCAACCTGGCACTGATCTTCCCCGTGCTGAACATCCCGGGCATCTACAAGGACGAGATGACCGACGTCATGACGCCGTTCATGTGCGCCCTGCTGGGCCTGGGTCTCAACGAGGCCGCGTACATGGCGGAGATCTGCCGCGCGGGCATCCTCTCGGTCGACGAGGGCCAGAGCGAGGCGTCCCACGCGCTCGGCATGACCCAGTCCAAGACCATGCGCCGGATCGTCCTGCCGCAGGCGCTGCGGGTGATCATCCCGCCGACGGGCAATGAGTTCATCAATATGCTCAAGACCTCGTCGCTGGTGTACGCGGTCACCTACAACGAGCTGCTCCGCTCCACCTCGCAGATCGGCTCCACGTCGTACGCGGTGATGGAGATGCTGTTCGTCGCGTCGATCTGGTACATCGTGATGACCAGCGTCTTCACGGTCGGCCAGTACTACCTGGAGCGGCGGTACGCCCGGGGGTCGCAGCGCAGTCTGCCGCCTACCCCCTGGCAGCGGGTCAGAGCCAACCTCGCCGGCCTCGGCAGGCGCGACGCGGGAGGTGTCCGATGAGCGCGATGGTGAAGGCGGAGGGTGTCCACAAGTCCTTCGGCGCCGCCCATATCCTCAAGGGCATCGATCTGGAGGTCGCCCCGCGTGAGGTCTTCTGTCTGATCGGCCCGTCCGGTTCCGGCAAGTCGACGTTCCTGCGGTGCATCAACCATCTGGAGAAGATCAACGCCGGACGGCTCTACGTGGACGGCGAACTGGTCGGCTACCGCCAGCGGGGCGACAAGCTGTACGAGCTGAAGGACAGCGAGGTCGCCCTGAAGCGCCGGGACATCGGCATGGTCTTCCAGCGCTTCAACCTCTTCCCGCACATGACCGCGCTGGAGAACATCGCGGAGGCGCCCGTCCAGGTCAGGGGCGAGTCCAGGTCGGTCGCCCGCGCCCGGGCGGAACGGCTCCTCGACCGGGTCGGCCTCGCGGACAAGGCGGGCAACTACCCGTCCCAGCTCTCCGGTGGCCAGCAGCAGCGGGTCGCGATCGCCCGTGCTCTGGCGATGGAGCCCAAGCTGATGCTCTTCGACGAGCCGACCTCGGCGCTCGATCCGGAGCTGGTGGGCGATGTCCTCGATGTCATGCGCTCTCTCGCCGAGGACGGTATGACGATGATCGTGGTCACGCACGAGATGGGCTTCGCGCGTGAGGTCGGTGACGCGCTGGTGTTCATGGACGACGGCATGGTGGTCGAGTCCGGCCACCCGCGTGACGTACTGACGAACCCCCAGCACGACCGGACGAAGTCGTTCCTGTCGAAGGTCCTCTGACGGACGGAGCAGTACACGCGGGTGTGGGCGGTACGGAACAGTCCGTACCGCCCACGTCCGTATCCGCCGGGGCCCTCAGTCCGGAGGAAGGAGCTCGGGCCGGGCGACCAGATCCCGGATTTCCGCAGGGGTGAGCCCCACGAAGTCATACGCGTGCGAGCGCTTCACGGGCTTCCTGAGACCGTGGTGGAACTCCCTGGGGCTCCCGCGCCCGTCGTCGGACCGGGTGAGGGCGAAGGCCCTGTCGCTCGCGGCCTGCTGGCCGTCCGCGAACAGCAGAACCCCACCGTCGGGGAGGGTGAGCAGGGCATGGGTCGCAACGGTCCAGGGCACGTCGGACTCGAAGGTCCCTGTCCCCGCCCACGTGGTGAGCGTCTGTCCGGAGGGCAGCTCCTGGCGCTTGCAGTTGTTCACCGGGAACCTCGGGGTGGACTTGCAGGTGTCGCTCAGCACGTCGACGGGCGCCTTGAGCCGTTCGACGGTCTCCTTCTCCATCACCGTGAAGCTCAGGCCGGTGTACCGCTTCTCGCCCTCCACGACACTGGTGACCAGATAGTGCCCGTCGAGCGGACCGATCTCCGGAATGACCGGGAGCTTGGCTCCCGGGGCGATCTGCTGCCCCGGAAGCCATAGCGGCCCCGCCTTCTCCTTCTCGACCTTGGTGATGTTCGGGAACAGCGCGGTCAGCACCTTGCCGAGTTGCTCTGCCTGTTCCCTGCCCCTGCTGTCCTCGGGAGTGATCCCCTGCGCCGCGACGGAGGACTTGTCGTCCTTCGGTCCGGTGCCGAGGCCGTCCAGCACCGGCACGGCGGCCACCGCCGCCAGGACCACCGCCACGACCGCGCCGGCCACCGCGCCTCTGCGCCGCCGACGGGCCTTCGCGGCACCGGCGTACACCGTCTCCGTGGTGACGGCGGACCGCCCACTGCCCTCGGCGGACTGCTCGGCTCGCTCCAGAAGCACCTTGATGTCGCTCATGCGAACTCCTCCCGCACCTCGGCGCGCAGCACCGCAAGCCCCCGGGACGTATGGCTCTTGACCGTGTTCTCCCGCATCCCGAGCAGCCTCGCGGTCTCCGCGACGCTCAGGTCCTCCCAGTACCGCAGCACCACCACCGCGCGCTGCTTGGCATTGAGCCGCCCGAGCGCGGCCCGGACCACGACACCGGTGTCGTGGTCGGAGACCTGCTCGGGCACCTCGGGAAGTGCTCCGTACGCGTGCTCCCGCCGCCAGAACCGGCGGCGGGACGCGATGAACGTGTTGATCAGCGTCTTGCGCGCGTACGCCTCGATGTTGTCCAGACGCACATGGCGCCGACCACCGAGCACCACTTTGACCAGCGTCGTCTGCACGAGGTCATCGGCCTCGTCCCGGTCCCCGCACAGCAGAAAGGCACTACGGAGCAGCGCCGTCCGCCGTGCTTCCACGAACTGGCGCAGCGCGGCATCATCCTCGGTCCGCGTCATCCCGCCCCTTCCCGGTCCGCAGGTGCGAACCCTCTCATCCTCACCAGTGCGGTGGGAGGAGGGACCGGTTGCGCCCGCACGGAAATTCCGGGGGAGGTTGTTCAGTCCTTCGGGAGAAGTTCGGACGCGAGCAGCAGCTCGTTCAGTTCGGTGCGGTTCAGCGGCGGATAGTCCGGTACCGAGGGGGGCGTGCTGGACGGGGAGCTGCTGTAGGCATTGACGACGAGCACATCGCCGCTCTTGAGTGTGAGGTATCCCACGAGGCGTGCGGTCCCGCCGCCGCTCCCGGGCTGGCGCCAGGTGACGCGGGTCGGCCGGTCGTCGGAGAGTACGTCCGTCACGCATTCGCCGATCGATCCGGGCACGGCGTGGGTGCAGAAGCCGACGCCGAGCCCCTTGGGGGTCTTGCTGACGACCTTCGCGGGCACGACGCTGATGCTGATGCCGCCTTCGTTCCCTGCCCTGGTGATGCGGTAGTGACCGTCGAGCGGACCGAGTCCCGAGGACTTCACGTCGCTGCTGCGGTGGAAAGTGGGGTCGGGGTCGCCGGGAAAGAGTCCTTCCTTCACCAGCACCAGCGGGCTGGTGCTGGTGCCGATCCTTTCGATCTCCTGGACGCCTGAGGGCAGCAGTTCGGCGAGCCGACGGCTCTGGGCGTCGGCGGCCTTTGCCGTGCGCTTGCCACCCCCCGCGGCGGAGGTCTGGTCGAAGCGATCACGGAGCTGGTCCAGCACCGGGACGGCCGCCGCCCCGGCGAAGACGACCGCGGCCAACGCTCCCGCCACCATCGCCCTGCGCCTGCGGCGCAGCTTCGCGGCGCCCGCGTGGACCGTCTCCGAGGTGACCGTGGTCCGCCCGCCTTCCTCGGCGACGCGCTCCAGCAGCAGCCTGATGTCGCTCATGCGAACTCCTCCTGCACCTCGGCGCGCAACGCGGCGAGCCCCCGAGCCGCGTGGCTCTTGACCGTGTTCTCCCGCATTCCGAGCAGCCGCGCGGTTTCGGCGATGCTCAGGTCCTCCCAGTAGCGCAGCACCACGACGGCTCGCTGCTTGGCGCTGAGCCGGCCGAGAGCGGCACGGATCACCAGTCCCGTTTCCGTGTCCGCGGCCTCCCGCTGGGCGCGGTCGGGCAGTTCGCCGTAGGAATGCTCGCGCCGCCAGAACCGCCGCCGGGAGGCGATGAAGGTATTGATCAGCGTCTTGCGCGTGTAGGCCTCGATGTTGTCCAGGCGCATCTGCCGCCGACCGGTGACCACCACCTTCACCAGCGTCGTCTGGACGAGGTCGTCCGCCTCGTCCCGGTCCCCGCACAGCAGATAGGCGCTGCGGAACAGCGCGGTACGCCTTGCCTCCACGAAGGCGTGCAGCGCGGCGTCTTCCTCGTTCCGCGTCATCCCCCGACCCTTTCCCGGTCCGCGGACGCGAACCATCCACCCCTCCAGTGCGGTGGGAGTAGCAGAAAGTTGCACCTGGGCCCCGCCTTTTCAGGGGAGCTACTTCAGCGCCAGAAGAAGGCTGTCGCAGGGCGAGGACCAGACCGGTCGCGCTTCGGCGAATCCGGCCGAGCGCAGGGTTTCCGTGTGCCACCGGGCGGAGGGGGTCTCGCCGTCGGCGTGCTCGCCGAAGATCTCGTAGCGCCGGGCGGTGGGCCCGGCGAGTACGGGGTCCTCGGCGGCGAGGTCCCACCACCGCGCCCAGTCGACGGCACCGTTCTCCTTGGCACGCTCCATCCGGGCATGGCGGTGGGCGCGCTCGGCGGCGTTGATGCGCGGGGTGGTGTGGTCGATCATGTGGTCGGCGTTCAGGAAGACACCGCCGTCGCGGACGATTCCGGCGAGCTGTCCGTAGAGGGTGGCGAGGGGTCCGCTGCGGAGCCAGTGCAGCGCGGTCGCGGTGAGTACGGCGTCGTAGGTGCCGTGCGGCAGCTTCGACGTCCAGCCGGGGTCGGTGAGATCGGCGGTGACGAAGGTGACCCGTTCGTCGGCGGAGAAGTAGCCCCGGGCGATGGTCAACAGGGCGGGGTCCAGGTCGACCCCCGTACTGGTGGCGTTCGGGAACCGATTCAGGAGCCGGTCCGTAATACTTCCCGTACCGCACGCGAGGTCCAGGACCCGTGGTTCGGGACCGACCGTGGCCTCGACCATGTCCAGCATGACCCGGAACCGCTCCTCGCGATCGGGCATGTACCACTCCTGCTGGCGGTCCCAGCTCCTCTGCCAGGCCCGCCAGTCGGCTCCCGCCGCCGCCTCCGTCCCCGCCCCGGCCACTGTCCCCGTCACCTTCGCCTTCCGTCCCGCCGCCGTCCCGGCCTGTTCCCGGGCCCGTGCCCCGCTCCCTGTCTCCGACACGGAAACCCCCCTCCGTAATACCCTGTAATGGCAATCGTCCATTACTTCGAGCATCCCGACCCTAGACCGCCCCGGTAAGGACTACAAGTGGAACTGGCCTATTACTCGGACTATGCCGTGCGCCTGGTCAACACCGAGGAGCCGGCCCGCAACAAGGACTCCCTCACCTCGGTGGACTCCATCCGTGAGCTGTTCGGCCCGTCCGGCCAGGCGGCGCGCCGGGCCACCGACGCGGATGTGACCCGGTTCCGTTCGGTACGGGGAAGGCTGCGGGCGGTCTTCACCGCGGCCGACGCGGGCGACGAGACCGGGGCCGTCGACCTCCTGAACTCCCTGCTGCTGGAGTTCCCCGTCAGCCCGCAGATCTCGGGCCACGACTTCCGGGACGACGACGGCCGCCCCAAGTGGCACATGCACCTGGCGGACCACCCGTCGAACGCGACGGCGGGGTACGCGGCGATCGCCGCGATGGGGCTGGCGTTCCATCTGACGGAGTACGGGGTCGACCGGCTCGGCCTGTGCCAGGCGCCCCCCTGTCGCAACGCCTATCTGGACACCTCGACCAACCGCTCCCGCCGCTACTGCTCGGACCGCTGTGCGACCCGCGCCAATGTGGCCGCCTACCGCGCGCGCAAGCGCCTGGAGACGGAGCGGTCGCAGAGCACGGGCCTCAGCGCGCCGAACATCCAGGAGGCGAGCGCGCGCAGCGAGCGCTGACCCGGCTCCAGCGGCCGGTACCTGCCCCGGACCCGCGCGAGGAGCAGCTCGGGCGGGACGGTGCCGAACAGCCGGCTGTCGCCCTCGGCCCCCGGATTGTCCCCGAGCACCCACCAGCCGCCGTCACGCCGCTCGATCAGCCGCTTGACGATGAGCAGGTCCTGCTGGAGGGGATGGCGCAGTACGGCGATGTCGCCCGGCCTGACCTCGGCGCCGTAGTGCACCAGCAGCCGGTCCCCGTGCCTGAGGGTCGGATACATCGACGGTCCCGTCACTTCCGCCACCCCGAACGGCGCCTTCGGCTCCCGCCCCTGTCCAGTCATCCGCCACCTCCGAGTCCCACGGTACGTTCCGCCGCCAGTCCCATAGTGACCCCGGACTTTTGCCCTAAGCCCTAGGGGGCACTCGCGAAAACGGGTCTCCCACGGAGTAATGTCCCACCTGAGAAGACGATCACGAGGAAGGACAGCTCCATGCTCTCCCGCCTGTTTGCCCCCAAGGTGAAGGTCAGCGCCCACTGCGACCTCCCTTGCGGCGTTTACGACCCGGCCCAGGCCCGTATCGAGGCCGAGTCGGTCAAGGCCGTCCAGGAGAAGTACCAGGCCAACGAGGACCCGCACTTCCGGGCCCGCGCCACCGTCATCAAGGAGCAGCGCGCGGAGCTCGCCAAGCACCACGTCTCGGTGCTGTGGAGCGACTACTTCAAGCCTCCGCATTTCGAGAAATACCCGGAGCTGCACCAGCTCGTCAACGAGGCGCTGAAGGCGCTCTCGGCGGCCAAGGGCTCGACGGACCCGGCGACGGGCCAGAAGGCGCTGGACTACATCGCACAGATCGACAAGATCTTCTGGGAGACGAAGAAGGCTTGAGCCGCCCGGATCCTGCGACTGCCCACCCAGGCGGTCTCCATGCAGGTCAGACGGCATCTGGAAGGGCCCGGCAGCCTCGGCGGCCGGGCCCTTCCCCTGTTCCCGAGCGCACACCGCGCCGGGGACGTGGCCGTGGTACCACCCGGCGGTTCCGTGCGAGTCGGCCAGGGCGAATCCCGGGGTGCAGGAGTCGGGTGATCGGAAGCCGCGCCCCGGAAAGCTGCCGTCGGGGTCCAGGGGGTCCTGGCCCTCGCGCTGTGCGGCACACCGTCATCCGTCTCATCCGCGTCCCCGGGGCCTGCGGCCACTCGCGCACGGGTCGGCGGGGCTTGGGTGGGAGAGAGGGTGCCACCAGCGGGTGACGTGGCGGGGAAAGCGGGGACCGGTCCCGGGACGGAGTGGGAGGGTGGAGCCCCTTCGACCTGAGGAGCTGGGCTCATGCGGTGGACCGTCCACGGGGAACGGCGGATCTACGCGAATCCCTGGGTCGATCTGTGGCTGGTGGACGTCCAGCAGCCGGACGGTCACCGCTTCGAGCACCATGTCGTCCGGCTGCGGCATCTCGCGGTCGCGGTGGTGGTCGACGGCCGGAAGCGGGTGCTGATGATGTGGCGGCACCGCTTTGTGACGGACACCTGGGGCTGGGAACTGCCCATGGGACTGATCGAGCCCGGTGAGACGCCCGAGGAGACCGCCGCCCGGGAGGTCGAGGAGGAGACCGGCTGGCGGGTGGCGGGGATGAAGCCCCTGGTGTACTCCCAGCCCGCGAACGGCATCACCGACTCCGAGCACCATGTCTTCCGCGCCGACGGGGCCACGTACACGGGACCGCCCGTCGAGCGGAACGAGACCGACCGGATCGAGTGGATTCCGATGGCGGAGATCCGGGGGATGATCGACCGGCGGGAGATCGTCAGCGGCGGCAGCCTCACCGGCCTGCTGTATCTGCTGCTGGACGAGGCCACCGGGACCGCCGGGTAACACACGGCTCCCCCACCCCGTCCGAAGCGGGACCGCCCGAACCGCCGTGCTCCGGGCCCGAACCGCCCCTCGGCCGGAGCCGACGCGCCCGGGACACCCGCGCGCAAACCGCCCGTATCGGAGCCTATGGGACCAGGGCAGCACCGCCCGGAGCAGCGCCACCCGGGATCGTGCCACCCGTGCCCCGCAGAAGGCCGACACCGAGCCGTACCAACGGCGTTCGGTGGCCGAGGGGCCGTTCCCTCCCGTCGTACGCCACCGGCCCGGGCGCCGGGTACGGCGTACAAGTCTCCCCCGACACGGTGGGGCCAAACAACTCGGGTAAGTTGCGCACCAGTGATTTCATTGAGCATCGAACTTTTCTAGGTTCCCATGGGGGGGATGTTGTGCCGTCCGGTACAAGAGCTCGTCGTTGGTGGGGTACGGGTGCAGTGGTGGCAGCCGGAGTCGCCGGGGTCCTGGTGATCCAGGGCACGGCCGGCGCGCCCGGCAGCAGCGCCGGCGAGGACGGAAAGGCCCGGCCCGGCAAGAGCCAGGTCCGGGCCGCGGGGATGGAGGTCGCCCGGGACGGCGCCTCGGCGAAGCTCGGCAAGCGCGACACCGAGCCGTTCAGCATGGTGGGTGTCACCTGGACCGACCCCTCGGCGCGGGTCACCGGGACCGTGGAGGTACGGACGAAGGACGCCTCGTCCGGGAAGTGGTCCGACTGGCAGAGCCTCGACGGTGACGCGGGCGAGCGCGAGGACGGCGCCACCCGTGGCGGCACCGACCCGCTCTGGGTCGGCCCCTCGAAGGGCGTCGAGGTACGCGCCACGGCGGGCGGCCAGGTCACCAAGCTGCCCAAGGGCCTGCGGCTGGACATGATCGACCCGGGCACCGGCAAGGTCTCGGGCATGGAGCCCGCGGCCTACGCACTGCCCGCCGAGCCCGCCGACGAGACCCCGTCGCCGTCCGCCGACGAAACGCCCGCCACCGAGGACCCGGTCGCGCCGCAGCCCTCGGCGGCCCCGAGCACCCCGGAGGCCACCCCCTCCACGTCCTCCGAGGCACCCGCACCCGACGGCCCGCCGACCGCGGAGGCCCCCCGGTCCGCGCCGCAGTCGGCGCCGTCCGCCGGCCCGCCGTCCACGGCCCCCCGGCCGGTGATCACTCCGCGTTCCGGCTGGGGCGCGGACGAGACCCTGAGCCCCGAGGCGCCCACGTATCTCCCCGGCGGGACGGTCAAGGCCGTGACGGTGCATCACACCGCCGGCTCGAACAACTACACCTGCGCCCAGGCGCCCGAGGTGATCCGGGGCGTGTACGCGTACCACCTCGGCAAGACCTGGAAGGACATCGGCTACAACTTCCTGGTCGACAAGTGCGGCACCATCTACGAGGGCCGCAAGGGAGGTGTGGACCGGCCGGTGGTGGGCGCGCACGCCTACGGCTTCAACAACGAGACCACCGGTATCTCCATTCTCGGCGAATACACCAAGACCGCGCCCTCGCAGGCCGCGCTGCAGTCGGTCGCCCGGATCGCCGCGTGGAAGCTCGGCCAGTACGGGGTCTCCCCGACCGGCACCACCGTCCTGACGGCGGGCGCCGCGGGCTCCTCCGCTTCCAAGGGCTCCTGGCAGGCGGGCGCCAAGCTGACCTTCAACACCATCCACGGCCACCGCGACGGCTACGCCACCGAGTGCCCGGGCAACCTGGTCTACAACCAGCTCGCGACCGTCCGGGACCTGGCGGGCGGTTCCGTCACCGGACTCGCCGTCACCTCCCTCACCGGTGTGGGAGTCTCCGGCTCCACGTACTACACCAAGGCCGCCGTCACGGTGAACTGGAAGGCCACCACACCGCCCGCCTTCATCTCGAAGTACGAACTGCTGGTCGACGGCCAGCCCGTCGCCACCACCTCGGGCACGGTCACCACGGCCGGGACGAAGCTCTCCCCCGGCAGCCACCGGCTTCAGGTCCGGGCCACGCATGTGTCCGGCAAGACCACGCTGTCGACGGCGGCGACGGTCGTCGGGGACGTCACCGCCCCCACGTTCACCTCCGGTCCCACCCCGGGGCTGCGCTCGGGCTCGGTGAGCGCCTCCGCCGTCCCGATGACCCTGTCGTGGAAGGCGTCGGACGACGCCGCGCTGAAGGAGGTCCGGCTCACCGCCCCGGTGGCCAAGACGTACGGCCCGACGATCACGAGCGCTCCCCACACCGCCAGGCTGAGCGCCGCCACCACCTGGTCGATGACCGCGTTCGACCGGGCGAACAACCGCGGGAACGTCTCGGTCGGCAGCACCCCGGTGATCCTCCAGGAGACCAGCGCGACCAGGACCGGCAGCTGGACGAGCAAGTCCTCCAGCAGCTACTTCGGCGGCAAGTCCTACACCAGCAGCGCCAAGAACGCCTCGCTGTCGTGGACCTTCACCAGCCGCTCGGCGGCAGTGGTGGTCTCGCGCGCGGCGACCTCCGGCCAGATGTATGTGTACGTGGACGGAGTGAAGACCCACACGGTCGATCTGAAGTCCGCCACCACGAAGTACCGCGAGGCGATCTGGACCAAGAACTGGGCCACCAGCGGCAAGCACACGATCAAGATCGTGGTCGTCGGCACCACCGGCCGGCCCGCCGTGACCGTGGACGGGCTGATCCACCTCAAGTAGCCCACCCGCCCCACGCGACAACCGCCGCGCCCGGCTCCCCCGAACAGGAGGAGCCGGGCGCGGCGTCGTTTCCTACACGGTTGCCGGAACGTGATGGCTGCCGGAGGGTGTGTGTGCCGCCGGAACGGGGGTGCTTGGCCGCCGGAGAGCAGGTACGTGCCGCCGTGGGAGGGCGGGTGCTTGGCCGCCGGAGGCCGTACCACCGCCGCTCGCGGGTGCCTGGCCGCCGGAGAGCAGGCACGTGCCGCCGAGGGAGGGAGGGCACCTGGCTGCCGGAAGGCGGTGGGTGCCTGGCTGCCGGAGGTACGCGGCGCGCGCGGCTACGGCAACGAGCCGGCGCACCCGCTCAGGGACCACCGGTCATCCGGCCGACGCCCGCCGTATGTTGGCCCGCAGCACCTCCAGGTCCTTCCGCACCGCCTCGTAGCTCTCCCTGTTCCGGGACAGGTCGGCGCGCTGGAGCTCCTTCTGGACCTCGCTCCACACCGCGACCGTGCGGTGCTTCCGCTTGCACTCCACGTCCGCCTTCGCCGTGGCCATCTCCCTCGCCGAACGGGTCGTGTCGCCGTCCTGGCCGCGCTGCCACGCCTTGTCCTGGTGGGCCTCGACCGGGTTCTCGTACCGTCCGAGGCGCCGGTCGACCAGACAGTGGGACCAGATGCCCCAGGCACGCAGGACCCGGGGGTCCCTGTCGGCCTTCTTGTCCAGCTCCGCTTTCCGGCCCGAGACGTAGGCCCACATACGCCCGGTGTCGGCGATTCCTCTGTTGAGCCGCCGGTCCGCCTCGGCGGCGCAGCCGCCGTGGGGGACCGGGCGACCGCCTGCGGTGTCCCGGTCCCCGGGACGGCCGTACATGACCTCGGACTCGCGCTCGGTCATCGCCCTGTCCCGTGGCATCTCCGCGGCGATCCACTTGGTGTCGACGCCGTAGCCGAGACGGCGGGCCTGGCCGGCGTCCAGCAGGCCGTAGGGGCCGACCCCGACCACGGTCAGGGTGACGGTGCGGCCCCCGCTCCCCCATGTCTTCGGGTCCAGCGGGAAGCCGGTGAAGCCGAGGGCCACCATGCAGCGCTGGGCCAGCAGCCGCTGCGCCCGCCGGAAGGCGAGGTGCTCGTCGGCACTCAGTTCGTAGCGGTCCAGGGGCAGTTCGGGCACATCCGCCCGGGTTCCGGCGGGCGCCTCGGCGCCGTCGCCGGAGGCGAGTAAGCCCGCGGTCATGATCAGCGCCACGGCCGGAACGAACGCCCCGCGCCGGGGCCGGGGTATCAGCCGCTTCCTCTGTCCGGTCATGGGGCCATCATGCAGGGCCGCCTCCGGCGTTCCCCGTCCCGGGCCGGACCCCCGGAGGGACGGGTCCGGCCCGACGCGGTGGCCTGCCGCGACCTGATGAATCCCCCGGCCCCGGGTTGCCCACAGGTGGGCGGAATCGTCCCGGCCGTCCGGGGAAGTCCGCCCCGGGAAGTCCACCCGGGCCGGGCGATCGGCGCGGGGCGGTCGGCGCCGGGCGCAGGGAGCCGTGGGAGTCCGGGCCGGAGGAATCCGCCCCGCCCGGCCGGCCGGCAGAGCCGCCCCCGGCCGAACCCGCTCAGTCGGCACCGGACAGCGGAGCCCGACGGCGGCGCCCGGCCGCTTCCGGCGCGACTGCGTCCTGCGCTCCCTCGTCCGGATCAGCCCCGCCCGCCGCACCGGGAGCCGTCCCGAACGCCCGCGCCCCCAGCAGCACCATCGCCGCCGGCAGCAGCACCCCCCGGACGACGGTCGCGTCGATGAGGATCGCCACCGCCATGCCGACGCCGAGCATCTTGTACTCGATCGCCGAGAGGGTCACGAAGACCGAGAACACCCCCGTCATGATGGCCGCCGCACTGGTGACCACCCCGGCGCTGCCCCCGATGCCTCCCACGACCGCCGCCTTCACCGAGCCGGTGCCGGTGCCGTCGCCGGTGGACCAGCGCTCGCGGATTCTGCTGAGGATGAAGATGTGGTAGTCCATGCTCAGCCCGAACAGGATGATGAACATGAAGAGCGGAATCCAGCTCACCACTCCCCCGTAGGACTCGAAGCCGAGCACCGACTCCAGCCGCCCGCCCTGGAAGACCCACACCAGCACCCCGTACGCCGCCCCGATCGACAGCAGGTTCAGCGCGATCGACATCAGCGCGACGGCGAACGAACGGAACGCCGCGAGCAGCAGGACGAACGCCAGGGCGAGGACGAAGGCGAAGACGGCCGGCGTCCTGTCGTCGACCCGGTGGGCGAAGTCGGACGGCATGGCGGTCCGGCCGCCGACCGCGTACGAGACACCGTCGAGCGTCCCCACGGTCGCGGGCAGCGCCCGGTCCCGGAGCAGTTCGAGCGCCCGTACGGAGACGGGGTCGGTGCCCTTCCCGGCCAGTGGCACCCGGACCACCAGCACGTCCCCGACAGGGGAGAGGGTGATGGGCTCCCGCAGCGCCCCGCCGCTTCCCGCGGCCTCGGCACGCAGCCGTTCCACGGCGTCCCGCACCGCGGGCCCGTCCTCGGAGATCACCACCCGGGCGGGCACGGACGCTCCGGGGAACGCCGTCTGCATCCGCAGACCCGCGTCGACGGCCGGGGAGACCCCGGGCCGCAGGCTCTGTGTCTGTGCCGCGTCCTGGAGGTGGATGCCGAAGGCGGGCAGCGTGAGCACGATCAGCGCCAGCACCCCCGCGGACCCCGCGATCAGCGGACGCCCGACGACCGCGGTGGCCACCGAGGTCCAGATCCTGGACTCGCCGGCGGCCGTCCGCCGCCGCCCGAGCCAGGGCACTTTGGCCCGGTCGACCCGGTCGCCGAGGGCGGTCAGCAGCGCGGGCAGCACGGTCAGGGATCCGAGCACGGCGAGACCGACGACCAGAAGCGTGCCGAGGGTGAGCCCCTTGAAGACGTCGATGCCCGTGAGCAGCAGACCGGTCAGGCACACCATCACGGTGAGGCCCGCGACGGCGACGGCGTGTCCGGAGGTACGGGAGGCGTTGGCGACGGCTTCCGGGACGGAGCGTCCGGCCGCGCGCTCCTCACGCACCCGGCGCAGGGTGAACAGGGAGTAGTCGATGCCGACCGCCATGCCGATGAGCAGCACGATCGCGGAGGCGGCGCTGTTGAACGGCACCCATCGGGAGGCCAGTTCCAGCAGCCCGAAGGAGGCGGCCACCGCCGTCGCGGACAGCAGCAGCGGAATCCCCGCCGCGATCAGAGAGCCGAAGACACAGACCAGGATCAGCACGGTGAGCGGCAGCGAGGTGGTCTCGGCGCGGTCCATGTCGCCCTGGATGCCCTCGTTGACCGCCTGCGAAAGGCTCAGGTCGCCGGCCTGGACGACGGTGGCGTCCGGGTGCCGGTCGCGTACGCGGTCGACGGCGGCCACGACGGTGTCGTAGTGGGCTTCCAGCGACTCGTCGGGGCCCCGGACCTCCAGGGTGACCAGATGGGAACCGTCGCTCCCGGAGACCCAGCGGCTTCCGCCGGGGCCGAGCGGGGAACCGATGGAGGCCGCCGCTTCGGGGGCCCGGCGCAGTGTCGCGACCAGGTTGGCGGTCGCGGCCCGGCGCCGGGCCTCGCTGTCGGCCTGGATCAGGATGTTCTCGCGGATCGCGGCGCCCGCCTGCTGGGCGTTGACCATCTGCTGGGCACGGCCCGCCTCACCGGGATCGCTGTGCCGGGCCGGTGTGCCGCCGAGCAGGGCGCCGGACATGACGGCGGCCAGTACGAGGACGAGCCAGCCGGTGATCGCCCGGTAGGGATGGCGGGCCGACCAGTCGGACAGGTTCTCGATCGCCCGGGCCGGCCGGGACCGGCCGGATTTGATTCTGGGCAGCATGAGCTGCTCTCCTTCTTTCGGAGGGTCGTTCCCGTGGAGCTCGCCGAGAGGCGATGTGGTACGGCGTTTCCGTTCCTGGGCCGTGGAGTTGCCGCTCCGCGGCCCAGGTCTTCTCCGGTCGGATCGAACGGGACCGGACGAGGGTGTGGGGTGGGGAATCGCCGAAGGTGGGACGGGGTCGTACGGGGCTACTCGACGTCCTTGAGGATCTTCTCCAGCGCGCCGGTACGGCCCTGGAGGTCGGTGACACGCTCGGTCAGCTCGGCGAGTTGCCGCTCGGTGCGCTGCTGGCCCGCCGTCACCTGCTCGGCGAGCTGTTTCAGCGTCTCGTCGCGGGCGCGTGCGCCGCGGCCGGCGGTGAAGTACCGGACGGTCAGTGTGACGACGATGATGACCAGGCAGAACAGCCCGATCGTCCCGATGATCTCCTGCCATGCCTGCTCGTTCATGACGGTGCGCCCTGCCCCTCGGTGTCCCCGTCGGCCGTGCCGTTTCCTCCGGCGCCGCCGTCCTTCGTGTTCCGCTCCCCGCTCCTGCGGCTGTCCTCGCTCCCGCCCCGGTCCGTTCCGGGTGGGTCGCCGTCCCGGCTGAGGGTGTCGACGGCGGTGGCGACGTTCTGTGGTGTCAGCTCGACCGCGAACGCGTTGACCTCGTAGAACTTCATGGCTTTTCCGTCCTTCGACAGTTCGAGGCGGGACGACACCAGGCCCGCCGCTTCGAGCTTCTTGAGATGGACCTGGAGCAGGGCCCTGCTGATCTCCAGCTCCCTGGCCAGCCGGCTGACGTAGTTGCGCCCGCCTCGCGTCAGTGCGGCGACCACGCGCAGCCGGTGGGGGTTGGAGAGCGTGGCCAGCACACGCACCAGCTCGTCGCCCCTGGGCACCGGGGCGCTCATGGCGACCTCTTCCTCATGCAAAGAAAAGTTAGCAGATGCCTAGAATTTCAGGCAGGGCCGAGAGCGGAACCGGGGGACATCTCGGGGTCGGCCCCGGGGCGCGGAGCCCGAATCGGGGTGCCGGGCTCCCCCGTTCCCCAGGGTCCGGACCTCGCGGGAGTCATGCACCGGCGGCGCTCGGAGCAGCTGCCCCGAACGAAGCGCCGCCCTTGAGGTAGCGCCCCGGGGAAGTGCCGACGGTTCGCCGGAACGCCGCGAGGAAGGCGCTCGGTGTCGCGTATCCCACGGTGTCCGCGACCCGGGAAACGGGCTGGCCCTCGGCGAGCAGGGGAAGCGCGGCGCGCAGCCGCACCTGGGTGCGCCAGCGGTCGAAGTGCATGCCGGTGTCGCGGGCGAACAGCCGGGTCAGGGTGCGTCGGCTCACCCCGACGGCCCGTGCGTGCGCCTCAAGGCTGCGTGAGTCGGCGGGGTTGGCGAGCAGGGCGTCGGCCACGGCGCGCACACGGTCGTCGGTGGGGTGCGGGACGTCGATGGGGGTGGCCGGCAAAGGGCGCAGCAGATCCAGGACGACCGCCTCGGCCCGTAGCCGCGAGTCGTCGTGGAGGTCTTTGCGGCTGAGGTAGGCGATGAGGTGGGCCAGCAGCCCGTCGACGCCGACCGGCGTGGGGTCCGCCCAGTCCAGGTCGCATCTGTCCGGTTCGAAGTAGAGGCTGCACAGCACCGACTCGCGGGTCGCGCCGGTCCGGTGGACCACCCCTGCGGGCAGCCACAGCGCCCGTGTGGGAGGCAGGACCCAATAGTCGCCGTCGACGGCGACGCCGAGCACACCGCGCCGCGCCCAGGCCAACTGGTGCTGTGGGTGACTGTGGGGGATGAACCACTGCCCGTACGCCAACGGGAAGTTCCCGACGACGATCGCGCCCACCCCGGGCGGGACCGCTCCCACGACGGCCTTCGTCATGGCCCCCAGCCTATGTCCTCAACGCGATACAACGTGGCCCGGTAGCGCATCGCGGTCAGCGCAGCCGGTGCATAGCGTCATTCGCATGCCGATCAATCACTCACCGCGCCATGGGCGCTACCGCAGTTCACAGGGGCCCTCGACGAGGACAGGACGCTCGGCATGACGTCGATGTCAACCACAGCCACAGCCCACACCCTCGGGCGCCGCGGACCGGCCCTGGTGGTGCTGTGCTTCGTACAGTTCATGCTCGTCCTGGACGACAACGTGGTGAGCGTGGCGCTCCCCAGCGTGCGGGAGGATCTCGGCTTCAGCACCGCGGGCCTGGCCTGGGTCGTCAACGCCTACTTTCTCGCCTTCGGCGGGCTGTTGCTGCTGTTCGGCCGCATGGCCGACCTGCTGGGCCGCAGGCGCGTCTTCCTGACCGGTGTGGCGCTGTTCGGTGCGGCGAGCCTGGTCTGCGGGCTCGCGCAGGAGCCCTGGCAGCTCGTGGCCGGACGGTTCGTCCAGGGCGCGGGCGCTGCCATGGCCAGCCCGGCCGCGCTGGCACTGATCGCGCTGCTGTTCCCCGGTAGCGAGGAGCGCGCCAAGGCGTTCGGCATCTGGGGCGGCATCGCGGGCCTGGGCGGCACGATGGGCCTGGTGATCTCCGGCGCGCTGACCGGCCTGGCGTCCTGGCGCTGGATCTTCCTGATCAACCTGCCGGTGGCCCTTGCGGCCGTTGTGCTGATCCCGCGCCTGGTCCCCGAGAGCCGGGCCGGGCGGCCGGTGCGCCTCGACGTACCCGGTGCGGTACTCGGCACCGGTGCCCTGGTGGCCCTGGTCTACGGACTGCTCCGGACCGGGGAGTCGGGCTGGAGCGACACGGCCGCTGTCGCGCCCCTGGTTCTGGCCGTGCTCCTGGCCGTGGCCTTCGTCGCGGTCGAGACACGGACCGCCGAGCCGCTGGTGCCGTTGTCGTTCCTGTCCTTCCGCATCCGCGCCGTGGCCAATGGGGCGACGCTGCTCTTCTCCGCCGCCATGTACGCGATGGCCTTCCTGCTGATGGTGCATCTGCAGACCGTGCTGGGCTACCGCCCGCTCACGGCCGGCATCGCCTACCTGCCCTTCGGCGCGGGCATCCTTGCGGGCATGTGGCTTTCCTCCCGAGCGGTGGTCAGGCTCGGCGTGCGTCCGGCCCTCGCCCTGTCGTTCCTGATCAGCGCGGCCGGACTGCTGCTGCTGTCCGGCGTGGCACCGAGCGACGGCTACGCCTCCGGAGTGCTGCCCGGCATGCTCGTCACGAGCCTCGGATGCGGACTGAGTCTGCCCGCCCTGACCGTCGCCGCGCTCACGGGCACCACCGAGGAGAACGCCGGACTCGGCTCGGCCGTCCTGAGCTCCGTTCAGCAAGTCGGCGGCGCCGTGGGGGTGGCGGTGCTTGTCGCGCTGGCCACGCGCCGCAGCGACGCCCCGGCGGCACCGGACGATCCCCTGCACGCCGCGACGGAAGGCTTCTCCCTCGCGCTCACCGTCGCCGCCGTCCTCCTCGCGCTCGGCGCTGTCCTCATCGGCACCTTGCTCGGGAAGAACCACCGCCCGGACGATGCGCTCGACGCCGCGGAAGCTCCGGCCAACCGGGCAGACCGTACGTAGCCACCACTTCGGTCGGCCTCTCTCGGTACGTGCCCGCCTCATCGGGCAGTTGCCGGGCGTCCGCCGATGGACGAGGCCCACCGCCGCCGCGACCGGCCCACCGGCTCCGGGGCGCCGCCCCGGAGTCCCGGCTGCCGGGCGGGACCAGGCGGCCTCGATCACGGGCCGGTGGGTGTGGTTGGACGAGCCGGACTCCAGCACATCCAGCCGCTTGATCAGCCCGCGCCGGTAGTGGTCGGCGTACGACGCCTTCCGCGTGGTCTCACGGTGCGCCGGTGGACCGGGCCGCGGGTCGTGAACTCGTGCACCGGCTCCCGCGGCATCCGCTCGTCGCCACCGGCACCCCGGATCGGGGTGCCGGGCCCCCATCGGGACAGGGGTACGGACCGCCCGGCCCCGGGCCGCGGACGCCCGGTGACTTCTCAGGCCGCGGGCGCGGACAGCAGCGGGCTCTTGTGCCGCACCAGCCACTGCCGGTACGCCGCCGCACCCGACGCCACATCGCGGTACGCCGCTTCCAGGTCGGCGTACACCGTCGCGTACAGCTCCCGCGAACCGGGCGGTGAGAACAGCAGCAGCCGTACGGCGAGGGGATCGCCGCGCAGCGGGCGGATCACCATGTCGTCGCGCGGTCCCGAAGTGGGCTGACAGGGCGCGACCGCCTCACCGACGGCGATCAGGGCCGCCGCCGTGTGGTAATCCCCGTGCAGTACGGGCGGATCGAGCCCCGCCGCGCCCAGTACGCGGCGCAGCCCGTCCCATTCGCCGTCCACCGTGGGATCCACGATCCAGCGGTCCTCCGCCAGATCGGCCAGTTCCACGACGGGCGCGGCGGCGGCCGGGTGGTCGCGTGCCATGGAGACGAACTGGGGCTCGCGCTCCACCAGGACACGAACCGACAGGCCTTCCGGCAGCGTCAGCGGGCAGCCCTCCACCTCGTGCACGAAGGCGACATCGAGCTGGCCCGCCGCGACCATTCTGAGCAGCGCGTTGGCCGAGACGTCCATATGGAGGGAGATGTCGGTGCCGGGCAGCCGCCGGCGCAGTCGGCCGAGCCAGCCGGGGAGCGCGCGGCTGGCCGTGGAGCCGATACGGAGCCGGGGGCCGCCCGCCCGCGCGGCGGACGCCTTGGCCTCGGCGACGAGGGCGTTCATCTCGGCCACCAGGGGCCGGGCACGGCTGAGGACGGTACGGCCCACCGGGGTCGGCCGGCAGCCGGTGCGCTCCCGGGTGAAGAGTTCCGCGCCGAGCGCGTGCTCGATACGCCGCAACTGGGTGGTCAGGGACGGCTGACTGACGCCCAGTCGGCGGGCGGCCTTGTGCAGACTGCCCGTGTCCGCGATGGCGCACAGGGCGCGGAGGTGCCTCACCTCGAGCTCCATGTCCGAAGAGTAGGGCGGCACCAACTGCCACACCAGACACACAGATTCGGGCACAAAGGACGGACACGGACAGGCCTCGGCGAGGGCACGGGGAAAGAGCGCGGCGAGGGACGCGGAATCGAGTACCGGTCAGATGCGGGTGCACCACGGGGGGATGCGCCGGTGCTATCGGCTGCTGGCATCATCCGCGAGCGGGGCGGCTCCCCGAAAATCGGCCGTACCGAACCGTTCACCGGACGAGTAAGGAGCCCCCCATGCGCCACCCCACAACCCTGCTCTCCGCGGCACTGGGACTCGGCCTCGCGGCCGCCCTCGGTGCCGTGCCCGCGACCGCCTCGGCCGCCGACTCCCCCGCGGCGGCCGCTCAGCCCACCCACTCCGCCTACGCGGCCTACGAAGGGTCGGCCGAGGACGCCAAGGCGACCCGGGCCTTCTTCGAGGCCGTCCTGGACTCGGTCGCCGCGAAACGGGCCGCCGCCCCGGGCGCCCGGGTGGTCACCGTCACCTACAACGCCTCGCGCGCCCCCAGTTTCCGCGGCCAGATAGCCCGCAGCACCCAGGTCTGGAACAACTCGGTCGCCAACGTCCGGCTCCAGGAGGGCAGCCGGGCCGACTTCACCTACCGCGAGGGCAACGATCCCCGTGGCTCGTACGCCAGCACCGACGGGCGCGGACGCGGCTACATCTTCCTCGACTACCGGCAGAACCAGCAGTACGACTCGAACCGCGTCACCTCCCACGAGACCGGTCATGTACTCGGACTGCCGGACAACTACCGGGGACCGTGCAGCGAGTTGATGTCGGGCGGCGGCCCCGGGCCGTCCTGCCGGAACGACACCCCGAACGCGCGGGAGCGCTCCCGGGTCGACGCCCTGTGGGCCAACGCGCTCGCCGCCGCGGTCGCCCGCGCCTCCTGAGCCCGTACGGCCGCTGAGGGCCGCTGTTCGAGGTCCCGGTGCCATCGGCCTTGGGAGGGGCCGCACCGGGCAGCCCTGACGGCCCGCCCACGGACCCGCGCTCCGGCGATCCCGGCGACCCCGGGTGAGGGACGGACGCGGCGCCCGTGACCCGAGGGGCGTCCCGCCACGACCGGCGGGGCGCCCCTCGCTGTCCGCGGTTCACCCCGCGCGGGCGGCCCGGCGCGGGGCGCTGCGGGCGGAGTGTCGGCGCGGGTCGCTGCGGCGCCGGGCCGTCCGCGCCGGTCGCCGAGGTGCAGGAGTGTCGCCGTCCGGCGCGGTGCCGCGCACCTCGGACGGCACGTGCCCCGGACGGCGCGCTCCGGAAGCCGTACGCCCGGGGCTTTGCCCGGACGGGCCACCGTACGGAACGGACGGCGCGACTCGGCCGGGTACAGGTCTGGTGTTCCGGTTCGGGGACGGTGTACGGATCCGATGGCCGCGCTCAGGCGTCGACCGGGGCACGGACTCCCAGTTCGGCGCCGAACGGCAGCTGTTTCTGGAGCCGGTCGAGCGCGTCGTCGAAGTCTCCCCCGGCGACTCCGGACTCATACGCGGCCCCGCGGTAGTGCAGGGTCAGATTGAGGTCCGCCCGATCGAGCGAGCCGTCCGGCAGCGGTTCGCCGAGGGTCAGCAGACAGCTCAGCGTCGCCCGGTGGACCGAGCCGTCCGCGTGAACGGGAAGCGGCATGTCCCATTCCAGTACGCAGGACGAGAGCACTCCCTCGACCCCGATGCCCTCCAGGGCGGCGAAGGCCGCCCCCTCGTACCCAACACCCCTGATACGCGTGCACAGTTGACGTCCACACGCCGCGATCGTGACCGCTTCCGCGCCACGACGATCGCGGTACCAGCCCGCCCAGACTTCAGTCGACTCCGATGACATGGCGCGGACTGTAGCGGTACGGCGGCCTCCGTCGGACATCCGGGATACCGCAACGGGGCAAACCGGCACGACGGACCCCCGGCGAAGCCTCCGGGCCTGCCGGGCCACCCGGTCGCACGACCGCGTCACCCCTTGCACAAGGCCCCCGGAACCCCGGAAACCGGGAAGGCACAACAGGCCCCCGCGCACACGAACCACGGGACTCCGCGGGCTCTCGGGCCGGACGGTCGGGGCGCACGCGAACCGGCTCACCGGCTCACGGCGGCCCGGGATCCGGACCGCCGGGGACTCAGCTCGTGGCCGGACCCGCGCCCGTACCGGAATCCGTACCGGAACCCGGTTCCGGACTTGTCGCGACCGCCGCGCGGGGCTCCTCCTCCGGATGGCCGTCCCGCTCCCCGGAGTACTCGGCGCACTCCTCGTTGCGGCAGGGGCCCGGCTCCCATCTGGGGACGAACGCCCCGAGAGTCTTGTGTCGCTTGATGACGGTACCGACAGGCTGTCCGCACGCCGGGCATCTGTACTCGACCTGCGGGCTGCGGACGGTCCGACGTCCTTCGCTGCCCATGACTCCAGGATATGGCGATACGGCCGGACCGGACAGCCCGGTGACGGCCCGGCCCGTCGAACCGGTGGCCCAGGGGGCCGTCCGGCTGCGCCCGACGGGATCCCCGTGACATCCGGTACCGCCGAGTCATCTGGTGCGGCGGGTGACGAACTCCGCCAGGGCCAGCAGATCCCCCGCCGCCCCCAGATCCGGAACCGCCCGGGACAGCTCCTGGACGGCCCGTGCCATCCGGTCCGCCGCCTGGAGCTGGGCCCAGTCACGGCCGCCCGCCCGGTCCACCGCCTCGGCCGCCCGCAGGACCGCCGCCCCCGTCATCGGGCCGCGGTACAACGCGGCCAGTTCGGCGCCCGCCCGAGTGCCGGAGGTGAGAGCGGCCACCACGGGCAGCGACTTCTTGTGCGCGGCGAGATCCGCTCCGGCGGGCTTGCCGGTACGGCCCGGATCGCCCCAGATGCCGATGAGATCGTCGATCAGCTGGAACGCCAGCCCGGCCTCCCGGCCGAACGCGTCCATCGCGGCCGTCTCCTCCTCTCCCGCGCCCGCGTACAGCGCCCCCAGGGCACAGGCGCAGCCCAGCAGCGCCCCGGTCTTGGCGGTCGCCATGGTCAGGCACTCGTCGAGGGAGACCTCGTCCGGGGCACGCTCCTCGAAGGCGCAGTCCGCCTGCTGGCCCGCGCACAGCTCGATCACACAGGCCGTGAGCCGCTCGGACGCCGCCGCTGCCGCCGGATGCCGGTCCTCCGCGAGCAGTTTCAGCGCGAGGGCCTGGAGGGCGTCGCCCACGATGATGGCGTCGGGGGTGCCGAAGACCGTCCAGGCGGTGGGGCGGTGTCTGCGGGTGGGGTCCTCGTCGATGACGTCGTCGTGCAGCAGGGTGAAGTTGTGCACCAGCTCCACCGCCGTGGCGGCCCGGACCGCCCGCTGCGGATCCCCGCCGAGCGCGCCTGCCGAGGCCAGCACCAGCGCGGGCCGGATGGCCTTGCCGGCGGAGCCGGCGGCCGGGGTACCGTCGGCGTGCTCCCAGCCGAAGTGGTACTTCGCGACCCGGCGCAGGGAGCCGGGCAGGGAGTCGACGGTGGCCCGGAGCCGGGGATCGACGACTTCACGGGTGCGTTCGAGAAGGGCGACGGCCTCACGGCCCTCGACGGCCTCCGACATGGTCAACTGGGCGGTCCTTTCCGGATGCGGTGACAACGGTGGGGGACGGGTCCGGGTGGACGCGGGAAGGGGCGGACGGGGGACTCACGGATGTACGGGCCGGACGGGACGCGCCGGCATCGGAAGCCGAACCGGACGGTGGTCCGGGGGCCCGGACCACCTGCGCCCGCGTGGGGGCGCGGGGCGGACCGTACGGGCCCCCGGGGACCTGGGCTGCCGATGAGGCACACCGGCGACACCGGAACCGCACCGCTGGACGCACGGACAGGCAGGAATACGGAGGCAGGAACAGAGACGGGTACGGACGGAGACGGGAGCGGACGGACAGGAAAGGGGCGGGGCCGGGGCACGGACAGCCGCGCGAGCCGCACCGGCGGCCCGGCACGGCACGGGACGAGACGGGTACGCCGGAGCTGGTGCGGCACGGACAGCGGCAGCGGGCCGCCCCGCACAGGCACGGCACGGCACGGCACGGCACGGCCCGGCCCACGGCTGAGCCCGTACCGCACGGGCACGGACCACCACCGCGGCACGGCCGACGGCAGCCCGGACCGCCACGACCCGGGCTCCACCACGGCACACGGGCCGCGTCGGCGCGGTCCACGGCGGTGCGGTCCACGGCGGGTACGGCCCGGGGCGCACCTGGCCCCGGCGGCGACCCGGTCCGGCGCGCAGGCACGCACAGCCCGGACCGGTGGCATGGACACCGCGGTACGGAAGCCGCGGGGCTGAGCCCGGCGTGGCCCCGGACCTACCGCCGGCACACCACCACACGCAAGGCCAAGCCCCACTCCGCGGCACCCCAGCGCACCACACCGCAAGGCCCGGCCCCGCACCGTGCGACCCGACACCGCACAGCAGGGCTCGGCCCCAACACCGCGCGGCACACCATCGCGGAACACAGCGCGGCGGAGCCCGGCAAGGGCAGGACGGTAGGGCTCGGGCCGGGGGCGGGTGACGGCGGCACGCCCCCGGCGCTCAGGGCGCGGTCAGTTCCAGCGGCTCACCTCCACGTTCTCCAGGATTCCGAGCGCGTCGGGGACCAGGACGGCGGCCGAGTAGTACGCGGTGACCAGGTAGGAGATGATCGCCTGCTCGTCGATGCCCATGAAGCGCACCGACAGGCTGGGCTCGATCTCGTCCGGGATACCCGCCTGCTGGAGCCCGATGACGCCCTGCTCGGCCTCGCCCGTACGCATACAGATGATGGAGGTGGTCCTGGCCGCGGTGATCGGGATCTTGTTGCACGGGAAGATCGGCACCCCGCGCCATGCCGGCACATGGCTGCCCCCGATCTCCACGCTCTCCGGCACGAGCCCGCGGCGGTTGCACTCGCGGCCGAACGCGGCGATGGCCCTGGGGTGGGCCAGGAACAGCTTCGATCCGCGCCGTCGGGACAGCAGCTCGTCCATGTCGTCGGGGCCGGGCACGCCGTCGTGCGGCTGGAGGCGCTGCCCGTAGTCGCAGTTGGCGAGAAGGCCGAACTCGCGGTTGTTGACCAGCTCGTCCTCCTGGCGCTCGCGCAGCGCCTCGACGGTCAGCCGCAACTGCTGCTCGGTCTGGTTCATGGGCTGGTTGTAGAGGTCGGCGACCCGGCTGTGGACCTTCAGCACGGTCTGGGCGACGCTCAGTTCGTACTCACGCGGCGCTGCCTCGTAGTCCACGAAGGTGTGGGGGACGACGGCCTCGCCGACATGGCCGGCGGACAGGTCGATCGCCGCCTCGCCGTACTTGTTCGTCCGCTGCTGGGGGATGGCGGCCAGCCCGGCGAGATGTGCCCGCAGTGAGTCGGCGCGCTCCGCGAGGTTCCGTACGTCGTCCCTGGTCAGCACCAGGACCGTGCACGCGGTCGCGGCACGCGCGGTGTAGTCCCACGAGGCGTCCCCGTCGACGAGGGACCGCTCGCCGAAATACGCCCCGTCGGCGAGGACGCCGAGGACGGCCTCGTCGCCGTACGGCCCGGTGCCGATCTGTTCCACCCGGCCGTGGGCGAGCAGGAAGACCCGGTCCGTGGCCGCGCCCGCGTCGGCGAGCACCTGGCCGGCGGCGAATTCCCGCTGCTCACAGCGGTTCGCCAGCTCGTTGAGCACGCTCTCGTCGCCGAACTCCCGCAGGGCGGGCAGCTCGCCCAGCTCCGCGGGGATGACCGCGACCCGGTCGCCGGTCTGCACGAAGGTGACGCGTCCGTCGCCCACGGAGTAGGTCAGGCGGCGGTTCACCCGGTAGGTGCCGCCCTGCACCTGGACCCACGGCAGCATGCGCAGCAGCCACCGTGAGGTGATCTCCTGCATCTGCGGGACGGACTTGGTGGTGGTCGCGAGGTTCCGCGCGGCTGCGGTGCCGAGGCTCTGCTGCTTCGGCGTCTGCTGCTCCCGGACTTCGTCGCCGACAGAGCCGACCGAACCAACCGACATATGACTCCCTCTCGATCATGGTCTGATCGCAGGCCGACCCCCGGTCTGACCTGCGAGAGAAAGCCTTCCAGCACGCAGAGTCCCCCCGCCATTACACAAATGGATGGGACTAGTTCGCCGCCGCCGGGGCACAGCCCGCGGAATGGAGAAATCCGCCAGGAGGCTTGACCGGAGCTGACCGAATCGGATCGCACACTTCCCGAACAACCCTCTCCAGTAAGGCAGTTGGGGTAAAAGCGCTGCTAAGGAACATTCCGTACCTCATCTCCTCGCACCACAGGGAGCCGGTCATGTCCTCACCCATGTCCGCGAGCAGGTTTCTCGACGCGCTGCGCGCCGAGGGACTGAAGGTCGTCCAGGTCGGCGACTGGCGCACGCACAACCGCAACCACAAGGGCCCCTGGGCCCCGTCCACGGCGTGATGATCCACCACACCGTCACCAGGGGCACGGCCCACACCGTCGCACTCTGCCGCGACGGCCACGCCGACCTCCCCGGCCCGCTCTGCCACGGTGTCATCGCCAAGGACGGCACCGTGCATCTCGTCGGCTACGGCCGCGCCAACCACGCCGGAGCGGGCGACGACGACGTCCTGCGCGCCGTCATCGCCGAGAAGGCCCTCCCCCCGGACAACGAGCGCACCGCCGACGGCAACCGCTACTTACGGCTTCGAGTGCGAGAACCTCGGCGACGGCGAGGACCCCTGGCCGGCCGTCCAGCTCGAAGCCATCGCGAAGGCCGCCGCCGCGGTCTGCCGGGTCCACGGCTGGTCCTCGCGCTCCGTCATCGGCCACCTCGAATGGCGGCCCGGAAAGCCCGACCCCAGGGGTTTCACCATGAACTCGATGCGCAAGCGCATCCACGAGCGCCTGAAGTAACCGCCCCCGCCGCCGCGCGCCGCCGGCCCCGCGCGGCCACCGGGCGCCCCGCCGAGTGTCCCCGCGCGGTCACGGAGTCACAATGGCGGCATGTCCCCGGAAGCGCTCGACCTCACCGCCGCCCTGCGGCCCCGGCTGCCGTCGCCGCTCCAGCCGGTCGAGGACGAGCGCTTCTCGCGCCACGGCGTACGTCTGCTGCTCAAGCGCGACGATCTCATCCACGCCGATCTGCCGGGCAACAAGTGGCGCAAACTCGCGCCCAGTCTGCGCGCCGCCGCCGGCCGCCCGGTGCTGACCTTCGGCGGCGCGTACTCCAACCATCTGCGGGCGACGGCCGCCGCCGGACGCCTGCTGGGCCTGGCGACGATCGGCGTCGTCCGCGGCGACGAGCTGGCCTCGCGCCCGCTCAACCCGTCCCTCGCCCGGTGCGCGGCCGACGGCATGCGCCTGGTCTTCGTGGACCGTACGACCTACCGCGCCAAGGACGACCCCGGCGTGCTGGCCCGGATCCTCGCGACGGCCGAGCGCGAACCGGGCGACACCTTCGTCGTCCCCGAGGGGGGCAGCAACACCCTCGCCGTCCGCGGCTGCGCCGGCCTCGGCCGCGAGCTGCGCGGTCACGCCGACGCCGTCGCGGTCGCCTGCGGCACGGGGGGAACGCTCGCGGGTCTGGCCGCCGGACTCGCACCCGGTGGCCGCGCGATCGGGTTCCCGGTGCTGCGGGGCGGCTTCCTCGCCGACGGCACGGCACGCCTCCAGCACGAGACCTTCGGCGGCCGGACCGGCGACTGGACCCTCGACGAGCGCTTCCACTTCGGCGGATACGCCCGTACCACCCCTGAACTGCACCTGTTCGCCGATGAGTTCGAAGAGCGTCACCATCTGCCCGTGGAGCGGCTGTATGTGGCCAAAATGCTGTACGGACTGACCGTTCTCGCCTCCGAGGGCACGTTCGCGCCCGGCACCACGGTCGCCGCCGTGGTCACGGGCCGGCCCGCGCCGTCCGAGAGGGCCCCGGACGGCGCGCGGTCCACGGCCGAAGGCGCCCGCCCGCCGGCCCCGACCCCGACCCCGGCCCCGGCCCCGGCCCCGCGAGCGGAATCGAGAGCGGAACCGCTTCCCCGTCAGGACGCGTCGTCGTCCTCCTCGCGATAGGCCGCCGCCTCCTCCAGATCCAGCCGACGCAGCAGCGTACGCATCATCTCGTCGTCGATCCGGCGCTCGTCGCGCAGCCGGACGAAGACCTCCCGCTCGGTTCCGATGACCTCCCGCGCCAGCCGCCGATAGGTGTCGTCCGCCGACTCGCCGGTCTCCTCGTTCACGGTTCCGAGCCGCTCCCACACGGAGTTCCGCCGCCGTTCCATGACCGTTCTCAGCCGCTCCTCCAGCGGCGGCGGCAGGGTGTTGCGCTCGTGCGCGAGGAGTTCGTCGAGCCGCCGCTCGGCCGCCTGGGACGCGTCGCTCTGGGCCTGCGCCTCGGCCAGGGTCTCGGCGTACGTGTCGCGCTGCGGCAGTTTCAGCGCGCGGATCAGCGCCGGCAGGGTGAGCCCCTGGACGACCAGGGTGCCGATGACGGTGGTGAAGGTCAGGAACAGCACCAGATTCCGCGCGGGGAACGGATCCCCGGCGGAGGTCACCACGGGGATGGAGAACGCGATCGCCAGGGACACCACCCCGCGCATCCCGGCCCACCCGACGATCACCGGGGCCCTCCAGTCGACGCCCGGCTCCCGCTCCCTGATCCGCCGCGACAGCCTGCGCGGCACAAAGGTGGCCGGAAAGACCCAGACGAACCGCGCCACCACCACGAAGACGAAGATCCCGACCGCGTAGCCCAGGGACGCGCCGATCCCGTAGTCGCCGAGCCCGTCCAGTACATACGGGAGCTGGAGCCCGATCAGCGCGAAGACCGAGGACTCCAGGACGAACGCGACCATCTTCCACACCGCGGCCTCCTGGAGCCGGGTCGCGAAGTCGACCTGCCAGGAGCGGTGGCCGAGATAGAGCGCCACGACGACCACGGCGAGCACGCCGGACGCGTGCACCTGCTCGGCCGCCGCATAGGCGACGAAGGGGATGAGGAGCGACAGCGTGTTCTGGAGGAGCGGCTCCCGCAGATGGGTGCGCAGCCAGTGGATGGGGACCATCAGCAGCAGACCGACGGCCACTCCCCCGAGCGCCGCGACGGCGAACTCCTCGATGCCCCCGGCCCAGCTCGCGCCCACGCCGACGGCCGCGGCGACGGCGACCTTGTACGCGGTGATCGCGGTCGCGTCGTTCACCAGGGACTCGCCCTGGAGGATCGTGGTGATCCGGTTCGGCAGACCGAGCTTTCGCGCGATGGCGGTCGCGGCGACGGCGTCGGGTGGCGCGATCACGGCGCCGAGCACCAGCGCGGCCGTCAGCGGCAGGTCGGGGACGAGCAGATAGGCGAGGTAGCCGACCGCGAGCGTGGCGAAGAGCACATAGCCGACGGAGAGCAGTGCCACGGGTCTGATGTTGGCCCGCAGATCGAGGTACGAACTGTCCAGCGCGGCCAGATGCAGCAGGGGCGGCAGCACCAGCGGAAGCACGATGTGCGGATCGAGGGTGTAGTCCGGCACCCCGGGGAGATATCCGGCGATCAGCCCGGCGGCGACCAGGAGCAGCGGTGCCGCTACGGGGGTCCTGCGGGCGGCTCCGGCGATCGCGGCGCTGCCCGCGACCAGCGCCACCAGTGGCAATGCCTCCATGCGCGCTCCTCATGTCCCTGTGTCGGTACGGCCAGGGAGTCCGTACGCCCGTGGCCGCGCCCGTCATCATCGCGCCGTCATCATCGCGCCGTCATCATCGCGCCGTCGTCGTCGCGCCGTCGACGGGTGCCTGCCGCGAAGGCCCGCCGCCGGCGCCGTAACCTGGCCATCATGAGCGAGTGTCCGCACGCAGCAGCGCTGCCCCGCCCGGAGCCCGAGGCTCTGTCGGCGACCTGTCCGGAGTGCCTGACCGCGGGCACACAACCCGTCCATCTGCGACTCTGCCTGGTCTGCGGCCAGGTCGGCTGCTGCGACTCGTCGCCGCTCCGGCACGCCACCGCGCACTTCGCCGAAACGGGCCATCCGGTGATGCGGAGTCTTGAGCCGGGGGAGAACTGGCGGTGGTGTTTCGTGGACGGTTCGCTCGTCTGAAACACGGGGATTGATCGTCGTAGGCGTGGGTACGTCAACCCTCCATCGCTTCCGCTCAATTGGGACCGGCAGACCTCTAGCCACTGTGTGTACTCATATGCCTACCATGAGTGACAGTGACCATCGGGGTCTCTGCGACAGGGCACCATGGATCGCGATAGCGTCGCCGGGCAAGTACCGGCTACGCACAGACTGCGTACCGACGGCCCCGGGCCTTTCCCCCGTGGCCCCGAAAGAGCTTGTGTCACCTTGGAGGTGAGGGTGTCCCAGATCGCTGGCGAGCCCGGGACCCAGGACTTCGTGGAAGTCCGGCTGCCCGCTGCGGGTGCCTATCTGTCCGTGCTGCGTACGGCCACGGCCGGTCTCGCAGCGCGCTTGGACTTCACCCTCGACGAAATCGAGGACCTTCGGATCGCCGTGGACGAGGCGTGCGCGATCCTGCTTCAGCAGGCGGTTCCCGGTTCCGTCCTCAGCTGTGTCTTCCGGCTCATCGACGACTCGCTGGAGGTCACGGTCTCCGCCCCGACGACCGACGGCCGGGCGCCCGAGCGCGACACCTTCGCCTGGACGGTGCTCTCCGCGCTGGCCGGCAAGGTGTACTCGTCGGTCGCCGACGACCGTACGGTCTCGATCAGCCTGTACAAGCAGCGCGGCGCGGGACCCGGGCCGGCGTGAGGGACGGGGACGGTCCGGTGTGGAACGAGGACGGTCCGGTGCGGAACGAGCCGCCCGCGGTGCATGACATCCCGGAGCAGCATGCCCGGCCGCACCCGGTGGACGGACTCGACGGCCGGACAGCGGCGGAGCAGGCGCAGGCTGGGGGTACGCCCCCCGGCACTGCCGGTGGTACCCCCGCCCAGGCGGAGCCCTGGGGGAAGGCGGCCCACATGAGCGAGCACGTGCAGGAACAGAAGCAGCACGACCCACACGACCGCAGCGGGGCGCGCGCGATGTTCATCGAGCTGCGCGCGCTGCCGGACGGGTCGGCGGAGAAGGCGGAGCTGCGCAATCAGCTGGTACGGATGCATCTGCCGCTGGTCGAGCATCTGGCGAGACGGTTCCGCAACCGCGGGGAGCCGCTCGACGATCTGACGCAGGTCGCGACGATCGGTCTGATCAAGTCGGTGGACCGGTTCGATCCGGACCGCGGGGTCGAGTTCTCGACGTACGCGACTCCGACGGTCGTGGGCGAGATCAAGCGCCACTTCCGTGACAAGGGCTGGGCGGTACGGGTGCCGCGCAGGCTCCAGGAGCTGCGGCTCGCGCTGACGACGGCGACGGCGGAGCTGTCCCAGCAGCACGGGCGCTCCCCCACGGTCCATGAGCTGGCCGAGCGGCTCGGCATCTCGGAGGAGGAGGTCCTGGAGGGCCTGGAGTCCGCGAACGCGTACTCCACTCTCTCCCTGGACGTCCCCGACACCGACGACGAGTCCCCCGCGGTCGCGGACACGCTGGGCGCGGAGGACGAGGCGCTGGAAGGGGTCGAGTACCGCGAGTCCCTCAAGCCTCTGCTGGAGGACCTGCCGCCCCGGGAGAAGCGCATCCTCCTGCTGAGGTTCTTCGGCAACATGACCCAGTCGCAGATCGCGCAGGAGGTCGGCATCTCGCAGATGCACGTCTCCCGTCTGCTGGCGCGGACCCTCGCCCAGCTGCGCGAGAAGCTGCTCGTCGAGGAGTAGGAGCGGGCCGGGCCTCGCATGCCCTACCGGGCCGGGGCCTTCCGCTGGGATCGGACCGGGTGAGGGCGCGGGGTCCGGTGCCGGGGGTCCTCCCCCTGGCACCACCGGGAGGCCACGGCGTCGTCGTCGCCGACGCCGGGACCCTCACCCGTGCCCGGAAGGCTACGGGGAGAGGCGCGGCACCAGGGCGCGCGACCCCGTCAGGGTCCGGGCAGCCCGGCGGGAACCGGGCGGGAGGACCTACACGTCGCGAGGGCCGGCGCCGCGGATGCCGAGGGCCTCGGTGGTCGTCGGGTTCACCAGGAGCACCAGGCCCGTCACGGCGACCACCGCCACGACGATCCCGAGCGGGATCATCGCGCCGGACGAGCGCAGCAGGGTCCAGGCCGGGATCAGGGCGATCAGATGGGTGATGAGGGCGGGACCCCGGCTCCAGCTGCGGCGGCGGAGCAGACCGCGCGCGGCGGCCAGGGGCAGCACACCGAGGGCGATGAGGGTGACTCCGCCCATCTCCGCCTGCGACGGACTGTCCGGCCTGCCCAGCAGGCCCATCACCAGCATGTACACGCCGTAGGCGACCAGTGCCAGGCCCTCCAGGCCGGACACCGCCGCCGCGGCGGCCAGGCGGGCAGGGCGGGGGGTCTGGTCAGTACTCACCCCAGCAGGGTAGCCGCCGGGACCCCCCGGGGGCGGCGCCGGTCCCGGGGCCCGGGAGCCGGCCCGTGCGGCGGCGGGGAGCGGCGGCACACGGGCGGCCGGGGCCTGCGGAGTCCGCAGGGGACCGCTCGTGGAGCCGGTCGGGGGTGCCTCTCTGTCTTTCGTCAAGCGAGGCGCGGGGTTCTGGCTTCGTAGAAGGTGCCGTCGCGGAGCATCGCGAACAGCACGCTGATGCGCTGTCGGGCCAGTCGGAGGAGGGCCTGTGTGTGGGTCTTCCCCCGGGCCCGGCATGTGTCGTAGTAGGTGCGGCAGGCACGGGTGCGGCAACGGATGCACCGGCCGCGACCGGCACCGTGGATCGAACCCGGACCCGGACCCGAACCCGAACCGGGACAGGGACGGGGACGAGGACGGGGACAGGGAGCAGGAGCCGGGGACGGAGGTCTCTGTCGGTGGCCCGCACGGGGGCGGCACGGACGGCCGGAGCCCGGACCCGCGGCGGCGGGCACGGCGTCCGCGCGGAAGGCGCCGCAGGGGTTGCGGGGAGCCGTGGAGGAGCCGGCTGGGCTTGGGCGTGCCCGGAGCCGCGGAGGGGCCGGAGCCCGGACCCCACGGCCCGCCGGCGCGCGCGGCCACGGCCCCGGCGGGCGGTCCGGAGCCGTGCACCCTGGGGGTGGGGCGGGTGCCGGGTCCTGGGTACGCTGCACCCCATGCGCGCACTCCTCGTGGTCAACCCGGCAGCAACCACCACCAGTGCTCGCACCCGCGATGTACTCATCCACGCGCTCGCCAGCGAGATGAAGCTGGAGGCCGTGACCACGGAGTACCGCGGCCACGGCCGGGACCTCGCGCGGCGGGCCGCGGAGAGCGAGGACATAGATCTGGTCGTCGCCCTCGGAGGTGACGGAACCGTCAACGAGGTCGTCAACGGACTGCTCCACCACGGACCCGACCCCGACCGGCTGCCCCGTCTCGCGGTCGTCCCCGGCGGCTCCACCAATGTCTTCGCGCGCGCGCTCGGACTGCCGAATGACGCCGTGGAGGCGACCGGCGCGATTCTGGACGCGCTGAGTCAGCAGAGCGAACGCACGGTCGGACTGGGATTCGCCGCCGGCACCGGGGGAACGGCGGACGAAGGAGTTCCGGGGCGCTGGTTCACTTTCTGCGCGGGATACGGCTTCGACGCGAGTGTGATCGGCCGGGTCGAACAGCAGCGGGAACTCGGAAAGCGTTCGACGCATCCTCTTTATGTACGCCAGGTGGTCCGCCAGTTCATGGACTATCCCCACCGCCGGCGCGGCACGATCACCCTGGAGCGCCCCGGTGCCGACCCGATCGGTGATCTCGTGGTGTCGATAGTGGCGAACACCTCGCCCTGGACCTACCTGGGCAATCGCCCGATCTACGTCTCGCCGAAGGCGTCCTTCGACACCGGTCTCGACGTGCTCGGACTCTCCCGGCTGTCGACGTCCGCGGTCACCCGCTACGCCACCCAGCTGCTCCGGTCGAGTCCGGAACGCGGGCCTCACGGCAAGCACGCGGTCACGCTCCATGACATGACGGACTTCACCTTGAATTCAAAGGTCCCGCTCCCCTTTCAGATGGATGGTGACCACCTCGGACTGCGCACGAGCGTGACGTTCACAGGCGTACACCGTGCACTGCGTGTGATTGTGTGAGTAGAAGGGTCGAAAGACCTTTATCTCGAACGTACGGACTGGCATCCACCCCATGGAAGTACGGCTGTGACCTAGTCGACACCGAGGAATCAAAAAAAAGTTTCCGGAAGGGGTTGTATCCGTCGCCGAGGTTTGCGAGTCTCTTCATGGCGATCGGGACGGCCCGCAGAACACGGCCCCACAGACCGCCGGAACCCCTCCTCGAACCCAGGACCACGCCAGCGTGCTTGGCTGTCGGCCCTTCCCTTGTGGGGGGATTCGTGAAAGCGTTCACATTCACAAGCAACCGCACGTAATACCAAGGAGAGGTAGCAGCCATGGACTGGCGTCACAACGCCGTTTGCCGCGAGGAAGACCCCGAGCTCTTCTTCCCCATCGGCAACACCGGTCCTGCGCTGCTGCAGATCGAGGAAGCCAAGGCCGTCTGCCGTCGCTGCCCCGTCATGGAGCAGTGCCTGCAGTGGGCGCTTGAGTCCGGCCAGGACTCCGGCGTCTGGGGTGGCCTCAGCGAGGACGAGCGCCGCGCGATGAAGCGCCGCGCCGCTCGCAACCGGGCGCGTAACGCCAGCGCCTGATCGCCACCGCGACGAGCCCGGGGCATCCGGCGGCGCGTACAGCGAGTACGCACTCACCGCCACGAGCCGCAGCCGCGCAGCAGTAGACCCAACAGCATTCGAGCCCCGGAACGTCACGGAGACGTCCCGGGGCTCGCTGCTGTGCCCGGCCACCCGCCGGCCCGTGGGCCGGTGGCCGGCTACTTCTCGGCGCGCACCGGGATGTCGAGGACGACACGGGTGCCGCGGCCCGGCGCGGGAGCGGGGACCATGTCGAAGGTCCCGCCCAACTCCCCCTCCACCAGCGTCCGTACGATCTGGAGGCCCAGATTGCCCGTGCGCTGGGCGTCGAAGCCCTCGGGCAGGCCCCTGCCGTCGTCCTGGACGGTGATCAGCAGCCGGCTCTGCTTGCGCTGGTCGCCGCGGACGGCCGAGACCTCGACCGCGCCGCGTTCACCGGCCGGGAAGGCGTGCTCCAGGGCGTTCTGGAGGACCTCGGTCAGCACCATCGCGAGGGGGGTGGCGACCTCGGCGTCGAGGATGCCGAAGCGGCCGGTGCGGCGGCAGCCGACCTTGCCGGGTGAGATCTCCGCCACCATCGCGATGACCCGGTCGGCGATCTCGTCGAACTCCACCCGCTCGTCGAGGTTCTGCGAGAGCGTCTCGTGCACGATCGCGATGGAACCCACCCGCCGCACGGCCTCGTTGAGCGCCTCCCGGCCGCGTGCGGAGTCCATCCGGCGCGACTGGAGCCGCAGCAGCGCGGCGACCGTCTGGAGGTTGTTCTTCACCCGGTGGTGGATCTCCCGAATGGTGGCGTCCTTGGTGATCAATTCGCGCTCGCGGCGGCGGAGTTCCGTCACGTCCCGCAGGAGTACGAGGGAGCCGATCCGGGCACCCTTGGGCTTGAGCGGGATGGCGCGCAGCTGGATGACCCCGCCGTTGCCCTCGACCTCGGCCTCCCGGGGCGCGTAGCCGCTGGCCAGCTTGACCATGGCCTCGTCCACGGGGCCGCGTGAGGGGGCGAGTTCCGCGGTGACCTGGCCGAGGTGGTGCCCGACGAGATCGGACGCGAGCCCGAGGCGGTGGTACGCGGAGAGGGCGTTGGGGCTCGCGTACTGCACGATCCCCTCCGCGTCGAGCCGGATCAGCCCGTCGCCGACACGCGGGGAGGCGTCCATGTCGACCTGCTGCCCCGGGAAGGGGAAGGCACCGGCGGCGATCATCTGCGCGAGGTCGGACGCGGACTGGAGATAGGTCAGCTCCAGCCGGGAAGGGGTCCGTACGGTCAGCAGATTGGTGTTACGGGCGATGACGCCGAGGACCCGGCCCTCGCGGCGCACGGGGATCGATTCGACGCGTACGGGCACCTCCTCGCGCCACTCCGGGTCGCCCTCACGCACGATCCGCCCCTCGTCGAGCGCGGCGTCGAGCAGCGGGCGGCGGCCCCGGGGCACCAGATGGCCGACCATGTCGTCCTGGTAGGACGTCGGGCCGGTGTTGGGCCGCATCTGGGCGACGGAGACATAGCGGGTGCCGTCGCGCGTGGGGACCCACAGGACCAGATCGGCGAAGGAGAGATCGGAGAGCAGCTGCCACTCCGAGACCAGCAGATGGAGCCACTCAAGATCGGAGTCGCTGAGGGCGGTGTGCTGGTGGACGAGGTCGTTCATGGAGGGCACATCTGCGAGCGTACCCGCGAGGAGGGCGGTGAGGTCTGGTGCGGTTGGGGCTCGTGGTGAAAAATGAGAGTTCAAACTGAGGTCCGCAGATGCATGGACATCGGTGAATGGTCTAGTCCACAATAATGACGAGTCAAGAGCTTCCACCCTCCCCGCACAGGTGGGTGGAACGAGGAACCGGCGCTCTCTGCCCTGACTGCGCCGCGTCCTCCCCCACGGCCGCGCGGGCCCGCACACCTGCCGGCCGGAGCACTCCGGGCTGCGGTGCCGGACGGGTTGAGGGTCCCGTCAGGCGCCGCGGCCCGCGGGTATTTCTGCCCCGGGTGCCCCGCGATGCGCCCACCGGGCCGGTCCGCGCCCCCTGCCCCCTGCCCCTGCCCCGTGACCGGTCACCACCGCCCCCTCCGTCCTCAAACGCCGGACGGGCTGGAATTGGCCCCGCCCACCGAGCCGGTACGGCGCCCCAGGCCCCATGCCCCGTGGCCGGTCACCACCACGCCCTCCGTCCTCAAACGCCGGACGGGCTGGAATTGGCCCCGCCCACCGAGCCGGTACGGCGCCCCAGGCCCCATGCCCCGTGGCCGGTCACCACCACGCCCTCCGTCCTCAAACGCCGGACGGGCTGGAATTGATCCCGCCCACCGAGCCGGTCCGCGCCCCATGCCCCGTGGCCGGTCACCACCGCCCCCTCCGTCCTCAAACGCCGGACGGGCTGGAATTGGCCCGGGCTCATACGCCGGGGTGGGGTGGCTCCCCCCATGCGGCGGGCAGGGGTGGCCGGGGCTCGAACGCCGGGCAGGGTGGCGCGGCTCCTCTCATCCGGCGGACGGGGGTGGCTCCTTGCATACGCCGGACGGACTGGGGTGGCTCCTTGCGCGCGGTGGACGGGCTGGTGTTGGGCTGGGGGCGCGGGCAGCCATATTGAGCCCCGCCGGCGATTGAGGCGCGGGGGGACGGGGGCAGAGCCCCCGCAAGGGCCCGCGCCCTGCGGAGGCAGTCACGCCAAGGGCCCCGCACCTTGCGAAAACGGCACGCCAAGGCGCCCGCGCCCCGGGCAACCAGGCACACCAAGAGGCCCCGCACCCTGCAGACCGCACGCCAAGAGGGCCCGCGCGTCCCGGGGGAAACCGCACGCCAAGGGCCCCGCACCCTACGGGAAACAGGCACGCCAAGGCGCCTACGCCCCCGGGAAACGGCACACCGCAGGGTCAGCGCGTCTCCGTGACCTTCGCCAGCGCCCGCGGCGCATCCGGATCCTGGCCGCGCGCGATCGTGACCTCGTACGCGAGCAACTGGAGCGGCAGGATCTCCAGGATCGGCTGAAGCTCCTCGGGCACCCCCTCCGTCGGCAGGACGAAGCCCGCGGACGCCCCCGCCACCTGCGCCGCCGGCCCGATGACGACCAGATCCGCCCCGCGCCCCCGCAGCCGGTCCAGGACGGGCTGAAGCGCCTCACCGCCCTTGCCGTCGGTGACGACCGCGATGACGGGCGAGATGTTGTCGACCATGGCCAGGGGCCCGTGCAGCAGATCCGCCCCGGAGTAGGACAGCGCGGGAATGTAGCTCGTCTCCATGAGCTTGAGCGCCGCTTCCTTCGCCGTGGGATACCCGTATCCCCGCGAGGTGATCACCATGCGCTCGGCGAACCGGTAGCGGGACGCCAGCTGCCGTACCTCGTTCTGGCGGCCGAGGACCTGCGCCGCCAGATCGGGCAGGACCTTCGCCGCGGAACCGTCCTCGCCCCGCAGGCCCTCGACGAGGAGGTAGAGCGCCAGCAGCGACGCGGTGTACGTCTTGGTCGCGGGCAGCGCCTTCTCCGGCCCGGCGAGGACGTCGATGTGGAACTCGGAGACGGCCGCCAGCGGTGAGTCGGGGTTGTTGGTCACCGCGAGGGTGATCGCGCCGGCCTCCCGCGCCGCCTGGGTGGACGCCACCAGGTCCGGCGAGCCGCCCGACTGGCTGACCGTCACCACGAGGACGTCCCGCAGATCGGGCCGCGCCCCGTACGCCGTGGTCGTGGACATGGAGGTGAGCCCGCACGGCAGCCCCAGCCGGATCTCCAGCAGGTACTTCGCGTACAGGGCGGCGTTGTCGGAGGTGCCCCGCGCGGTGAGCAGGACGAAGCGCGGGCCGCGGGCCGCGATCGCCGACGCCACGGAACGGATGCGCGGCGCACCCTGCTCCAGGATGCGCCGCAGTACCGCGGGCTGTTCTGCCATTTCACCGGACATGATCCGGCCCGGACGCTCGCTCTGTTCGGCCGAATGCGTGGCGGACATGCTGGATGCCTCCAAATGGCGTTCCGTGTGCCGGGGCGGCGCGCGGCGGCCCTGGGGCCCGCGGGGGCGCGCCCCGGCACAGCACTGTCCGCGTCGGTCAGGCCCCGGCGTCCTTGCCGGTGATGACCTCCGCGGCGGCCCGTCCGCAGACGCGGGCGGCGCCATGGGTCGCGATGTGCAGCGCGCCCTTCGGCTCGGCCCGGTTGACACCCATCTCGACGACGACCGTGTCCGGCCGGGCCGCGATCAGCGCGTCCAGGGCGGCCGCCATCCAGGGGTGGCGGTGGACATCGCGTACTACTGCGACGATCCTACGGTCTGCCGCCTTGCCCAGCACGTTCCCCACCAGCGCCGCCGTCTCCCCCGGTTCGCCGGTGCCGGAGTCGGTGTACGTGCCGGTGGTGGTGCCGGGCAGCATCTCGGCGAGGGCGGGCGCGACACCCCAGGGCGTCTCGTCGCCGACGGCGATATTGGCGACGGGCGCGAACGCGGCGACGTACGGCGCGTCGGCGACGGGCTCGAAGGGCTGCTCGCCCCGGGTCACCCGGATCGCGCGCCGCGCGGCGACCAGCCCGATGTCGGCGAGGTCGGCCCAGTCGAGATCGACCCGGAGGTTGTCGCGGCCCGTGCCGGTGGTGTGTCCGGCGCCGGGCGCGGTCCCCTCCTGCGTTTCCGCACCCGGCTCCGCGAGCGCCCTCCGGGCGGTCCGCGTCCAGTCGGCGAGGGTCCGTACCCGCGCCGCCGCGTCCGCGAGCCGCTCCTCGGGCAGATCGCCGTCGCGCACCGCCTGGACCAGCGCGTCGCGCAGCCGCAGCACGGTGTCCTCGTCGCACAGCCCGCCGCCGACGCAGATCGCGTCGGCGCCCGCGGCGATCGCGAGGACGGAGCCGCACTCGATGCCGTACACGGAGGAGATGGCCTGCATCTCCATGCCGTCGGTGACGATGAGTCCGCCGAAGCCCAGTTCCTCCCGGAGCAGTCCGGTGAGGATCTGCGGGCTGAGGGTCGCGGGGCGTTCGGAGTCGAGCGCCGGGAGCAGGATGTGCGCGCTCATCACGGCCTTGCTGCCGGCCGCGATGGCCTCGCGGAAGGGCAGCAGCTCACGGGCGTGCAGGGTGTCGAGGTCCGCGTCGATGCGGGGCATCGCGTGGTGGGAGTCGACGTTGGTGTCGCCGTGGCCGGGGAAGTGCTTGATGCAGGCGGCGACGCCGGAGGACTGGAGCCCCTCGACGTACGCGACCGTGTGCCGGGCGGCGAGCGCGGCGTCGGCGCCGAAGGACCGTACGCCGATCACCGGGTTGTCCGGGTTGGAGTTGACGTCCGCGGACGGCGCCCAGTTGAAGTCGACTCCGCACGCGGCGAGCCTGCGGCCGAGTTCGCGGGCGACATCGTGGGTGAGGTCCGTGTCGTCGACGATCCCGAGCGCGTAGTTGCCGGGGAACGAGGACCCGTCGCGGACTTCGAGCCGGGTGACGTCCCCGCTCTCCTCGTCGATGGCGACGAGGATGTCGTCGCGCTCGGCCCGCAGCTGCGCGGTGAGCGCGGTCAGCTGCCCGGGGGCGGCGATGTTGCGGCCGAAGAGTCCGACGCCGGACAGTCCTTCGCCGATCAGCCGGAGCAGCCACTCGGGCGCCGTGGTGCCGGGGAAGCCCGGCTGGAGGACGGCGAGCGCGTCCCGGCTGAGCTGGTCGGTGGCGCGGAGGCCACTGGTCAGAGAAGTCACTGCGATTACCCCTTCACCGCGCCGTCCGTGAGACCGCTGACCGCCCTGCGCTGCAGGAAGACGAAGAGGATCAGGATCGGGATGGCGAAGAGAGTGGACGCGGCCATCGTGGCGCCCCAGTCGTTGCCGAACGTCGTCTGGAAGCCGGAGAGCCAGAGCGGAAGAGTCTGGTATTCCACCTGCTTGTTCAGCACCAGCACCATCGGGAACTCGTTCCAGGCGGTGATGAAGCCGAACATCGAGGTGGCCATGAGTCCCGGCGCGAGGAGCGGCAGGATCACCTTGACGAACGCCTGCCTGCGGGTGCACCCGTCGACCATGGCCGATTCCTCCAGTTCCTTCGGCACCCCGGCGACGAAGCCGCGCAGGGTCAGAAGGGTGAAGGGGAGGATCATGACCATGTAGAAGAGGGTCAGCGGCACCAGGCTGTTGAGCATGTCGGCGTCACGCACGATGAAGTAGATCGCGATGACCATGACTTCCCAGGGCGCCATCTGGGCGACCATGAAGCCGATGATGAAGCCTCGCCGGCCCTTGAACCGCATACGGGCGAGGGCGAAGGACGCCGCCAGCGCGATGATCAGTGAGAAGACCACCGCGAGGATGGTGACGGTGAAGGAATTGCGGACGAAGGTCCAGAAGTTGTCGGCCGAGACCGCCGTCTCGAAGTGCTGGAGCGTCGGGTTTGTGGGGAACCAGACGGGGGTGTCCGCGACGATGTCCGTGGTCCGCTTGAAGGCGGTCGCGAACATCCAGTACACCGGGAAGACAAAGGCGACGGAGAGCAGGATGGCGATCGCGTTGGGCCAGATGCGGCCGAACAGGGAACGATTCATCACTCGTCCTCCTCTTGCTTGAGAACGATCCGGAGGTAGTACGCGGTCAGGACGAGCATGACCAGGATGGTGAGCATGGCGATGGCGGAGCCCATGCCGTAGTGCTGGTTGCCGATGCCCTCGATGTAGGCGTACACCGGCAGGATCTCCGTGAGGCGGTCGGGCCCGCCGCCGTTGATGGTGAAGACCTGGACGAACGCCTTGAAGACCCAGATGATCTCCAGGAACGTCGTCGCGTAGAGGAACGGCCGCAGGAACGGCAGGGTGACCGAGGTGAAGCTCCGCCATCCTCCGGCGCCGTCGAGCGCGGCGGCCTCGTACAGCTCCTTGGGGATCGTGGTGGTCGCCGCGTACAGGTTGAGCGCGACGAACGGGATCGACTGCCAGACGATCAGGACGAGGACCACGAAGAACGTGGAGTACTGGGTGCCCATCCAGTTGTAGTCGGACATCGAGTCGAAGCCGATTTTGGCCAGGACCCAGTTCACGACGCCGAACCGCTGGGCGAACAGCCACTGGTAGACCGTGGTGGCGGCGACGACCGGCATGGCCCAGGCGAGGACGAGCGCGACCAGCAGGGTGACGCGCATCTTCTTGCCGAGCCGGGCGAGGAGCAGACCGACCAGGGTGCCGATGATCATGATCGCCACGACATTGGCCGCGGTGAACAGGATGGAGCGTCCGGTGACCCGCCAGAATTCGGAACCGCTGAGGACGTCCTTGTAGTTGTCGATCCCGTTCCACTCGGTGAGATGCTGGATCAGCTGTCTCATATTGAGGTTCTGGAACGACAGTATCCCGTTGTTGATCAGTGGCCAGCCCAGGAAGATCAGGGTGGCGGCAACAGCGGGAAGCAAGAGCAGATAGGGCGCGAGGGCGCCCGGCTTACGGGACGCTGAGTGCTTGCCCTTGCCCTTCGTGGGGGGGAGGTGTACCTCCGTCGGGCCGGCAGGCGGCCGTTCGGTCTGCACGGTCATGCTCGCCATCTCTTCCTAGGCGCTGGGGAAACGCAGTCGGGGGGGGGGGGGGGGGGGGGGGGGGGGGGGGGGGGGGCGCGCGGCCCCGGCGCGCGGGGCGGGGGGGGGGCCGGCCGCGGGCGGGGGGGTGTGTTTTTTTTTGTTTTTTTTTTTGTTGTGTTTATAT